>JAXDBV010000099.1:0-18435 GCA_034678415.1 Bacteroidales bacterium
GCAGCGATTCTCTCTTGCATATTGCCATGAGTCATCTTATCTACAGCATGGAGATCAGCGGATGGGACCTCCTGATCGGTACGGGAAACGGATTGTATATCTACCGCCAGGTGGGACATACCGGGCCCGTGGAGCTCATCTCCGAAGTGAGAGAGCTGGCAGGACAGAAGATACAGTGTATTACCGGCAGCGGGGAAAACAATGCATACTGGGTCTGCACTTCTGACCATATCTACAGCATAAACCTGGAACCCAATTCCACCGGTACACCCGTCGTGAAAAACATGACGTCGACTCTTGGTCTGGGGAGGTTGAATATACAATCCGTCACCGAAGACGATGAACACCAGCTGTGGGTAAGCACCTACGGTAACGGGATTTTCAGGCTGCAGATATCACCCGGGAACAGTTCGCTGGAGAATCCCTTTCAGTATAACCAGCAGAACGGGCTCATGGCGAGAAACATCGAACAGGTGTTCCAGGATATGGAAGGCAATATCTGGATCGCCACGTTTGGCGACGGTATTGCAATGCTTACCAGTGAAGCATTCGTGGTCTTTCCCCTTGCCGGTGATGTCACGGGTAATAATGTTCTTTCGCTGCATGCCGACGGTGAAAGTTTATGGATCGGAGGTGAGAATGGTTTGGTGTTCTACCGTTCCGTGGCCACCGGCGAGTCGGTATCTTACAGTACACGACAGGGACTGCCGCCCGGGCGTATCACCGCGGTGTACAAGGATACGGCGGGAAATGTATGGGCAGGGACTGAGATGTATGGAATGTACATGATGCCGCATGGTTCGTCCCGTTTCAGGAATATCCATGCGTCGGAAAACAACCTGGAGAATAACATACGCTCCGTTACCGGCTTCACGGATAAGGTATGGTTTGCCACCAGGAACGGGGTGTTCTCCATGAATATTTATACCGGGGAGAAGAAACAGTTCACGACCAGCAGTGTGGCACTGCCGCATAACGATATCAATCACCTGTTCATTGACCGTGATGGAAATGTTTGGCTATCAACCACCTCCAGTGCCCTCTATCGGATCGATCCCTCAGGCAATGCACAGGCAGGGATAACGTTTCAGACCAACGTGCACGGTATCATGTTTAATTCAATGGCTGCTGACCAGGACGGGGATTTCTGGGCCATAACCAACAGTACAGGGGTGTTCTGTTTCACGGATGACACCGTGATCAACCTTACGCGAAAGGAAGGCCTTCTGTCCAACTACTGTTACAGCCTCCTGGTTGATACCCGTGGAAACATATGGGTGGGACACCGTTCAGGATTCTCACGGATCCGAAAGAAGGATATGTTGATTCATTCCTACGGGACCGATTATGGCATTAACGGTGACTGCAACCGGAATACCATGGTGCAGGATGCCGCAGGAAGGGTTTATATCGGGACAACCGACGGGCTCGTCAGGTATGATCCTGAACTGGAAAGAGAAAATACTACGGCACCATTCGCCAATATAGTGTCACTGCTGGTGTCCGATAAAGAGATGGATTTCACCCGGGAGGTAGTCCTTCCGTACGATATCTACAAGCTCAGGATTGACTTTCTCGGCCTCAACTACCGCGATCCTGCAAAGGTGACATACCAGTATATGCTTGAGAACTATGATATTACATGGTCAGAGCCGGGGACAGCCACCTATGCATTGTACAACCGTGTCGCCGATGGGAACTACCGTTTCCTCCTTAAAACCTTTAATTCTGATGGTGTGGTAAACGAGGCACCGCTCGCACTGTCCATACGCGTCAAGAAGCCGTTCTGGAAACAGCTCTGGTTCATCATCTCTTCCATTGTGTTTGTGATTTCCGTCTTTGTCGTGATCGTGAAGATCAGGGAGAGGAACCAGAAAAAGTTGCAGGAATACCTGGAGACGGAGCTGGCGGCAAGAACCAGGGAGGTGATTGAGCAGAAGGAGGAGCTTGAAGTGAAAAACCGGGAGGTCACCGACAGTATCAATTATGCACAGCGCATCCAGACCAGCATTCTTCCCCCGGTAAGGAAGATACAGGAACTGTTTCCTGGATCGTTTATTTTTTATCAGCCCCGCGATATTGTGAGTGGCGATTTTTTTTGGTTCGACCGGATGGGAAAGGATAAGTTCATGATTGTCTGTGCCGACTCTACCGGGCACGGTGTCCCCGGTGCGTTCATGTCAATGATTGGCGCTACCCTGATCAAAGACCTCACGGCCAGGAGCAGAGAGATCACCCCGGCCCAGCTGCTGGACACGCTCGACAACGAGATCACCGGCACACTGAACCAGAACATTGATGCGGAACGTTCGCACGACGGAATGGATATCACGGTGTGCGAGATACACCTGCCAACCCTCCACCTGCGTTTTGCCTCTGCCATGCGCCCCCTCATCATCTCCCATAAAAATGAACTGATGTATATCAGGGGGAACAGAAGCTCCATAGGAGGAGAATTTTTTGATTCAAAGCTATTCATCGACCAGGAATACCAGCTCTTGAAAGGCGACCGTATCTATATGTTCTCTGACGGTTACCCCGACCAGTTCGGCGGACCGCTGGGGAAGAAATTCAAGATGGTGCGGCTAAAGGAACTGCTCGATAATATACAGGATAAGCCTATGGAAGAACAATACCTCATCATCCGTGATACTTTTAATGAGTGGAAAGGTGACCATCCTCAGATCGATGATGTGCTCTTCATGGCGATCCAGGTATAACCGGAAACGCCAGCGTTTTCCAGCAGTGAGGATTATTATTTCAGTACCAGGGGAGGTGTTGACTCTATATTGCTCTGGTGAAGTGCCCTGTCAATCATAAAAAACTCATACATGATGGTGTCGTAATCATCAACGTAAGTAATCTTTACTTTTATCTCTCCCTTGACCACCTTGTTGGGACCTTCATTTTTTAAATAGGGTATAGAGTAGGATAAGCTATCCGGCACCTTCACAAACTCCCCGTCAATCATCTCGTAGGTGGTGAAGAACAGGTTGAGTCCTTCCGGGTTATCGGGCGGCAGATCATCGCCATCCTCCCATCCTATATCGCCATCGCCATCAATGAATCTGAATGAGAGATACCCAACTTTGAGGTTATACTCTTTTTCCACCGTATCGACAACACGGAAACTCTTATATGTGATCTCCGGTTCAGGTGAGAATGTCTGTATCTTGGTGCATGAACAGATGAACCCTGTTGCCACGAGTAATATGATGAGCAGGCTTTCTCTCATACTTCAAAGATACGAATAAAAATCCGAACGTTGATGCATTATTTGTTGCGGAAGAATAGCTGAACAGGCACTCCCGTGAGCTCGAAATGTTCCCGTAACTGGTTTTCCAGGAATCGTTTGTATGGGTCCCTGATATACTGGGGCAAGTTACAATAGAAGGCGAAGGAGGGGGTTGCTGTTGGGAGTTGCTGAACATACTTGATCTTTATCGCTTTCCCCTTTACTGACGGGGGTTTCAGTTTCTCCACTGTCGTGGCCAGGAACTGGTTCAGCTGGGCTGTGGAGATCCTTCTCCGGCGGTTCTCATACACACGCATACCTTCCTCGAGCACTTTGTAAACCCTCTGCCGGGAGAGGGCGGAAGCATACACAACCGGCACATCGGTGAAGGGTGCGATCCTGCCGGTGAGACGTTTGGCGTACATACGGTGCGTCGTGTGGTCTTTCTCCACCAGGTCCCATTTGTTGATCACCACCACTACCCCTTTCCTGTTCCTCTGTATGAGCCTGAAAATGTTTATGTCCTGCGACTCGATCTCCCGCGTGGCATCGATCAGCAGGAAACATACATCGGAGTTCTCAATAGCCCTGACGGAACGCATGACCGAGTAGAACTCCACATTGTCGGTCACTTTATTTTTCTTCCTTAGCCCTGCCGTATCAACAATGATGAAATCGAAATTGAATTTCCTGTACCGGGTATGTATGGTATCGCGCGTTGTTCCGGCCAGGGGTGTGACAATGGATCGTTCCTGCCCGACAAGAGTGTTGATCAGGCATGACTTGCCCACGTTGGGCCTTCCCACCACCGCGAAACGAGGCAATCCCGACTCATCCTCCGGGGGTGTAACGGCGATATGTTTCACCAGCTCGTCGAGCAGTTCACCTGTGCCGCTGCCGTTGGCGGAGGAGATACAGTACGGTTCGCCCAGTCCCAGCTTGTGGAACACATGGGCATCCATCAGTTTTCCGGAATGATCCACCTTGTTCACCACGAGGATCACCTTTTTATCCTGTTTTCTGAGGCGGCGACCGATGCTCTCATCCAGGTCGGTGATACCCACCGTCACATCGACGACAAAAAGGATACAATCAGCCTCCTCCAAGGCCAGCTGTACCTGTTTACGGATCTCCGCCTCGTAAATATCGTCGGATTTGAGGACATACCCGCCTGTATCGATGAGGGAGAACTCAACGCCGTTCCATTCAGACCTGCCATAATGCCTGTCCCTCGTGACACCGCTTACCTCATCTACAATGGCATCACGGGATCCTGTCAGCCTGTTGAACAGGGTCGACTTGCCGACATTAGGCCTTCCTACAATGGCAACAATACTGCCCATGGTTATTATGATGCCTGATGTTTACCGGTAACCGAATCCGCGCAGGATCGCTGCATTATCCCTCCAGCCGGGCGTCACTTTCACCTGCATCCCGAGAAACACCTTCTTGCCGAAGAATGCCTCCATATCCTGCCTGGCAAAGATACCAACCTTTTTCAATGCCCTGCCCCCTTGCCCGATGATGATCGCCTTCTGTCCTTCACGAAGCACATGAATGATACAGCGTACGTTGATCATGGCTTCGCTTTCCCTGAACGATTCTATCTCCACCTCCACCGAGTAGGGTATTTCTTTTTTGTACAGGTTCATGATCTTCTCACGGATGATCTCCGACACGATAAACCGTTCCGACTTGTCGGTGATCTGTTCTTTGGGAAAATATTCCGGCCCTTCAGGAAGGAGTTCAAGGATTCTGCCAAAAAGGACGGAAACGTTTATGTTATGCAGGGCGGAAATGAGGAAAATTTCAGACCCGGGCAGGATGCCATGCCATGTTTCTACCAGCGCCAGGTCCTTCGCCCTGTCTGACAGGTCGATTTTATTGATCACCACCAGCACAGGGATCCTCACTTTCTTCAGGCGCGCGATGAATTTGGATTGCTTATCATACTGCTCCACCACATCGGTAATATAGAGGATGATATCTGCATCGGAGAAGGAGCTGCTCACCGACTTCATCATGATCTCCTGCATCTTGTACACAGGTTTGATGATGCCCGGACTATCCGAAAAAACTACCTGGAATTCTTCACCGCTCAGAATACCCAGGATCCTGTGACGCGTGGTCTGCATTTTGGAAGTGATGATCGAGATCTTTTCACCAACCAGGGCGTTCATCAGGGTGGATTTCCCCACATTAGGATTTCCGATGATATTCACAAAACCTGCCTTGTGAGCCATGAAAAAAAAGCTGTAAAAAATATAGTATTATTTTATTATATTGAATTATGGTTTAATATATTAAAATAAATAGTTGTAAATATTAAAATATTATTTAATAATACTAAATATTTATTAAAAAAACGCACTATTTAAAAATCCCCATTTTCAGCTGCTGCAACTCTTTTTCGGAAAGGTATCTCCATCTGCCTCTGGGGAGTCCTTTCTTGGTTAGTCCAGCGAAATACACCCGGTCAAGCTTCAACACCTTGTAGTTAAGTTGTTCGAACATTCTCCTCACGATGTGGTTTCGTCCTGAATGGATCTCGATTCCCACCTGTGTTTTGTCTGTCGGTTCGGGGAAGCCTATTTCATCGGCGTTGATAAATCCGTCCTCGAGCTCTATTCCCCTGATCAGTGTTTTCATATCTCCCGGTTTGAGGTTCTTATCCAGGAAGACATGGTATACCTTGGCCACCCGGTAGCGGGGGTGGCTCAGTTTTTTTGCCAGATCGCCATCGTTGGTAAGCAGTAGCACACCGGTAGTGTTACGGTCGAGCCTGCCAACGGGGAACAGCCGTTCGGGGCATGCCCTACCCAGCAGTGTCAGTACCGTTTTTCTATTTCCCGGGTCACGCACGGTGGTGATATAATCCCTGGGTTTGTTCATGAGGATATATACCGGTTTTTCAGGTTTAAGCCGTTCACCGTTGAATTTCACCACATCGTTCGGGCTCACCTTCACTCCCATATCGGTCACCACCGTACCGTTGACGGTGACCAGTCCGGCCTCTATATGTTTATCGGCCTGGCGCCGTGAACAAACCCCGCTGTTGGCGATGAATTTATTGAGCCTGATCAGTCCATGACCTGCCGGTTCAAGCTCCCGGGGCTTCATCCCTGTTTTTGCCGCCGGTCGTGCTGTTGTTTTTCTTCCTTGGAAGGCCGACCTCTTATTCCTGTCGTATTTAGGGTTCATAACCAA
The DNA here is from genome assembly GCA_034678415.1 of Bacteroidales bacterium. Taxonomy (GTDB): domain Bacteria; phylum Bacteroidota; class Bacteroidia; order Bacteroidales; family VadinHA17; genus JAXDBV01. The sequence continues at coordinate 6,443 of JAXDBV010000099.1, forward strand.
TCATGCTGCATATACGGTAAGTTAACTAATTATCCTGAAACGGGAAGCCTGCAAAGGTAATGAAGATTTGGTTTCCTGTGCTTTGATAATGCCATATATTTTGGTCACCTTTGTAGGCCATCAGGTAAAAAAACGTTAACAGGATGACACTGATCAAATCCATATCGGGTATCCGGGGTACCATTGGCGGGATGCCCGGCGAAGGGCTGAGCCCGTTAGATATTGTACGGTTTGCATCGGCCTACGGTACATGGATACGGCGCACCACCGGCGCGACACAGCCAAAGGTGGTCATTGGCAGGGATGCCCGTTCTTCGGGTCCAATGCTTAATGCTCTCGTCAGCGGCAGCCTGGCAGGTACGGGTATTGATGTAATTGACCTGGGATGGGCTGCCACCCCCACGGTAGAGCTTGCCGTAACCGGTGAGAAGGCTGACGGGGGAATCATTCTCACGGCCAGCCATAATCCTGAGGAGTGGAACGCGCTGAAGCTGCTCAATGCCCGGGGTGAGTTTGTGTCATCAGAGGATGGGGAAGCCATACTGGAGATTGCAGATCAGGAGCAGTACCTGTTTGAAGGAGTGCAGGGGCTCGGCTCGGTCTCGATGTTGGAAGGATATGGGCAGCGACACATCGACAGGATAAAACAGCTTGATCTGGTGGATATACCTGCCATCACATCGGCAGGATTCCGCGTGGCTATCGACTGTGTCAACTCAGTCGGCGGGCTGGTATTGCCGGATCTGCTCAGGAGCCTGGGAGTGAGGGAGATTATCGAATTGTACTGCGAGCCCACCGGCCGGTTTCCCCATAATCCGGAGCCCTTGCCTGACAACCTGAATGATCTGTCGGAGGCTGTACTAAAGAACAATGCAGATGTGGGTTTTGCCGTAGACCCTGATGTGGACCGCCTGGCCATCGTGAACGAGGACGGGAGTATGTTTGGAGAAGAATATACCTTGGTGGCAGTGGCCGATTATGTGCTACAGCACAGGAAGGGATCTGCCGTATCGAATCTCTCGTCCACGCGTGCCCTGAAGGATGTTACAGTGGGGCATGGATGTAATTACTATGCGGCCGCAGTAGGTGAGGTGAACGTAGTGGAGTTGATGAAACGACACCGGGCTGTTATCGGAGGGGAAGGTAACGGGGGGGTGATATATCCCGCCCTTCATCACGGGCGCGATGCCCTGGCAGGAATAGCGCTGTTCCTGTCCCATCTGGCCAGGAAGAGAGTTCCCTGCAGCGATTTGCGAAAATCATACCCTGATTATACGATAGTGAAAAGAAGAATGGATCTTCCGGCAGGTATTGACCTCATGCCCGTGTTCGACCAGTTGGAACGGCAGTATCCGGAATCGCAGTGTGACAGAACCGACGGGCTGAAACTGGATTTTGACGACGGATGGATCCACCTCAGAAAATCAAACACCGAACCCATCATAAGGATATACGCCGAGTCGGTCAACGCTGAGAAGGCGGATGCACTGGCAGCAATGATGATCAGGAGCCTTTCGGAAGCTATCGGGAGGTGAGCGGGGAAGAGAAAAAAAAAGCATGAGCCCCGGGAATAATACGCCGAATATGTTTGTCTAAAAATAAATCATTATCACTTTTCAAGCGTTAATTAATGTTAAATGACCGGTATAAGCGTGCGATTTAATTAATTTCGTCCTGCTAAAAAAAAGAAATGAATTCCTATAAACAGTAACATGAAAAAGAAGATTGTCATTACAACGATTATTGTTCTCGTATTAACTGCCATCATAATTGTATATTCGATAGCATCGGGCAGGAAGCATGAAGCGATACTGGAAGCCATGGTTCAGAAGGGTGATTTCGAGATTATTGTGTCGGTCACCGGTGAGTTGCAGGCTGAACGTTCGGAACAGATCATGGCTCCGTCAGAGTTAAGGAGCCGTAACCTCCGATTCGGCGATATACAGATACAGGACCTGGTGGCAGAAGGATCGGTGGTGGATTCGGGTGAATATGTGGGGCAGCTGAACCGGTCGGATGCCGACAACCGTTTGAAGGATCTGCTGGATGAGTTGGAGCAGAAGGAATCGGCCTATCTGCGGTTAAAGCTCGACACCACCATAACGCTGCGCAACCTGCGGGATGAACTGATCGATCTGCGATTTGCGAGGGAGGAAGCGGAGATCACACTGGAGCAGTCAAAGTTTGAGCCTCCGGCTACCATCCGGCAGGCACAGATCAACCTTGACAAAACCAAAAGACAATATGACCAGGCGAGGAGAAATTATACCCTTAAGGTTCAAACCGCCATTGCTGATATGAGAGAGAGTGAGATAGAGCTTGCCAAAGCACGGCGCACGGTGGACGAAATGCAGAATGTTTTGGAAAAGTTTACGATCAGGGCTCCCGGTTCAGGAATGGTGGTATATTACAAGGAATGGAGCGGATCAAAAAGAAAAGTGGGATCCTCTATCAGTCCATGGGACCTTACGGTAGCTACCCTGCCCGATCTTTCCTCCTTCATCTCAAAGACATATGTGAATGAGATCGATATCAGCAAGGTAAAGGTTGGACAGGAGGTACGGATCGGTGTGGACGCCTTCCCCGACAAGTCGTACAGCGGAGTAGTTACCGAAGTGGCCAATGTGGGTGAACAGCTTCAGAACACGGATGCGAAGGTCTACGAGGTGGTGATCAAGCTGAACGGCTCCGATCCGGTGCTGCGGCCTGCCATGACCACGAGTAACCAGATTGTAACGGCTGTTTACAGGGATACCCTGTTCATTCCCCTGGAAGCGATCCAGGTGACCGACAGTATTCCGTATGTGATAAAGAAAAGCGGGCTTAAGCAGATTGTGGTGCTGGGCGATGCTAATGAGAACGAGATCATTGTGGAGAAAGGGCTGGAAGAAGGTGACAGAATCTACCTTTCCATACCCGAAGGTTTGGAGCACATGAAGATGGCAGGACAGGAGCTGATACCCCTCATCCGGGAAAAAGCACGTCAGAAGAGGTTGGAGGAAGAGCGAAGGAACGGAGAGATGGTTGGTGGCAGGCGCGGTATGCGAGGTTTCACCATGCCGGAGGGGGTAACACCCCAGCAGATGGAACAAATGATGCAGGAAGGCGGGGGGAGAAGGGTTATGAGGGTAGGAAGTGATACCAGCCGTGCCGTGAGGTTCCGGAGACCGGCTTCCGGGCAGCAACAGGAAGAACGGGCTCCAGGAACACAGGGTGCCGTCAGACAGGCGGCGGATACAGGCAAGACCGTACAGAAATAATGGATTAATCCGGTAACACTATGTTTAAATGGTACAAACGGTACGTCCATGACATCACCATTGCCATGGAGTCCATCCTGTCGAACAAGCTGAGGTCGATACTTACTGCGTTGGGTATCATCTTCGGTGTGGCAGCGGTGATCAGCATGCTTGCCATCGGCAGAGGTGCCAAGCAGGAGATCCTGGAACAGATACGAATGGTGGGTGTGAATAATATCCTGATCACACCTATCGTCCAGGAAGAGGAAGGGGAGAGCAACGGGGAGTCGGAGAACGGGAGCAACGGGGAACAGACTAAGAAAAAATTCTCGCGCGGCTTGTCACAGCTCGATGTGGAAGCGATCAGGGAGATCGTTCCCACGGTGAAAAGGATCAGTCCCGAGGTGAGCCTCAATTCATACATCACCCAGAATGCCAGGAGGGTGCCGGCAAAAGTGATCGGCGTATCCAACGATTATTTTGAAATATTCAATCTTCCGCTCGAGTCAGGCACATTCTTTACTGACTATCATGAGCAGTTTGGAATAACAGTGTGTGTGATCGGCGCGAACATAAAGACAAAGTTTTTCCCCCAGTCCAACCCGGTAGGTCAATATATCAAGTTTGGCAATGTATGGCTCAAGGTGATCGGCGTGCTGCAAAAGAGCAATGTTACGGTGACAGCTTTTGAAAACACGGGCGTAAACGTGATGAATGACAATATTTTTATTCCTATCAAAACCATGCTGCTGCGCATACAGAACAGGGCCCTTGTAAACACGAAAAAATTCCAGATGGCCTCTGTTACGATCGGTGGTGGACATGGTATGTTCAGGATACGGTCAACAAGTCCCAGCGGTAACACCTATTCAAACTACCACCAGCTTGACCGTATAGTAATCCAGGTACATGAGACGGAACAGCTGACACCCACCACAGAACTCCTGAGCCGGATGATCTTTCGTCGTCACTCCAGCATCAAGGATTTTGAGATTACAGTTCCTGAACTTCTCCTCAAACAGCAACAGCGGACCAAGGACATATTCAACATTGTGCTGGGTGCCATTGCCAGCATCTCACTGATTGTGGGCGGTATAGGAATCATGAACATTATGTTTGCCAATGTGATGGAGAGGATCAAGGAGATAGGCACACGTATGGCGATAGGCGCCAACCGTACGGATATTGTGGTACAGTTTCTTGCCGAAGCAGTACTGATCAGTGTGGCTGGAGGATTTATCGGGGTTATTATTGGAATCATCCTGTCGAAGCTGATCACAGAGATCGCCGATATTCTCACCATCATCACCCCGTTCTCGGTTATAATTGCCTTCGGGGTATCGGCTACCATAGGGATCATCTTTGGCTATACCCCTGCCAAACGCGCATCAGAAAGAGACCCGATAGAATCATTACGATATGAATAGCAACATCCTAGCCATCATGAGAAAATATTATACGTTTATTATTATCCTCGCAGGTTCTTTTCTACCCTGTAATCTCTTTTCGCAAAAAGAGGTATTAAGGCTCACGCTGGCCGATGTCATTGAGATTGCCAAGCAGCAATCGCCGCATGCCATTCTTGCCAAGCACCGGTTTCGTGCAAGTTACTGGCAGTACCGTACCTTTCAGGCCGAGTATCGCCCTTCGTTGTCGCTGGAGAGCACGATACCCGACTATTCACGCCAGTTTGTGCTCGAATACGACCAAGGCCAGTACAAGTATGTGGAGAAGAACTCGAACACGTCATCCCTCGCTCTATCCTTATCACAGAACATAGGATTCACCGGAGGAAGTATCTTTGTTGCCTCGGAGCTGACCCGGCAGGATGAGTTTGGCGCTGACGGAAGAACAGAGTACGTCACCTCACCGATCAGTATCGGGTTCAGGCAACCGATATTGCGGTATAACAGTCTCAAATGGCAGAAGAAGATTGAGCCTCTGATGTACGACGTGGCCAAGAAGGAATATCTCGATGCGCTGGAGAACGTTTCATTGATGGCTGTCAACCGTTTCTTCGACCTGGCACTGGCCGAACAGAACCTGTCCATTGCGGAACTGAACTACCACAACTCGGATACCCTGTTCAGAATTGCCCAGGGACGTTATAACATCGGTACCATTGCGGAAAACCAGCTGCTGCAGATGGAGCTCAGCTATCTGAACTCGGGTACAGATATGAACCAGGCCAACATCGAACTGCAGGTGGCTGAGTTCAACCTGCGTTCGTTCCTGGGATTCAATGAAAATGTCAAAATTGAACTGATCATCCCTGCCGATATCCCCTCGCTGGAGGTGGATGTGGACCAGGCCATCAGCCTGGCCAGGGAAAATAATCCTGACCTGATTGATTATGAGAGGCAGTTGATACAGGCCCAGCGTGATGTGGCACAGGCCAAATCGGAGAAAGGATTGAATGCCGACCTGTTCGCCACCTTTGGTATGACACAGCGGGCAGACGATATCCTGAATGCTTACAATGACCCGCTCGACCAGCAACGGGTAAGGGTGGGACTGACCCTCCCGATCATCGACTGGGGCCTTGGCAGGGGAAAGTACAAGATGGCACAGTCAAACCAGGAAGTGGTGCAGACAACAGTGCAACAATCGATCAATGATTTTGAACAAAATATCTTCCTGAATGTCATGCGTTTCAACCTTCAGGATGAACAGCTTATGATTGCCGCAAAGGCCGATACTATAGCCCAGAAACGCTATAACGTGACAAAGGAACGATATCTTATCGGTAAAATTGATGTGCTCGACCTGAATATTGCCATGGAAGAAAAAGACGTGGCACGCCGCGGATACATCAGTGCGCTGAGAAACTACTGGAGTGCGTTCTACACCGTGAGACGACTCTCACTCCATGATTTTGAAAAAAACCAGAACCTGGCAGCCGATTACGACAAACTGGTAGAATAACAGTACCGGGGCTGAAAAGGAAAGATGTCCGTTATCCTCCATATAATGTAAATAGATATTTATTTGCATATATTGATATTTTAGGTAAATTTGATCTGCTCACCAAAGTAGATACCTCATGCCATCTGCAACAAAAATTACGGTTATTGGTGCGGGCAATGTTGGTGCCACATGTGCCAATGTTCTCGCGCACAAGGGTTTGGCCGGCCAGATTGTAATGGTGGATGTGAAGAAAGGTATTGCTGAGGGGAAAGCCCTTGATATGTGGCAGACCGCTTCAGTGAACATTTTTGACACAAGGATAACGGGAGTGACGGATGATTACCTGGCCACGAGGGGGTCGCATGTTGTTGTTATCACCTCGGGGATTCCCCGTAAGCCCGGGATGTCACGTGATGACCTGATAGGCACCAATGCCAGGATCGTAAAGGACGTGACGGAGAAAGCCATTAAATATTCTCCTGATGCGGTGATCGTGGTGGTTTCGAATCCTCTGGATGTGATGACCTATGCAGCATACCTCGCTGCCAATAAGGAATCGAGGAAGGTATTTGGCATGGCCGGGATCCTTGATTCAGCCAGGTATAAAGCCTTCATTGCTGAAGCACTCAATGTATCTCCCAGGGATATCCAGGCTTTACTGCTGGGAGGGCATGGTGACACCATGGTGCCTCTACCCAGGTATACATCCGTGGGAGGGATACCGGTGACACAGCTTCTTGGAAAGGAAGAGCTGGACAGGATTGTTGAACGCACCCGGAAGGGGGGAGGGGAGATCGTGGATCTGATCGGCACATCGGCCTGGTATGCTCCGGGAGCCGCCGCCGCACAAATGGTAGAGGCGATCGTGATGGACCAGCACAGGATACTGCCTGTGTGTGCTGGACTGAACGGTGAATATGGACTGAATAACGTGTTTATGGGAGTCCCCGTCAAGCTGGGAAGAAACGGCATAGAAGAAATCATTGAAATCGAGCTTAATGAGGAAGAAAAGGCCATGCTCAACGAATCAGCCGCAGCAGTGAAAACCGGCATGGATGTGCTTGACAGCATGAAACTGTTCGATATCACTGAATGTTGTGAGTAATTACCCGCCGATGAAGGGAATTATATCCCCTGCCTTGTCCATATCCCGATAATGTTTGTTTTTATTAAGAGGTTGGAGATGCATCCTGCATTTTTATGGAATCCGCATGCATTAGAAGCATTTATTCCCGTGTGGCATGAAAAAAAATTAATATATTTGCCATTCGTTTCAAAAACAACTCATTTATCGGTTATTTTAAATTAATTATCATATGCGGAGCAAAGGTGCCATTTTGTTTTTTGCCATTCTTCTGACACTGGTATGTATCTACCAGCTCTCATTCACTTACGTAACCTACCGGGAAAGAAAAATTGCCAGGCAATTATCCGGCGGTGACCTGATGAAGGAAACCATGTACCTTGACTCCATTTCCAACCTGTCCAAAGATCAATGGAAATACCTCGGGAACACTTTTAAGGAATGCCAGGAAAAGGAAATTAACCTTGGACTTGACCTCAAGGGAGGCATGAACGTTATCCTGGAGATCTCTGTGGTTGACATCATACGTACCCTTTCCAACTACAGTATGGACACGACGTTCAATAAAGCGATACGTCAGGCGTTGGAACAGCAAAAGAACAGCCAGGAAGATTTTATCGCCTTGTTTGGTCGTGCGTTTGAGGAAATTGATCCCGATGCACGGCTGGCAGCCGTATTCAATACTGTTGAACTGAGGGATAAGGTTGATTTCAACACCACGAACGATGAGGTGTTGCGCGTGTTGCGGAATGAGGCGAACGATGCCATTGACAATGCTTTTGAAATTCTCAATACGAGGATTGACCGGTTTGGTGTTGTTCAGCCTAACATCAGCCGTTTGCAAACCCAGGGCAGGATACTGATTGAGCTGCCCGGTATCAAGGATCCGGCAAGAGTTAGAAAGCTGCTGCAGGGATCAGCCAAACTGGAGTTCTGGGAGACATACGAAAATTCAGAGCTCTATCCCAACCTGTTCGCTGCCAACGGCCGTCTAAAGGAAATACTTGATGCACAAAAAGTTATGATAGCAGGAGGTATATCTCCGGCGGAAGAGACAAAGGAAACGGCTTCCCGGGAACCCGCCCCGGAAACCGACAGGGATACTGCTGAACTGAGCCTGCTGGAAAAGATTGAGCAGGATACTGCCGGGGTTGATTCGCTGCAGATGATGCGTGACATGGAAGAGAACTATCCGTTGTTTGCCGTTCTCCGTCCGAACCAGACCTCATCGGGCAACCTTATGCCGGGTTCGGAGATCGGAATGGTGCTGGCCAGCGATACGGCCACCGTGATGCGTTACCTGCGGATGGAACAGATCAGGGCATTATTTCCCCGTGAGGTGCGTTTTCACTGGGATGTGGCCCCGGTAAAGATCAATGAGAAGGAAACCAACTATTATTATCTGCATGCCATAAAGGTGACGAGCCGGGACGGGCGGGCACCCCTGGGAGGGGAGGTGATCACATCGGCCAGGCCCGAGTTTACACAGGGCCGGGCTTATGCCAAAGTGAACATGAGCATGAACGGTGAAGGAGCCAAGGTATGGGCCCGCCTTACACGTGATAATGTTAACCGCAGGGTGGCCGTTGTACTCGACGGACTGGTCTACTCGTCAGCTACCGTCCAGGGTGAGATCAAGGGAGGAAACACCGAGATAACAGGGAATTTCACCATTGAGGAAGCCACCGACCTGGCCAACATACTAAAATCGGGCAAGATGCCGGCCACGGCACGGATCATACAGGAAGCCATTGTCGGACCTTCTCTTGGAAAGGACGCTATAAAGGCAGGTCTAAACTCCTTTATTATTGCCTTTATCATCATTCTTTTTTACATGGTGTTTTACTACAGCCATCGTGCAGGGCTTATTGCCGACCTTGCCCTTATTGCCAACATGTTCTTTCTGATGGGTGTTCTTGCATCCCTGGGACCCGTTCTTACCTTGCCGGGTATTGCCGGTATCATCCTTACGGTTGGTATGTCTGTGGATGCCAACGTGCTGATATACGAAAGGATCAGGGAGGAACTACGTGCCGGTAAAGGGATCAAACTGGCCATCTCCGACGGATTTAAGTATTCCATGTCCCCCATTATTGATGCCAATATAACAACCCTTCTTACGGGTATAATACTCTATGTCTTTGGTACCGGCCCCATCAAGGGATTTGCTACTACCCTTGTGCTGGGTATCCTGACAACCCTCTTCTCGGCGATCTTTATCACACGGCTGATCTTTGAAGCATTTCTTACGAAGAACTACAAACTCACCTTTATAACAGCCGCCACGGAACGGTTTTTCCAGAACACCAAAATTGATTTCCTGAAGCGACGGAAAATATTCTATTTCGTATCAGTGGCTATCATGGTGATAGGGATCATTTCCCTCGTGGTACGCGGGTTAAGTCCCAGCATTGATTTTACCGGTGGACGAAACTATGTTATCAAGTTCCATAATGAAGTGAGCACTACCGATGTGCGGGAGGCACTGGCGGATGTACTTGAAGAGCCGCCACAGGTGATAACTTATGGATCAAGCAATGCCGTCAGGATATCCACACAGTTCATGATTGACAGCACCGGTGATAATACCGACAGGATGATTGAGGAAAGGTTGTTCAGAGGCCTGAGTTCTTTCTACCCGGAAACCTTCACCTTGGAAGAGTTTATCAGGCAGGATACGGAAAAAGATGCCGGTCTGATGAGTTCGCAGATGGTGGGTCCTACTATCGCCGATGATATAAAGATCCAGGCAGTATGGGCTATTCTGTTCTCGCTCATCGGCATATTTATATACGTATTTATACGATTCCGGAATTGGCGTTTTGGTTTTGCAGGTGTACTGGCCCTGTTCCATGATGCGGCAGTGGTACTGATCTGTTTTTCACTGTTTTACGGAATCATGCCTTTCTCCATGGAGATCGACCAGTCGTTTATTGCCGCAATCCTTACCGTGGTCGGGTTCTCCATTAACGATACCGTGGTGATCTTTGACAGGATCAGGGAATATGTGGGCTTATACCCCAAGAGGGACAGGAAGGAGATTGTGAACAGCGCCCTGAACAGCACCCTCAACCGTACATTTAACACATCATTCACTGTATTTCTTACCCTGCTGATGATGTTCTTCTTCGGTGGAGAGGTAATCCGTGGCTTTATTTTTGCATTGCTGGTAGGGGTTATCTCCGGTACCTATTCTACCATCTTTATTGCAACGCCTATTGTTATTGATATGGCAGGTGAAACTGGAGAGGCCGCAGGACTCACCAAGGGAATAAGAAGAACGTAATACACATACCGTTAAAGAAAAGGCTTGTTTCCAGGAGACAAGCCTTTTTTGTTTGATGAAATAAAGATTGAGAAGGAATAGTTCCTTATATTTGTATAAATAAGCGGGCATGGAACTTTTGGTAATCAGTGGTTCGGAGATTATTGTCGTCCTGCTGGCCGTGCTGCTTCTTTTCGGATCGAAGAAAATCCCTGAAGTGGCCCGGAGCATTGGAAAGGGACTGAATGAGTTCAAGAAGGCGACGGATGATATCAAACGGGAGATCAACGAAAGCTCACGGGAGGTGACCAGGGAGATGGATGATCTGAAAAAGGATATTACCAAGGACATTCCAGGGGATGTTTCATAACTCTTAACGATGCATTTGACACAACGGGGATCATCTTCATGCTCTTGTGGGTATGAAGATTTTTATTTTTTATATTGCGGAATGAAACAGGACGTATATATTCATCTATGATCCGTGTACGGGATATTACGCGTTCGTTTGGCAGCTTGCAGGTGCTTAAGGGGATAAACCTTGACGTTAAACGGGGCGAGATCATTTCTATTGTTGGTGCCAGTGGGGCAGGCAAGACCACCCTCTTACAGATCATTGGTACGCTCGACCGCCCTTCTTCGGGCTTTGTCTACTATGATGACACCGATGTGTTCGGACTGAAAGACACAGCCCTGGCACGTTTCAGGAATAAAAGAATAGGATTCGTATTCCAGTTTCATCACCTGTTACCTGAATTCACAGCCCTGGAAAACGTCTGCATACCGGCGTTCATTGGTGGCAGCCCGCGTGCGCGGGCCGAATTACGGGCAAAGGAAATACTGGAGTTCCTGAACCTGGCCGACAGGCTTGACCATAAACCCGGTGAGTTGTCGGGTGGAGAACAGCAACGCGTTGCCGTAGCCCGGGCACTCATCAACCAGCCCGACATTATCCTGGCCGATGAGCCATCGGGAAATCTCGACAGTAAAAACAAAAAAGAACTGCACGAGTTATTCTTCTCCCTTAGGGATACCTACCACCAAACTATTGTCGTGGTAACCCATGACCAGGAACTGGCCCATATGGCCGACCGCATGCTGACCATCCGCGATGGCATCATAAAGTAAATAGCGCCAGTACCACACTATTATCTGGTTATCCCCTGCCGCCGGTTGTTGTAATTTTTCCTGACAGGTATTTTATTTTCCTCTTCCTTACTGCAAGTGGCATCACTATTAACATCTGTTCGGCCCTGACAGGTATACTGCTCTGCAATTTCAATCTTCACAGGGTGAAGCAATGTTTCATAATGGATTTTTGCACTATTGTAATTTCTAATCCGCATATGTAAATTTGGTTTGGAAAAGGGTATACCATGTTAAACTAAAACCTGGCAGTCATGAAAACAAGGACACTATGGATTGGTTTTGTATGTATTACCGTTATCTCATTTTCGGTTCTGTTGATTTTCGGACGTGAGATCTACAGGGATAAACC
>JAXDBV010000100.1:0-5267 GCA_034678415.1 Bacteroidales bacterium
ATATAATATATTATATTATAATTCCATTTATAATGCGTAATCGACTAAGAAAATATAATCCATACTGGAGGGGAACATTTTCTAAGTCGGGGTTACCCCCCGACACTTCGTGTGCGGGACGGGCAGATTCAACGCACTATACCGCGCACTGCCCAATAGTTCACTGCGTTCCTATTGCGCAATCCGGGATTAATAAAATACAACTCACATTCAATGGCAAAACCTGAATATATTAAAATTTATCCGACAAATAATTTTATATTGTAAGAATAATTTTTGTGCACTCATGGCGCTGAAGATAAATATTTCAATATGAGGAAATTATTGTTTTTATTGGTATTATTAATTATGATTCTTCGTTTTATATCCTGCCGGAAATGTGAGGTCGTTGGAAGGCATATTGTTGGTACATGATCTGTATCAAAGGATAATGAATCGATAACACTTGATTTTGTAAAAAACGGCAAACTGAGAATTACTTCTTTGAATTATAATGCTGACGGGCGGTATACGTTTGAAACATCCGGGAAAAGAACTTTTAAAGATGTTCATCTGTTTATCAGGACGTATAATGATAATACCATGGATAGTTTCATTCCTGACATTGACGGTGATGTTCTTCTCCTGGAGCCGGACAGTACCAATAGCCCCCACTCATTTTTGGCGGGGTCTTATGAGCGGGTGGATTAAAATTATCTGACAAGAGGCTGCACTTATATGGTTGACAGCCGCCCCTTATTTTTTCCCGATGCTTGTAACTTTGAATTCGGTTCTGCGGTTCATCTGGAATTCTTCTTCGGTACACTCCACTCCGTTGACGCATTTGTTCACGGGAACACTTTCCCCGTAACCTTTAGCTTTTATCCGGGATGCATCCACTCCTTTGGAAATGATATGGTTGACAGCCGATTCTGCACGTTTTTGTGAAAGATCCTGGTTGTATTTGTCTTTTCCCCTGGAATCGGTATGTGAGCCAAGTTCAATGTTGATCTCCGGATTTTCCACCATGATCTTTACCAGTTTGTCGAGTTCTGTGGCGGCATCGGGCCGGATATCCCATTTGTCGTAGTCATAATAAATGTTATTCAGCACGATGGCTTTGTTGATGACGATCTTTTCAAAAAGCAGTTCCACGGACAGGGTATCATGTCGGGTGGTGCATGAGGTTTTCACTATTTTTTCGGAGGTAAAATACCCGTTTTTGGTTCCTTTTACCTTGTATTCGGTGTTGCATCCGGCCTGAGCAAAAAAGCGCCCGTTGTCTTTGGGTGTTACGGTGAGGGTGCTGCTGTCGCTGGTGATCTGGAGGTTTACCCCGCTGAGTATGGCCGTGGCGTTATTATCGAGTTTTTCTTTGGTGACGACGGAAAGCACCAGGGTGGTGGGTGGCGCCGGGCTGAACCGGTATATATCATCGTCGCCTTTTCCGCCGTCCCTGTTGGAGGCGAGGTATCCGCTACCGTCGCCGGTGAAACAGAAGGTGAAATCATCTTTGGGGGAGTTGAAGGGGTATTTCAGGTTTTCCGGGTTTGTCCAGTTGTCTTTGCTGCCTTTGGCAGAGAACAGGTCGAGGGCACCCATGCCGGGCAGGCCGTCGCTGGCAAAATACAGGGTGCCGTCGTTGGCCATGTAGGGGAAGAGTTCTTTGCCTCCGGTATTGATGATGTTTCCGGCATTTTTAGGGTTGCTCCAGGTGCCGTCGGCAAATTTTTCGCAGAAATAAATGTCGGTGGCGCCATAGCCGCCGGGCATATCCGAAACAAAATACAGTATCTTTCCATCGGGAGAGAGGGCCGGATGGCCGACAGAGAAAGATTTCGGGTCGCTGTACCGGAACACTACCGGTTGCTGCCATTTCCCGCCTTCAAGTTGAGACGAATAGAGTTCAAGACGGTTGACATAATCTTTGGTCGTGGAATTGTCGTACCAGCTGGTAGGGTCGCAATTGAGGGGTTTTTTGGTGAGTTTGACCATTTTGGTACGGGTAAAATACAACACGGAGTTGTTTTTGTCAAACACTGCGGGGCCGTTGTGATACCTGTTGTTTACGACGTCTATTTCCTCCATGGTGGCTTTGGGGTTGTTTTTGTCACTGAGGCGGAGAAGTTTCAGGTAGGGTTTTCCCGTCCAGCCATAGATTTCTTCCTGGGTATAGGTTTTTCCTCTGAGTTTCCTGTCCGAGGTGATGATATAGCCCATATCGAAAGGGAACAGCCCGAAATCACTGTTTTCCGAGTTCAGGGTTTCGGCGTTGGCCACCTCAAAGTATACCGGGTCTTCCATCCATTTGAGGGCTTGACGGCAGGAACGTATCATGTCTTCGGCTTTTTCGCTGGCCGATGGCAGCATGTTGCCATAGTTTTTGTACTGGGTGATGGCTTCAGCATATTTCCCGTTGGACTTCAACACCCCGGCATAATGCAGTACGTCGTCGGCGGTGCTGTTTGCGCTGGAGACCACCTGCGAGAGCCAGTCTTCGGCCGAGCGGGTATCGTTGATCATCATGTAACAGGCGGCCAGTTCTCTTTGCTCATCCACACCGGCGGCAGAGGTCCGGATATAGTCCAGGTACATGGCTATGGCATCCATGAATTCATATTTCATTTTCAGTTCCCTGGCTTTCTGAAGTTTCGTCTGTGCCGGGACGCCGGATGAAAAAAGGAGCATCAGGGCAGAAAGCGCTAAAAACCTGGTTATTCGGCTTGTATTATTGTTCATGGTTATGAAGGTTTGAAAGTTAAAAATACCTGGGTGTTTTCATCGAAGGGTTGACCCTGGAGGGGAAATAATAACCGATCTCGATCTCATGGCCGGAATATCTTTTCAGAGCGGTAAGCGTGAGGGTGTAGGCATAACCTATTCTCAGGCGGTCGATGATGTTCCATCCGGCCATAAAGGCAAGGGCATTGGTGTGGCGCAGGGAGTTTTCGAGGCTTTTCTTGCCCAGGGTGGTGTTCACCCGGAAACTTGCCCCGAGCCAGATCTTTTCTTTGTACAGGCAGTACGTGGTGATGTCAATGTTGGTGGGCGATTTGAAATCTTCCTTGATGAGGACGCTCGGCTTGAGTTTGAATTTTTTGCCCAGGTCGAAAATGTATCCTGAAGTAAGGTAATAATGCCGGTAGAGATTAGGCACCATCAGGTCTTTGCTTTTGATCACCCCGGCCAGCAGGTTGGTGACGGAAAACCCTGCGTAGAACCTGTCGTTATGGACAAAAACCCCTGTTTTGGAATCGAACATCAGTTTGCTTTCTTTGGTCTTCGGCACGGCAGGATCGTCGGGATTGTCCGCGACGAGTTTTGTGCCGTTGAGGGTGTAATACGACAGTCCTGCGGCAAGTCCGAAAGCCAGGCGCCATCTCTCGCTCAGCCGGAGCTGGTAGGCATAGCTGCCAAACAATCCCTGGTGCATCTGTGCACCGATCATGTCGTTGATAAAGTGTACGCCCAGCCCCATATTCTTTGCTACCGGGCCGTCGTAGCTGATGGTCTGGGTGCTCGGGGCGCCGTGGAATCCTGCCCATTGCGTGGAATAGGTGGCACAGATATTATGTATTTCCTTCGAGCCGGCATACGCAGGATTGATGATCATCTGGTTGAAGATGTACTGCGTGAACTGGGCATCCTGTTGTGCCCAGGCCGCCACACCGAGAACAAGACATATAAAACCGGTTGCTATTTTTTTCATATCGTTAGATTTTATGGGTTGGTTGATGATTAACGTACTATCGTGACATAATCCTTATAAACATCGTCTCTGCCGCACACATCGATCTTCAGGATGAAAAAGTAAGTGCCTTCGGCCAGGTTGCTGCCATCCCAGTCATTTTTATAGGATTTTACGCTGTAGACCTCATTTCCCCAACGGTTGATGACGATGAGCTCGTTATCGGGATAAAGCTCAATGTTGTTGATCACCCATTTGTCGTTAATGCCATCACCGTTGGGTGAGAAAACATTGTTCACCTTTACGGGCACTTCTGCCGAGCCGGCCACGATCTCCACCGAATAATTCCTGGAGCATCCGTCGTAATCCGTCACTGTGACAGTGTATGTTCCTGCATCAAGGCCGGTGAGCTCAGGAGAGTCTGCCTGGTTTGACCATATGTAAGCATAGGGCGGCACTCCGTTGCTGGCCGAAATCTTGGCAGATCCATCGGATTTGCCCAGGCAGTTGGCATCGGTTTTTGATATGAGATCAACGATAATTTCCGGTTTTTGTTCAATGGTGAAGTTAGTGCTGGCAAAACATCCCACGGAATCGGTCACGGTGATCACATACGTGCCTGCCGGCAGCCCGGTGAATTCATTGGAGGACTGGGCGGTATCTCCATTGAGCGAATAGGCATAACTTCCGGTGCCTCCGGTGGCTGTCACGGTAATCGAGCCATCCGAAGCCTCATAGCAGGAGACCTGTGGCGTACCGGTAGCGGTGGCCGTCATGCTTGAAATTGTGACGGACTGTGTACAGGAAGCCGTGTTGCCGTATATATCTATGGCTGTCCATGTGACTTCTGTGGTGCCTAAAGGAAACACAGCAGGAGCATTATTATATACGGTGTCCACGCTACAGTTATCTGTGGCCGTGGCAGGGTTCAGGATAAATGTCCCGCTACAGGTTGTGGTATCGGACGGGCAGCTCAGTACAGGCGCCTGGTTATCGGCAACGGTAACCGTAAAGCTGCAGGTGTTTGTATTTCCTGCGGCATCGGTTACCACAAAGGTGTTGGTCGTTATGCCTACGGGAAATGTGGCGCCGCTGGCCAGGCCTGCCGACTGGATGGTGACCTGACCTGTGCAGTTGTCGGTTCCTGCCGGTATGGTATAACTCACCGGTGCGCCGCATAATCCTGTTGCTGTATTAACAGTGATATCGGATGGACAACTGATGGATGGCGCTTCACTATCATGGATGGTTACGGTAAAACTGCAGGTGCTGGTGTTACCCGCAGCATCAGTCACAAGAAATGTATTCACCGTTGTACCCACCGGAAAGGCTGATCCGCTTGATAAACCCGCTGTTTGGGTTGTTGTTATCGTTTGACAATTATCAGTAGCCGCAGGTGAAGAATAGTTTACTACGGCATCGCAGGAACCATTAGTATTAGTTTCTGTAATATTTCCAGGACAGGTGATAAGCGGTGGTTGGTTATCATTAACGGTAACCGTAAAGCTGCACGTATTTGTATTTCCTGCGGCATCAGTGACCATAAAAGAATTTGTTGTTGTGCCCACAGGGTATGTGGAGCCGCTGGCCATTCCTGCCG
>JAXDBV010000101.1:0-14255 GCA_034678415.1 Bacteroidales bacterium
TTTCCTCCCGGTCAGGGAGAATGTAAGTGAGATTCCGTCAGGTACACGGCCGAGAATCATCCTTGGCATTCCCTCATGCGACCTTGCGGGCCTGGGGCTGCTCGATGAGATCTACCTTGACAAGAACCTTATCGATCCGTTTTACCGGCAGAAGAGGGAAAGTACCTTTCTCATCGGAACCGATTGTCATTCGCATCAGGAGCATTGCCATTGTATAAGCTATGATATTAATCCTTTTCCCGGAACGGAACATGACCTTTCCCTTTCCCTGATCAACGGGCAGATGGTTGTGATGACAGGATCGAAGAAGGGGGATGAGTTCATTAACCGGATAAAAAAACACGCTACCCTGGCTGAAGCAGGGGTAAAAGACCTCAGACCGGTGGAAGAAATACGCAACAGGATCACCGGTGAGCTGAAGGATAAGAATAAGGGATTGCCCAATTACGGAAGAACGGGGGTTCTGGTAAAAAACTCAGCGGATGAGATATGGAAGAAGTACTCGAAGGATTGTGTCTCATGCGGTGCCTGTGCCACGATTTGTCCCACTTGTACCTGTTTTCTCCTGATTGACCGGCCCGACTTTGAGAAGGTGAAGCAACTGGACGCCTGCCAGTAGCCCGCTTTTGAGCGTGTTGCCGCGGGTGAGGATCCCCTCCGCGAGAAACACCACAGGTTTAAAAACCGGTACCTGTGCAAATATGTATGGCGACCGGAGAAATTCCGTTCCACTGCCTGTACAGGATGCGGAAGATGCATCGAGGCATGCATCGGTAAGATCAATAAGAATGAGCTTTTTATGGAATTATCTTCATAAATCTTTGACCCATTATGCAGGAAGCTGAAGTAATACAAAAACCGGACACATGGAATATCTATAAACCTCTCAGGGCCACCATCAGCAAGGTGATACAGGAATCTCCAACCATCAAGACACTGGAGATGATCCCTGAGCGTGATTTTTCCTTCAGAACCGGTGAATTCATCGAGCTCACCATACCCGGTGTGGGCGAGGCACCATTCACCCCTTCTTCTTCCCCCCTGGAAACAAAGAAACTGGAAGTGACAGTGATGAGAGCCGGTTATGTTACCGGCTGGATACACCGGCTCAAACCGGGAGACCTGGTTGGTATCCGCGGACCTTTCGGACGCGGCTATCCGCTGGAAAAAATGTACGGCAAGGAGATACTGATCCTTGGCGGCGGATGCGGCTTCGCCCCCATCCGTTCCCTGCTCTACAACCTGATAGCGGAAAAGAAAAAATTCAAAAAGGTGACCCTCTGCTATGGATCAAAAACCCCGGATGAATGTATTTATAAACCCTTTATTTCCGAGCTGAGGGCTATCGATACATTCGAGGTATACCGTACCGTTGACCGGCCCGATGAAACATGGGCAGAGGACGTAGGGGTAGCAACCATCCTCCTTGACAAGGTAAACATCAACATTCCCAACTCTGTCGCAGTGGTGTGCGGTCCGCCCGTCATGATGAAGTTTGGCACATTCAAGCTCCTAGAGATGGGGTATCCCGAAACGGATATCTATCTCTCCATGGAGAAAAACATGTCGTGCGGGCTTGGCAAGTGCGGACACTGCACCATGGGAAAATATTTTGTCTGCAAAGACGGACCTGTCTTCACCTATTCAGAGATAAAAGATCAACCCGAAATCTGGAAGTAAAAGTGCAGCCATGAAAAAAATTCTCATTGATCTGACAAAGATGCGTGACCACGACCATCTCCCTGTGGATGCAAGCACGGGCGTGAAAGCCGGCGACGGGTTCAGGACGCTCCGTGAAGAAGCCACATTTGAGTTTACCTGCCGGCGGTGCACAGATGCGCCCTGTATCGCTGTCTGTCCTGCTGAAGCACTCGAAAAAGACGCCACGGGAAGAGTGATAAGGAACGTGAACCTCTGCGTGCGATGCAAATCCTGCATCACTATTTGCCCTTTCGGAACCCTCATGGACGACCTGTTTGAGAAGAAGGAAAGGGCACGGCTGTTCAACCTTGATGACGAACGCGAGTTGGCTGCCTTTATACGTGCCTGTCCGCCGGATACCGTGTGCTACTATGACGGAGAACCGGATCCGGCAAAAAACATATACCTCCTGAATGACAGGGTTCTGGTAAAAGAGTATATCTGGAATGCATAAAAAGAGTATGATCCATGCTTAAAGAACTGTTTTATTTTCTGGTCTATCCCGGGCTCCTGTTCGCAGGGATCGTTGGAGGACTCCTCTCCTGGTTCGACAGGAAGGTCACAGCAATGGTTCAGTTCCGGAAAGGACCACCCATGCTGCAGCCGTTCTATGATTTTTTTAAACTGCTCCTGGTGAAGGAGACCATCCTCCCGGCAAGGGGATCGGCTCTTACCTTCCTCCTCGCTCCTGTGTTCGGGCTGTTTGGCGCCACACTTGCCATTGTGTTTATCCTTCTCCCCTTGTTCGGTATCAGGACAGGATTCCAGGGAGACATCATCGTGATCTTTTACCTGCTGGCCATCCCATCCCTTACTTACATGATCGGCGCGCTGGCATCGGGCAATCCACTGGCAGCTGTGGGTGCTTCCCGCGAGATGAAGCTCATTCTGGGTTACGAACTAAGCTTCCTGCTCATGGTCGCCGCCATTATCCTCAAGGCCGGTATGAATATCAGCCTCAGCGATATCATCGCCGCACAGCAGGAATCGGGGGCATTCATCGGCAGCCTGTCGGGCATCCTCCTCTTCATCGTGGGCCTCATGTGTGTCCAGGCAAAGCTGGGACTGGTGCCATTCGATATGGCCGAGGCAGAAACGGAGATCAACCATGGCGCATTCATCGAGTTCTCAGGTACTGCCTATGCCTTTGTTAAACTGACCAAGTACATCATGCTGTTTGCCCTTCCCATGTTCCTCATCGCCCTCTTTATGAACGGACTACGATGGGATGGCATACATATCCTCTGGTCCGTGCTTAAAATCCTGGCGGTTGTCATTATTCCCACACTGGTGAGAAATACCAATCCACGGGTGAAGATACACCAGGCGATGCGCTTCTTCTTCCTGTGGATGAACCTGCTGGTGGTTATTGCAATAATATTAATATATATAGGAATCTAAAAACCATAGACCTTGGCCTTCAAAGATTTCATCTTTAAAAAATCGCTCTGGTTGTTCCACTTTGGCGGAGCATCATGTAACAATTGCGATATCGAGATCATTGACTGTTTGACTCCCCGTTACGATGTGGAGAGGTTTGGCATGCAGCTGGTTGGCAGTGTACGGCATGCCGACGTCCTGCTGGTCAACGGCTCGATAAACCAGAAAGACAAGCAACGTCTGCTGGAGGTTTACAGACAGGCCCCAAAACCGATCCTGGTCGTGGCTATCGGCGCCTGCGGATGTAGCGGCGGCATCTTTGCTGACGGATATACCTTCGCCGGACCAGTGGATAAGATCATCCCCGTGGATGTCTATATACCTGGCTGCCCGCCTAAACCGGAAGCAATCCTGGCAGGTATTGTCAAACTGTTGAATAAAAAATAGTGACCATGATCGATACCCAGTCATTCATAAAAAGCACACGGCAGAAATTCAGCGACTCGGTGAAAGAGGTGGAGGTGAAGTCGGAAAAAAGGGCTACTCTCACCATCGAAGCGAAATCATTGCTGAAAATGGTAAACTTCTTCTTCAGCTATATGAGCTTCCGTTTCATCATTGCCAGTGCTGTGCACACAAAAAAAGGATTTGAGATCTACTATCATTTCTCCAACGACGCGGCAGGGCTGATCATTAACCTCCATGTGATTCTCCCGCAAGAAAAGCCGGAGATCGAATCCCTCGCCAACATGTTTGACGCGGCCAACTGGATAGAGAGAGAGATGCACGAGCTGTTCGGTATCACATTCCTGAACCATCCTAACCCGGAAGCCCTGCTGTCGGAAGGAAACTGGGCTGTAGGTGTCTATCCGTATCGTAAAGATCCAAAAGAACTTAAACTGGAGTAACATGGTAAAACAGACGATCATACCGGTAGGTCCGTATCATCCCCTCCAGGAAGAGCCTGAACTGTTCAGGTTGTACTGCGAAGGTGAGATCGTGAAGGACATCAAATGGGAGACCGGTTATAACCACCGGGGTATTGAAAAGCTGAGCGAAACAAAAACTTTCGATCAGTCGTTCTTCCTTGTGGAAAGGATCTGCGGTATCTGCTCCACCTCCCATCCCTTTGCCTTTGCCAACGCACTGGAAGAGATTGTACAGTGCCGGATACCTAACCGGGCCAAGTACATACGGTCGATCATTGGAGAGCTGGAGAGGGTACACAGCCA
Organism: Bacteroidales bacterium; assembly: GCA_034678415.1. GTDB lineage: Bacteria > Bacteroidota > Bacteroidia > Bacteroidales > VadinHA17 > JAXDBV01. The sequence continues at coordinate 4,314 of JAXDBV010000101.1, forward strand.
TCTGTTGTGGCTGGGGCTGGCAGGCCATTTCCTCGGCTATAACACCGTATTCATGTGGGCATGGAAATACCGTGAACCCATCCTCGACCTGTTCGAGATAATCACCGGCAACCGAAATAGTTATGCCATGTTCAAAATTGGGGGTGTGAGGCGTGACATACCCAACGACATCTTCCCCGTCATCAGGAAAACGCTGGATGAGTTTAAACCCAAGCTGGACATGCTCACCGGTGCTGTTATGGACGATCCTGTGATCCATGCACGTACCAGGGGGGTAGGTATCCTTTCAAGGCAGGACTGTATCAACTTTGCAGCCGTGGGACCCGTGGCCCGCGCTTCAGGCATCGACATTGATGTCAGGAGGGACGACCCGTACGCAGCTTATGATATGGTTAGCTGGAAAGTGATCACCGCCAACGAAGGCGATGTGTTCGCCAAAGCTTATGTGAGGTTGCTGGAAATGTATGAGTCGGTATCAATCATTGAACAGTGCCTGGACGGCATGCTGAAAGAACCGGAGGGAGACATCGAGGTGAAGGTGAAAAATGTGCCGCCAGGAATGGCTACCGGGCGTGCCGAAGCACCCCGCGGTGAAGTGTTCCATTTTGTCCTGACCGACGGGGGCTATGGACCGGTGCGGCATAAGATCAGAGCTCCCAGCTACGTGAACATCGCCACGTTCAAAAAAGCATGCGTGGGTCAGACCATCTCCGATGCCACTATCGCACTGGCGGCCGTCGATCCCTGTTACTGCTGCACCGAAAGGATGGCCCTGGCCTATGATATCCACAACGGCCATCTGATGCATAACGGTACCGACCTCATCAGACTCTCTCACATGAAGACAGAAACGTTAAGAAAATCTATATAATCCAGCATTATGAGCGATCTGTATTATATCATCCTATTCCCCATCCTGGCAGGGATGCTCCTTTTCATCGTACCCGACAGGGCCAGGCTCGTCAAGGGCATCGCGGCCCTGCTCGTCTCCGTACTATCCCTTTTCTATGCCATCCGGCTCTATACTTACCCTCCGGGGGTGGTCAGCCTTGATATGTTCTCATCATGGTTCAGGGAAGGCTCTCTGCTCAACCAGGCTCTGGCAGGACTGAATGAGTTTTCCGCCTTCAACGTTGACAACCTGGGCAGGTTCATTACCGTGGCCGCATGTGCATTTACAGTGCTCATCACTTTGTATTCCCTGAAATATATTGACAGGAACAAAATCATACGCAACTACTATCCATACCTGTTGCTCACACTGGGCCTCACCGCCGGTGCCGCACTGACGGATAACATGCTGATGCTGCTGGGTTTCTGGGGTGTGCTGGGCATCACACTGTATAAGCTGATCCATGGCTATGATGAAGAGAGCTCCGCCGCCGCTAAAAAAACACTGATCATTATCGGCGCCTCCGACAGCATCATGATCATCGGTATGGCCATTGTGTGGAGGATCTATGGCACGCTCTCCATGTCGGAGCTTACGGTTTCAACCCAGTATCCCATCCTGGCGATCGCCTTCCTGGCCCTCCTGACAGGCAGCTTCACTAAGGCAGGTGCTTTCCCCTTCCATTCCTGGATACCCGATTATACGCGTTATGCCCCTGCTTCATCCTCAGCCTTCCTTCCGGCCTCGCTCGACAAGCTGCTCGGTATCTATTTCATGGCACGCCTGTGCGTAGACATTTTCAAACCGAACGAATGGCTGCGCCTCACCATGATCACACTGGGCGTCATGACCATCATCTTTGCCGTAATGATGGCGCTGATACAGCATAATTACAAGAGGCTGCTGGGATACCATGCCGTGTCGCAGGTAGGATACATGGTTCTGGGCTTGGCCCTGGGCTCACCCCTCGGCATCGCCGGTGGCCTGTTCCACATGTTCAATAATGCCATCTATAAGACAGGACTGTTCCTCTCCGCCGGCAGTGTTGAATATGCCACACATAAGGATGACCTGGATGACCTGGGCGGACTGTCGAAGGCCATGCCGGTGACGTTTGTCTCGGCACTGATCTGTGCACTGTCTATCTCCGGGGTGCCCCCCCTTAACGGCTTTGCATCCAAATGGCTGATATACCAGGGAATCATCGATTTCGGGAAAGAACCCGGACTGGCCAACCAGCTATGGTTCCTCTGGCTGGGACTGGCAGTGCTCGGATCAGCCCTGACACTGGCCAGCTTCATCAAATTCATATCCGGCATCTTCCTGGGAAAGGTGAAAGAAGAATACAAGACGATGCGGGAGGTGAGTATCCTCATGTGGCTTCCCAATGCCCTGCTCGCACTGGCGTGCATCCTGACCGGAGTGTTCGCCTCCACATGGGTCATCCCAAAGATCATTATGCCCCTGTACGGAAGCGTTGAATATACCGGTATATGGCAGTCAACCTCTGTCTCCATACTGGTGCTCGTATCCCTGTTACTGGGTGTGATAATTTACCTGTTGGGCACTATGAAAAAACTCAGAAGAGACGAGAGTTTCATCGGGGGAGAAATAAACCGGGAAGAGGTTCAATACCCTGTGATGGAGTTCTATAAAACGATACAGGACTTTAAGTTCCTGAACGTAGTATACAAGCAGGCAGAGAAGAAATGGTATGACATTTATGATATCGGCAGGCGCATTGTATTCTGGGCCGGCGGATTGCTGGGAAAAGCACATACGGGCATATTCACCATGTACGCCATATGGCTGGTGGCAGGGCTGGTCCTCCTTCTTATCATCCTTATGCAACAATAAAAGAAGAAATATTATGGAACTGATTCTTTCAGTCATCATCGTGTTCATGATCCTTGGCGCCTTGTATGCCCTCCATTCCAAAGATCTGCTTTCCGGCCTTATCTCCATGGGATTGGTGGGCTACGGGCTGGTAATCTGTTTCCTGCTGCTGAAAGCCCCTGACCTGGCCATCGTCCAGATCGTGGTGGAAACGATCACCCTCATCATCATGGTATCGGTGGTTCTCGACAGCACCCATGAGGAGCTGAAGGAGAAGGCCAGCACAACGGTTGACGGGCAATCGTTCATTAATGCAAAATTCATGGGCAATGTGTTCATGGCCGTGATCTCAGCCCTGATCCTCTTCTACGGATTCAGACTGGCCATCTCATCTCTTGACCCGCTCGGTGAGCATGTCATGCGTATGGCCAGGGCTTATATCGATGGGGGAGCAGACAAAACCGGCAGCGCAAACCTGGTAACGGGTGTGGTTTTTGATTTCAGGGGCTACGACACACTGGGGGAAGCTACCATCCTCTTCACTGCTGTAATAGGTGTCCTCACCGTACTCAGAGCCAAAGGGAAAAAATAAAAACCAACAGATTATGAAAGGAATGTCGGTTATCGTGAAAAAGGTTGCCCAGTTGCTGGCCGGACCTGTGTTCCTGTATGGAATCTATATTATCACACACGGACATCTTACGCCGGGAGGCGGTTTTGCCGGAGGGGTGATCATTGCCGGATCACTCATCCTGCTGGTATTGGCATTTGGCAGTGATGTGATGAAGCTTTACAGGAGAGAAGAGGGAACATCCGTTGTTGAAAGCAGCGCCATCCTGTCTTTCGTTCTCATCGCTGCCGCCGCTATGCTGATCGGTACCCGTGTGTTCTTCACCAATTTCCTTCCGAAGGGAATAGTAGGAAACCTTATCAGCGCCGGCGTAATACCCATTTATAATATCGTTGTGGGTATTGAGGTGGCAGCGGCCATCTTTACCATATTTCTCGCATTGGTCATCTACAAAGAAGAATCCGGAAAATGACACCTTACCTGCTATGCTTTGTCCTGTTCCTTGTGGGGCTCTATGGAGTGCTCACACGGCGTAATGTGATCAAAATCGTCATCAGCCTCTCGTTCATGGAGATCAGCATCTTCCTGTTCATGGCGATGATAGGCTACGTGGATTTCGGTATGATGCCCATCCTGGGCACGGAAAAAGACGGCACCCGTTTCGTCGACCCCCTGCCACAAGCGGTGGTGCTCACGGCTATCGTGATCGGGCTGGCCACAACCGCCATGCTCCTCGCCATAGCCATCAAGATATACCGTAAATACGGAACCTTTGACATACGTCAGATTAACCAACTAAAAGGATAGTACCATGAACCCATACGTTCCACTGTTCATTGTATTGCCGCTTGCTGCTGCATTCCTGATCCCTATCGTGGGACGGTTCATGGAAGGATTCCAGAAAACCGTTTCAAACCTGGTCTTCCTCGCCCTGGCGATCCTTACTCTCCTGTTCCTGTTTTCCGGTGAACAGATACCCTGGACTTACGTCGCCGGAGGATGGGAACCCATACGCGGTATTCCAATCGGCATTCATTTGTACATCGATGGCCTGAGCTTGTTCATACTGCTGATCATCAATTCTATCGCATTCTTTTCGGGATTCTATGCTATCTCTTATCTGAATCGTTATACGGGACACAACTATTTTTACACCTTGCTGTGCCTGATGGTGGCAGGTATGAACGGTGTGGTAATCGCCGGCGACCTGTTCAACATGTTCGTGTTTCTCGAAATCTCGGTCATCGCCTCCTATGCCCTGGTGGCTTTCGGCACCGGGAAGGAAGAGCTGGAAGCATCGTTCAAATACCAGGTGCTGGGTGGTATTGCCTCATTATTCATCCTGTTCGGTATGACCATGATCTACTGGAAAACCAAAACACTGAACATGGCCGATGCCGCCAATATCCTGAAATATTGCGATGACAGGAGTTTCCTTATCTTCACACAGCTCTTGCTTGTAGCAGGGTTCGGCCTCAAGGCTGCCCTCATACCTTTTCATGCATGGCTGCCCGATGCCCACTCATCGGCTCCCTCACCTATATCGGCCATGCTCTCGGGGGTGCTGATTAAAGCCATCGGCATCTATGGTATCTTCAGATTATTCTTCAACGTGTTCCAGCTCTCCGGCGAGATAGCCGTGATCCTGACCACCCTGGGTGCCTTGTCTATGGTCATAGGTGTATTCCTCGCCATAATCCAGTGGGATATCAAACGCCTTCTGGCATACCACAGCATCAGCCAGATGGGTTATGTGATGATCGGCGTCGGCATGGGAATGATCATCCTCTCCAGGGGAGGAAACCCCAAGATAGCGGCACTGGCCATCGCCGGCGGACTGTTCCATCTCATCAATCATGCCGTGTTCAAAGGCCTCCTCTTCCTCAATGCCGGCGCCCTTGAATACGAAAACCGTACCCGTAACCTGACAGAGATGGGCGACCTGTGGGAACAGATGCCCGTAACCTATTCAACCTCCCTGAGCGCTTCTATGGCAATCTCCGGAATACCACCTTTCAACGGATTCTTCAGCAAACTGGTGATCATTGTGGCCGCTATCCAGGGTCATTTCTACCTCCTCGCAACACTGGCCGTCATCGTCAGCATCCTCACCCTGGCTTCATTCCTGAAGTTCCAGAAATACGCATTCTTTAACATACCCAAAATATTCAACAAGCAAAAGGTAAAGGAGGTGCCCTTTACCATGTGTTTCTCAATGGTCTGTATGGCTGTATTATGCCTCGCATTAAGCCTCCTGATATTCCCGGGCATCAGGGAAGCAATACTCATACCCGCCGTGGATGCCCTCATGAATACCACTCCGTTTAGTTCAACATTAATAGGTATTTGACATGAGATATATTGTACTGTTCCTGTTGCTATTCCTGTTCTGGATCCTGCTGACACTGCAATGGACGGCTGAAAACCTTATCGTCGGTGCAGTGGCTGCCCTGATCACTGTCCCATACTTCGGGAAATATTACGTGCAGGACGTAAAAAAGTTCTTCCAGCCACACCGCTATTTCTGGCTTGTCGTGTACTTCTTCGTTTTTCTATGGGCCTGTATCGTGGCAAATTTTGATGTGGCTTACAGGGTGCTCCACCCGGCCATGCCCATCAAGCCGGGAATCGTGAAAGTGAAAATGAACCTGAAATCGGATATCGCCAGGGTCATGCTCGCAAACTCCGTTACCATGACTCCCGGCACCTTGTCTGTGGATATCATTGGTGATTACCTGTATGTCCACTGGATCTATGTCAGCAGCGTGGAACCTGAAATTTATTCCAGGGTTATTGCCGGCCGGTTTGAGAAATACATAAAACTTATATTCGAATGAATACATTCCTATACATCTTGCTTTATTCGCAGGTACTGATGTGCTTCTTCTGTCTTTACAGGATCGTCAAAGGACCAAGCATACCCGACAGGATGGTGGGCATCGATATCTTCGGCATCCTGGTCGTGGGTATCTGCGCCATCCTCACAATGATCACCGACAGGATGTTTATCATTGACATCGGCATTGCCTGGATCCTGTTGAGCTTCATTGGAACATTAACATTGGCCAAGTATCTCAGTAAACAGAAACTCAATGAATAGTACTACCATCATTAGCATCATCCTGCTGACCACAGGAGTGATCTTTAACCTTTTCGGGTGCATCGGACTGATCCGTCTGCCTGACGTGTACAACCGGTTACAGGCAGCCACCAAGTGCGTAACGCTCGGTACCTGCAGCATCCTCCTGAGCCTTGTGTTCTTCTTCGGATTCAACGAGGCGGGAGTGAAGGGGCTGGTCACCATACCCGTCCTTTTCTTTGCTGCCACGGTGGCCGCACATGCCCTTGTCAGAGGATCCTACCATTTCGGTGTAAGGCTCGGTGAGGGAACCATTAAGGATGATTATAAAGAACAGGTGGAACAAATGGAAAAAAAGAAGCAGTCATGAAATATCCAAAGCTCAGGGAACTCAGGGAAGCCGTGTATTCGCTCCTGACCCCTGCCTATACCAGCCGGTTCCCCGCGGAACCGCATATCCCTTTCAAAAATTTCAGGGGGAAACCCGTGGTGGATGATGCCAACTGCGTGGGCTGCGAAACGTGTGCCAATGTTTGTCCCCCCCATGCCATCACCTTCCGCGACGACAAGGAAAAAGGTATCAGGATCATCGAAAGAAACTACGGGATCTGCATCTTCTGCGGACAGTGTCAGGATCATTGCATCACCGGCAAAGGAGTGAAACTGTCTGATAAAATATACGACATGGCTACCTTCGACCGAAGCCAGACAGTGGAAAAGCAGGAAAAGGAACTGCTGATTTGCAACAGCTGCGGAGCCATAATTACCACACGTGAACATATTGTTTTCATGCATAAAAAGCTGGGGCCCAAAGCCTATTCCTCCATCCTCAACCTTACTATGCTGAACGAAGAACTCAAACTGGCCACACGGAAGGAAACCGATGTGGTAGTTAAAGAAGGACTGAAACGCAAAGATATGTTTAACATCATCTGCCCTAACTGCCTGAGAAAGGTACTGATAAAGACCACATTCCATGATTGACCAATGGTTCAGACGAATGCGTAGTACCTATTCCCGTATCCTGTTCGTGGGTATAGGAAATGTCCTTCGTTTAGACGATGGGGTGGGGGTATATATCTCTCAACGGCTCAAAGAAACACCGGAGATCAGGTCATTGACGGTGGAAGTAAGTATCGAAAACTATATCGGGAAAATCAATACAATGAATCCCGACCTTCTGATCCTGGTCGATTGCGTCGATTTCAACCGGGAACCGGGATATTACCGGGTTTTGCCCGTTGAAAAACTGAGGGGACAAACCACTAACACACATAATATCTCCCTTCAGCAGATCGGTTGGCTGTTCCATATGCCGGTATGGATACTGGGTATCCAGCCTGAACATTCGGGTTTCGGCGAGGAACTGACGCACACCGTGAAAACATCGGCCGATGAAATCATATACCGGCTCAATAAGCAAATACTGGAAACTAATGAACCGGGATTTGCGAATATTCATTTTACCGAAAACAGAAACCAATAAACCGGAATACCATGGAAAACGACTTTATCTGTCCTATATGCAGGGGACACCTGAGGATAGGCAATGACCTGATCTTCTCCCTGAAGAAATCCGATAACAAGAAGGGAATGATCCTGCTGAGCCCTGAACTCGGCAACTATACCTTCCGTAAACACCCGTCATTTGAACTCACCAAGGGTGAAGAACTTGTATTTTACTGCCCTATATGCCACGCCAACCTTACTTCCGACGTCGACAAGAACCTGGTTAAGGTGACCATGATTGACGAAAAGGGCGATAAGTACGAAATCCTTTTCTCCGATATCGTGGGAGAAAAATGTACCTATAAGGTTAAAGGAAAGGAGGTGACCAGGCTGGGTGAAGACGCCGAGAGATATAAAAAGTACTGGGACCTCCCCGACGAATATAAAAAATACCTGTAGAAACCGGGTACCCTCCGCTTCATCCCTTCTCTTCTTCCTTAAAGAGAAGGGATTTTTTGTATTTTTAGCCTGGTTACCAACACCAGGGGATCATGATTGAATACAGAAACCATCCATTATATAATGTCGCTGATTTCGACGGGGTATTTGCCGGTGCATGGATGATGTATAAGAAGTATTTTCTCCTGCTCCTCCCCTACAGCCTCATCCTTTCACTCATGATGACCCTCCCGGCATTCCTGGTAGATTTTAACGAGATCATGGATCTGGCGTACGAAAATCCCGAGGCAATGATGAGCAAATACTCGGGTAAGATGGGATTGGCAGGCTTTGTCTATCTGCTGATATTCTCCGCTCTAATGCTCATACAGCATTATTTCATAATATACGGGGAACTGGATAAAGGGAAAAGTCATCTGTCAATGCTTGGCTCTGCTTTTGCCAGGTTCTACCCCTCCGTCCTGATCACCATATTCATAGCTCTGCTGATCCTCGCATTCAGCTCCATCATCGGAGTATTCCTGTTTATTGTCGGTATCATCCTTGTCATGCTGTACTGCGCCGTGGTGTTCTTCCCGCTCTGCCCGGTGATCATCGTGGAAGAACAAAATCCGTTGATCACCCTCGTCCGGTCTGTCAGACTCGTTCACAAACAATTCTGGCCTGTTGCGGGACAGGTGCTGGTATTCATTATCCTGTACATCATCGTTTCCATTATTACCGGTCTCCTCTCCATGATCCCTTTCCTGAGCAGCCTCGCTGATCTGTCTGGCGCCGGCCCGGACACGGGGACCGCCATTCATCAGAACCTTATGGGTTCACCGGCACATCCCCTGCCGCTGATCCTGTCAGCCGCCGGAAGTGCTCTCATCACTCCCTTTGCTGCCGCCATGGCAACCGCAGTCTATTTTAACCTGAAAGCCAGGGAAGATATGAATGGATAAGTTTCGGGAAAAGGTCTAACCGGCAGGGCCGGCCGATTTCTTCTTCCGGATGCTGATATTGATCTTGTTAAGAATAAAATACAAGGGAATGCCAAACAGGACCGTTGCCAATGCAACGGTCGATTCGAACGGCCTGTTCATGAACGCAACGATCATGATCCCGATACTGCAAAGAATAAAGAACAGGGGTACAAAGGGGTAGCCCCATACCTTCACCGCCGTATCATTTCCTATATCCCGATGCCTGGCTATGAATATGCCCGCAACAGCAAGGATGGGAAAGAGACCAATGGCAAATTCAATGTAGATGAGAAGCTGCTCCAGTGTCCCCGCGATAACCATGACCACTGCAATCAGCCCCTGGACGAGAATAGCCCTTCCCGGCACCGAATGTTTCGGATGTATTTTTGCTGCAAAGGGAAAAAAAAGCTTGTCTAGAGCCATGGCATAATATACCCTGGGCCCAACAATGATGTATGCGCTGAGCGAGGACAACAGAGCGATGCTGATAACCATCGATAATACGTTGCCGGTCCATGTACCAAAAGCTTTTTCTGCCGCGCTGCCAACGATAGTGACGTTATCCCGTATCTCCTCATAGGGCATGGCATAAAAAATGAACAGGTTCAGACAAATATAAATGACAATGACGAGGGTGGTACCCAGCACCAGTGAAACCGGCAGGTTTCGCCTGGGATTCTTTATCTCCCCG
>JAXDBV010000102.1:0-2941 GCA_034678415.1 Bacteroidales bacterium
TTTCCTCCAGCGTCAGGCCAGTATAGCGTGGCAACCAGTTCTCAACAATCTCCTGTTTGGTCTTCATAAACTTATTACCTTTGCGTTATCTCATCTCCGGTGGAATGGACGGCCTAAATTTACCAACTTATTCTTTCAATATAAAATCAAAGGAGGGGAAGCAACTCATTTATGATGAAATACGCCGGCAATATATCACACTTACACCGGAAGAATGGGTAAGGCAAAACATAATACGTTTCCTTGTTCAGGAAAGAAACTTTCCCTTATCCCTGATGAGTGTGGAACATTATTTGAAAGTGGGAGGCAGGGTCAGGCGTTGTGATGTTGTGATCTTCAGCCGTAGGGGAACACCAGTGATGATCATTGAATGCAAGGCTTCTGATGTTCCTGTGAGCCAGGCTACCCTCGACCAGGTAGCATCATACAATACGAGCCTTAAGGTTGACTACCTGGTAGTGACCAACCTCAGGAAAACATTTGCATGCAAAATGGATTACTCTTCTTGCAGTTACCGGTTTATCGATGACATCCCCCGTTATGACCTGATAGAGTCGGGTTGCAGCAGCTGAAACATCAGTTCACCGATAAATCCTTCGTTCTTCCTCAGCCAGTCCTTCTTTTCACCGACCAGCCTGAATCCCTTCTTTTTAAACAGTTTAATGCTAATGTCATTGTCTGCCGCGATATTACAGTAGAGCTGGTGAAACTTCAGGTGATGAAAGGCATAATGAATAATGACATCGAGGGTGTCGGAAGCATATCCCTTATTCCTGTTCTGCTTGTCCTGGATCAGGATTCCCAGGCCTGCCCTCCGGTGAAAAGGATCGATATCAAACAGATCGACCGCTCCAATGGACTGGTCGTTATCCCTCCGGATGATCATCAGTCTGAGCTGACGGGTCTGGTATATGTCAAGTTGCGAGTTTTCAATGAACCTTGCCAGGGCATGCTTCGAGAAAGGGGTAAGTGTATTACTGATGAACCAGTTCTGCGGATCATTTTCCCACCGGTACAGTATATCCACATCGGATGGTTCCAGGGCTCTCAACCGTATATGTTCTCCTTCAAGAAGAAGCATAACATGCTGTATATGAATAGGTATAGTGTTCTACGGACTGCAGGAACGCTTTCAGTTATTTGCCATTTGACGGTACACCTTTTTTATCCAGGCATCGGGATAACCAAGCCTCATCAGGCGTTGCCTCACCTCATCGGCCTCTTCTCTTGTGGAATATCGGCCGAAAGTGTACCGGTAGAAGCCATCCTGCCCCAGGATCACTTCGACATTCTCAATCGGCAGGAAGAAAGACACATCGACAGGCTTCACCCTGAGGGCCATCAGCTGCACCGTCCAGTACAGTATCTCACCCTTTTCCACCTCCTTATCCAGGTCCTCCACCACTAAATTTCTGATCACCATGTTGGTATCCAGCGGCTGTGCAGCTTCCAGTTTTTCAGGGTCAATTACTATCATCAGGGTATCCAGCAAATCGATGCTGCTGGCACGGGAAAGTTGAACATTAATGGTAAATTCACTGGTCCGGGCATACTCATCAATAACAAGGCCTCTCTCCTCGGTCCTGTAACCTTTTCCCTGGTAAATGATCCGGTACTTACCCGATCCTGTGAGCAACTCATACCAGCCTGTCTTTTCATCGGGTATACCAGCTGTTATCACCTCACCTTTTTCCTGTCCAAGCAAGGCTACCTGAAAGTTTTCATCCGGGATTTCCCTGGTGTCGCGCAGGCTTACCGTTCCATTTATCCTGAACTGTCTCCTTGTACCCGGTGGCAATATCTCCAGCCTGTAGAGATTAATCTCCTTGTACCCGTCTTCCAGCGCATAATAGGCGTATTTTCCCCTTTGCACGGGATTGAAAAAGAGATCATCATCCGTGGTGTTTATCGGATATCCCACATTTACGGGTGTTGACCAGCGTCCGTCAGGCTGCTGCTTTGAACAGAAGATATCATACCCTCCCATGCTGTTATGACCTTCTGAGCTGAAATACAGAAGGGAATCATTACCGGTGACAAACGGTGTATTTTCATTGAAAGGGGTGTTGATTTCACGGCCAATATTTTCCGCACGTCCCCATTCTCCCTTGTGGTTTCTTCTTGCGACATAAATATCCAGTTCCCCGAGGCTGCCTCTACGGGTACTGGTGAAATACAGGGTGTTCCCATCGGCGGAAACCGAGGCATGTGACTCGTAATACTTCGTGTTTATCGTCTTCCCCAGCCTGGTGATCTTCGACCATGTGCCGTCATCCTTCATGGTGCTGACATAAATATTGCCATCCTGATCATCCGTTTTATATAGGTACAGTGTCTTACCATCGTATGACAGGGCACATGAGGTGACATCCTTTGAGGAACCCAGCTGTGCGGTGATATCCACGGCAGGGCCCCATCCGCTGCCATCAATCTCCGAATGGAACACCACGTTATCCTCACCGAACCGTGCCGTAAAAACAATGTGTTTCTCATCACCGGAGACGGCGGGATTCATGTTTATGGAAACAAGATTGATATTTTCACCGAGGGATACGGGTATGAAACTCACCGGTGACTGCTGCAGGTCCCTGGCAATCTCACAAGCCTTGATGGCCTGGTCTATGAAGGCCTCATTCTCCATCCTTGCTTTATCACTCAGCATGCTTTTGAACTTCTTATAGGTGGCTATGGCCTTGTCCAGCTCGTTGTTGATCCTGTAAGCATTCCCCAGACTGAAATACGCATCGAGAGGAGCCCTTTTTTCGGTAAACAACTCATCCTTTGCATCATAGCTGGCATTCATAACCGCATTTTCCAAATATTGAATGGCTTTATTCTTCTCATTCGGAATATTCAGGTAACAAACACCTATCTTGTAAAGAATATTGTAGTTAGTTCCATCATCCAGTATAGGGTATAGCTGAACGGCATCTTCATATTC
>JAXDBV010000103.1:0-15925 GCA_034678415.1 Bacteroidales bacterium
GACCTGAAACGGGGCAGGATCTCTGCCTCCACGATACGCTTGGCTATCGCATCCGGAACAAGCCCCTCAACACCATATCCCGTGGCAATGAATACCTCACCCTGTTCGGCTGAGGTCTTCGGCTTGATCAGCAACACAAAACCATTGTCAAACCGTTGGCTGCCCACACCCCACTCGTGCCCTATCCTCGTTGCAAGCTCCGCAGCAGGATATCCGTCAAAGCTGCTTACTGTCACTATAACGATCTGTGTGGAAGTCTTCCGGTCAAACGACACCAGCTTGTATTCCAGCTTCGATTGTTCAGCCGGACTGAGAAAGCCCGCAAAATCATTTACCAGTCGCGGAGGTACAGGTTTTGACGGAATATTCTGGGCTAAGGCAGTATACGTAATTGCCCAGGCAAGAACAATATAGCCTGTGATCGTTGCTTTCATGCGTTCTCCTCTTTCCCGAATGATATCTCATCCGGCAGTTCATTGACATCACCGGCCTGACGGGGAAAATGCGTTTTCATCTGCTCCCCGGCCATCCGGATGCCTTCGGTGATCCCTTCCGTAATATTACCGGCAATGAAATATTTTTCCATCGTAAGCCTCATATCGTTCCAGAAAGTTGACGGTATCCGCCGGTTGATGGCTGTATCTCCCAGGACAGCGAACTTTCTGTCCGTCAGCGCCACAAAAAACAATACCCCGTTTCGCTCCTTTGTACGGTGCATTCTCAGCTTTTTGAAAACCCATGCCGCACGGTCGAGCACGTTGCCCGCGCAGCGGTTTTCAATATGCACCCTTATCTCTCCCGTAGTTTGCAGCTCCGCCTTCTTCAGCGCATCCACTATCCTTCCCTTTTCTTCGGATGAGAAGTATCTTTCCGGGTTCATATTCAGAATTCCACTTTTGGTGCCTCAGCTGCCGCTTCATCGGCTTCAAAATACATCTTGCTGTCAAAGTTAAAAATGCTGGCATAAATATTTCTCGGGAACTGCTTGATGTACGTGTTGTATTCCCTTGCCGTTTCATTGAAACGGTTGCGTTCCACGTTTATCCTGTTCTCGGTTCCCTCCAGCTGGGCCTGCAATTCAAGGAAGTTCTGGTTGGCCTTCAGGTCGGGGTAACGCTCGATGGTTACCAGCAGGCGCGACAGGGCAGACGACAGGCCGGCCTGGGCTTCCTGAAATTGCCGGAACGTTTCCGCCGTAAAATTCCCCGCATCAATGGTAACCGATGAGGCTTTTGACCGGGCTTCAATCACTTTGGTCAGCGTTTCCTGCTCAAATTCAGCGTATCCCTTGACCGTGGCAACCAGGTTCGGGATCAGATCCAGGCGTCGCTGGTACTGGTTCTCCACCTGCGCCCAGGCAGCCGATACCTGCTCCTCCTTGGAAACCATGTTGTTGTATGTCTTTGTCACCGAGCCGATGAGAATAATTGCCAGCAGCGCCAGCAATGCAATAATGATCCATGTTCTTTTCATATCATTTGATTTTTAGGATGTAAATGATGAACGATCGGGTTTTGTTAAAAATCTTGTGCCAATTTATAACTTTGAATAATCATTTGCTACTTAACCAATAACTATTCCAAAAATGGATGATGAGCGATTCAAGGAACAAGTACTGGAAGGTATTCCCGATCGCCTTCCCGGCTTAAAACCTTATAATACAGCCGTCAATCATGCTCCCAGGAGGAAGGATGTACTCAGCAGAGAAGAGAAAAAGCTGGCCCTGAAAAATGCACTGAGGTATTTTCCTGCCAGGCATCATGTCATTTTGGCAAAAGAGTTTGCCGATGAACTGGAGAATTACGGACGCATATACATGTACCGCTTTCGACCTGATTACCCTGTAAGGGCACGGATGATCAGCGATTTTCCATACCGGTCGGTACAGGCGGGGGCTGTCATGCTGATGCTCAGCAACAACCTGGATGAGGCCGTTGCCCAGCATCCCCATGAGCTGATCACATACGGAGGCAACGGGGCCGTGTTCCAGAACTGGGCCCAGTACCGCCTTACCATGAAATACTTGGCGGAAATGACCGATGAACAGACCCTCGTACTGTATTCCGGCCATCCTCTCGGATTGTTCCCTTCCCACCCCGATGCCCCAAGGGTGGTGGTAACCAACGGAATGGTCGTGCCCAACTATTCGTCACGCGATGATTATGAGAGGTTGAATGCTTTGGGTGTGAGCCAGTACGGTCAGATGACGGCCGGTTCCTTCATGTATATCGGGCCGCAGGGTATCGTGCACGGTACGACCATCACCATCATGAATGCGGCGCGGCTGCAGGGGAAGGGCGATGCGAGGGGGAAGCTGTTTGTTTCCAGTGGCCTCGGAGGGATGTCGGGCGCGCAGGCAAAAGCCGGTGTCATCGCAGGCGCCGTGGCAGTGATCGCAGAAATAAATCCGAAAGCTATCCATAAACGATACGACCAGGGCTGGCTCGACGAGATGTACGACGATCTCGACCGCCTGATCGAACGAATCGTACAGGCTAAACACCGGAAAGAGGCAGTGTCTGTCGGGTACCTCGGTAATGTGGTCGACCTGTGGGAACGGCTCGCCGATGAGAATATCACGGTGGATCTTGGTTCAGACCAGACCTCACTGCATAACCCCTTCTCGGGTGGCTATTATCCCGTGGGACTGAGCTTCGATGTATCTAACATCATGATGGCGGAGAATCCTGACCTGTTTCGCAAGAAAGTACAGGAATCGCTCATACGGCAGGTGGCCGCAATTAACCGGGTGGCCAGCAGAGGAATGTATTTCTGGGATTACGGCAATGCTTTCCTGCTGGAGTCGGGAAGAGCCGGTGCGGATATCTTCAACGCCGACCGGTCATACAGGTATTCCTCATACGTGGAGGATATCATGGGGCCCCTCTTCTTCGATTATGGCTTCGGTCCGTTCCGATGGGTGTGCACCTCCTCCGATGAGCGCGACCTGGCTGTCACTGACCAGATTGCCGTGGATGTGCTCGAACATTTACGCATGACCGCACCCCCGGAGATACAGAACCAGATGAACGACAATATCCGCTGGATCAGGGAGGCGGGTTCGAACAGGCTGATCGTGGGATCCCTGGCACGAATCCTCTACGCCGATAGCGCCGGAAGAATTGCCCTGGCAAAAGCATTCAACAAAGCCATACGTGAGGGCAGGGTCAAAGCACCGATCGTGCTGGGAAGAGATCATCATGATGTGTCAGGTACTGATTCTCCGTTCAGGGAGACAGCAAATATCTGTGATGGTTCACGTTTCACCGCCGATATGGCTATCCATAACGTGATAGGCGATGCCTTCAGGGGCGCTACATGGGTTTCTATCCATAATGGAGGTGGTGTGGGATGGGGTGAAGCCATCAATGGGGGCTTCGGTCTGCTCCTTGACGGAACCCCTGCTTCCGACAGGCGGCTGGAGATGATGCTGCACTGGGATGTGAACAACGGCATCGCCCGCCGCAGCTGGGCTAGAAACCCCGCAGCCATCAGCACAATACAACGGGAAATGAATCAAACACCCTTGCTGAAAGTGACCCTTCCCAATATCGCGGATGACAGGATCATTGAAGAAGCACTGCGATGAATAGTTACCGTTCATGCGGAAGGATGATTCCCGCGTGAAACGGGAACATTCCCCGGAGTGTTTCATCCACCATTACCGGGAATGCACAAGTGCGTATTCAGACTTACCGGAATGAAGCAATGCTGACAAGCCCGTTCTTCATGTTCCCCCCATCCGTTCCATTCCCCTGACATGCTGACTTATCGCACGCTGCAAAGCATACGCACGGACAGGATAATCACGGAGAAGGTTGTTCCCACACCTTTCCACCGGGCCCGGATGCTACACCGGCGTTTAATTACGTAATTAAATGAGAGGGAAATCCATGATTAATTACGTAAATTCTCAGAAGGTTCCCGAATTCAGCAGGATGAGGGTGCAGTCTTCGATCACCTTGATATCTCTTTCTCGGCAGATTATATAGAATTCGGGATTTTCAGCTCCGGGATTGAAAATGATACGTTGCGGATGCAGGCTCAGCATGTAATCATAATAATCTTTCTGATGTTCAGGGCTCATGTAAACGGTAATCGTATGAACGTCCTCTATCATGGGTTTCCCTGTCTGTATGTTTATCCCTGCAACTTCACCGCTACGGTATCCCACGGCTGCCACAGGTTTCCCGTGTCTAACCAGGCTCCGCACAGCCTTGTTGGAAAACCGGTCGGAGTTGGGACTGGCTCCCAGGACAATAGTAAGGTTCATCGAAAGAAGATATTATTGGCCGTGTTAAAGTAAGGAAATTTTGAATACATACCAGGTCAGGATTGCATTTTTTCAAGCAGGGCCACGGCATAGGAAGCGATACCTTCTTCCCGTCCGATAAAGCCGAGTTTTTCCGTGGTGGTGGCCTTGATGGAGATATCCTCCACGGGAATGTTCATCACCGAAGAGAGGATTTTTTTCATTTCGGGCACATATTCCGAGATCTTGGGGCGCTGAAGAACGATGGTTACGTCCACGTTCACCAGCCGGTACTTATTATCTTGAAGCAGTTTCATGGTTCTGGCAAGCAGGATCTTGCTGTCGATCCCACTGTATTCGGGGTCGGAATCGGGGAAATGATATCCGATGTCTCTCAGGTTGGCTGCACCGAGCAGAGCGTCGCAGATGGAATGGATCAGCACATCGCCGTCGGAATGTCCCACCGTTCCCTTGTGATGGGGTACGATCAGGCCACCGATACACAGACCGGTATGTTCGCCCAGGGGATGAACGTCAAAACCAAAGCCTATCCGGTGGTTCATGACTTGTCCTTGTTTTGTTTCTTAATGGCGTCGAAATCAAATCCGAGGGTGAAGCGAAGGGTTCCTGAAAGGGGGTGGTTCTGTTTCACGGGTATCAGGTAGGCAAAGTCAAGCTCGAAGACATTCAGGCGTAATCCCATTCCTGTAGTGAAAAATTTCCTGTTTCCCTTCGTCTCATGCTCATAAAAGTAACCTGCACGTATGGCGAACTGTTTGGCATACCAGTATTCGATGCCCACCGAATACATAATCTCGCGCAGCTCTTCGCGAAAGGGGCTTATGAGCCGGTTCCCCTGGTCATCATAAAAGCCGGGGGCATCGTAGAACGAACGGATCATGCCTACCGGCACCGACACGTCGGGGTCTTTCCCGTGCATGATGGCACCGGTGGAATCATAGATGGGGGGTGTGGGAACGAGCAGTTTGTTCATGTCGACCGCAAACAGGAGGCTGTTGTAATCATCGATCTGCAGGTCCAGGGCACCCCCTATTCTCAGGTTGATGGGAATGAAATCGGCTTCCTGGTTCTCAGTATATGACATCTTCTGGCCGATGTTTGAAATATTCATCCCGAATGACAGGGTGGCATTCCTCTCGGCCACCAGGATATTGTTTGTATAGAACCATGACACGTCGGCTGCCAGGGATGTTCCGGGTTTGGTCTCGGTGGTGCTGGTGGTGATGCCTCCGGTAAGATTGGAATAGATGTACCGGAACGCCATACCCATGGAAAATGTCTCTGAAAACTTCCGTGAATAAGCACCATCGATGGCGAATTCATGAGGGGTGAAATCGATGATGTATTCTCCGAAGTCATCGGTGAACACGAGCTCCCCGAGCGAGAAGTAGAGCAGGGATCCGGCGATCACCTGTTTCTTGTCAAAACGGTGGAAAGCAGAGATATAGGCCAGGTTAATGTCGGGCACCAGCTTACGCAGCCAGGGGGAATAAGAGATGGCAAAGCCCGTGGTCCCTTCGATGAAGGCATACTTGGCAGGGTTCCAGTGCATGGAGTTCACATCGGGTTTGGTGGCGGCGCCAATGTCGCCCATAGCGCCCGACCGTGAATCAGGGGCTATGGTAAGGAACGGTACAACCGATTGAATGGTGTTAATGGTGCTTCCTGCCAGTTCTTTCTTACTGATCTGGGCCAGGAGAGGGTGAACGGCTAACAGACAACCAATGACAATGAAAAGCTGTTTTCTCAACTTGGTCATAATACGTTTGCAGGCAACAAATATAATCATATAAAAATGAATCGTCCCGATCTCACAGAATTAACAATTTCTGAAATTGCTCAGCGGTCTGTCCGTCATAAGAACGAACCGTCAGCCTGTACAAGTATACACCTCTTCCTATTTTATCACCGGCATCATCACGACCGTCCCATTCAACAGGATCGGACCGGTACCCGGCAGTTATCATGGTTCTTTCAATGGTACGGATCAGCCTGCCCGAAACGGTAAAGACCTGCAGGATGACATCAAGCTCCTGTCCCGGTCGGTTATGTTCGAAGAAGAACGTTGTGTGTGTGGTGAAGGGATTCGGATAGTTGAGCACATGGTCGAGACGCAGGCGGTCTGACTCCTTCACAACAAAACCGATCGTCTCCTCGGAGGAATTGTTATATACATCCCAGACCTTCAGTTTCAGGGTGTGTGGGCCCGGATCCAGTGAGCGGAGCGGGTACCTGATACTACCCTTTCGGTAGCTGTCGGTCTCGGCCTGGTAATATTCATTCAGGATGTACAGGTCGCGGGTGTTGTCATCGAGCTGTGCGGTGATGTCATGTCCTATTCCTGTACCGACGGTGTTGATGCCGCTGCTGTCGTTCAGGAGGGCCAGCAGCACGGGGTTCTCATCGGTCATACCTCCGGGAACAAACTGAAGGTCGTTCATATAGAGCTGTACGGCAGGTCCTGTCCGGTCAGCGGCGGCGGTACCCGAGAACCCGCCGACAAGGGCATCGTCATGACTGCCAGCTCCGTCATTGCTGCCGTCGCTGGCGTAAAACCCTATTCTTGCTTTTCCCACGGCCAGCGAGATATCCCTGGGGACGATGAAGCTGAACCTGAAATTGCCCTGGTTCACACTGGCTTTACCCTTGTATATCACGTTGTTTTGTACACCGAACTGCATCGGTCCGAAACCGTCGTTGTCAAGGGTGGTGATCATTCTTTCCTTATCATACACAGCGGGGTGCACAATACCCCCGAACTGTTCAAGCTTGTTACCGAAGACATCCTCCACATGGCCCGAAACGGTTGTTTTCGACAACGCTTTGATAGTGTCATTGAAGGAAGCTACCGGTACACCGTTGATGCTGTCGGTAATGATGGAGAGGGAAGGAAGGGCGAGCCTCAGGGCAGGATCTCCCAGCAATGTAAAGTTCCTTTTGTTGATGCCCGGTCCTGACAGGTTTTTTGATATACGGATCAGGTCACCCAGCCTGTAAAACGATGCATCGGCATCGCGGCGGAACGCGTATTTATAAAAGTTCTGGTTCAGCACGAAGTTGGGGCTTGAATATACGAGGCGTGTGGTGGACAGGAGGGCTATCCCTCCTCCCGAAGGATTGAGAAGGACCATTTCTCCCGCCGACACTTTACGCGACATATCACCGGCAATGGTTCGTTCGATATCGTCAAACCGGCTGAACTCACAGGTGGCGGTAATGAACAGCGGCAGGTGATCCGTATTACGCCACGACTGTATGTCGGATTTGCCCAATATATTTTCGTGGGCCAGCCCGTTCTCATTACCGTGGCCTACATAGTTCACGATGAGCGCTCCCTTGTTAACCACGTTATTGATCGCGTTATTTACCTCGGGATACCGCTCTCCGTTGGGTGTTGACACCTGTTCATAGGCATCGAGGAATATCTTGGAGACGGTAGCAGGTGGGTATGCAGTATCAACCATATGGGCAAGGATATTGGCGTCCTGCATATGAAGGTTGTAATCTTCATCATCACCGATGAAGCACACGATATTCTTCCAGTCGCCGTGCGATGAGGGATCGAGGTACCTGGCAA
Organism: Bacteroidales bacterium; assembly: GCA_034678415.1. Classification (GTDB taxonomy): domain Bacteria; phylum Bacteroidota; class Bacteroidia; order Bacteroidales; family VadinHA17; genus JAXDBV01. The sequence continues at coordinate 7,851 of JAXDBV010000103.1, forward strand.
TCTTATCGACCATAGCTTGTGCTTCGGCAGGGGATGCGGCGGGTAGCCGGCCCACGCCCAGATCAACCAGGCCATCGGCTTCTCCCTCATCATCATCCAGCAGCCCGAAAAAATCGTCGGTAACAAACGACTGGGTGGGTCTCAGCGCATTTTCCGACTGGTAGGTAAGGATAAAGTTGGTATTATTGACATGCTCCGTTTTATTGTCGAAGGAGCCGTCGCCGAACAGGAGCAGAAAGCGGGGTATGTCAGAGGGTGCTGCTGCCCGGTCGTAGAGCATCTTCATGAAGTTTCTCAGGGCCGACACATCGGGCATACCCGATGAGAACTCATTGTATACCTGTTGGGGTGTGACCACCACAGTACGCAGCTCCTCGGCCTCATGCAGGTCTGCCAGCTGTCCTGCCTGATCCATGAAATCCGGATGGGTGATGATTACCATGTCGCGGGGTCCGAGGCCATGCAGATTCTGGTTGGGCACTGCAGAGGGTTCAATCGTGGCCGCTGGCACGGCGGAAGCCCTGAAGGCAATAAACTCCCTCAAGCTGTCGGTCGGAACGACAAATTCCAGATCATTGCCGTTCAGCGTTGTGCTGACCTTGCGGCCGGCGCAGGGATCGGTGATATCCCAGACAGTGACGTCGGCCCCGGCAGAGGAAAGGATGAATTTCGACACATTACCCGGCCCGGCAGACAGGATATCACGGAAATGCAGCTGGTCACCTGTCATGATCAGCTTCCTGCGAAGGTTGACAATGACATAATCAATCCAGCATTCACTGGAGGGGACACCGTTGCTGTTATATACCAGTGAAACGGTATTGTTGTCAATACCTGCTGTTCCTGACACGCTGCCTGAGCCGGCACTGGCATAATCGGAGGTATAACTGCTGATATTAACCGCGCTGAGGGGTATGTTGAAGAGGAAAGAGCCGTTCATCTTTACATCGAAACTGCTGGCCAGAGGTGAACGGGCAGCAACCCTTGCCCGGACGGTCACAGGGGATGATACATCGACCTGGGTAAACGGCAAAGGGATGTCATATGGCAGGTAGTTCACCACAGGCTCAAACCATTCGCGACCCGACTTGATCAGGTTTACAATATCATTTTCATGCACCGTGTAATCGTTGAAGGTAGTCACCAGTCGGGTCTCCGGGACTGTGGCCTTTGGAATGACCGGCATTGTACCGGCCTGTCCCGCATCAATGGCAAGAAAATAATAGGAGACGGAAGAGTATAGATGGGGAGTATGAACAAAACCTGGCAGGGCAGGCTCATAACGCCATTGAAGGGGCCCTTTTCCATAAAACAGCACGTAATCGCCCTCATTGAAGGTATTATCACTGCCTTTCTCCATCCATATGGTATTCTCCGTCAGATCATCAGGCCGGGGATCGGAGTTACGAAAAGACAGCATGCCTCCTCCATTGCCGTAAATCCGTACCGAGGAAGGATTGGCTGTGCCGAGGCTTTTGATCTGGCTATAGGTTATTTTGTACACGCCGTCGTTCTCCACCCTGATACGGTACCACTTACCCGTGCTTAAAACCGATTGCGGCTTGTAGTGCTGCGCCTTTGCGGCGGTCAACGATTTTTTTAGGCCGCCGTCCACCCGGATCACAAACCCTGCAAGCTTTTCGATCCTGCCTGTGACCGGACTGATCCTTAACGGAATAAATGATATTTCCAGCAACGGTCTCTTTCTCAGGTAACTGGTCTTAACACTCACAGTATTGTCTATTGCCGAAGGATTGATGGTTCCAAGGATCCTCATCTCCTCTTCCGTCATAGGTACATAACGGGTGTTGAGCAGTTCCGCAACAGGAACATTACCAGCTGTGATCGGTATATCAAGCCATTCACGGTAGACAGGGTAGGGGTGTTTTTCGGGATCATAGAATGCTCCGTTGAAGTGCAAGGTATACTGTGTCTTGTCATCCATGACCGGTTTCCTGAGAACCACCGGATCGGTCCATACGATTTGCCTGGGAAATTCGTTATTCTGTGAGGAAGCTTCAAGGGAAAGAATGAAAAGACAAAGATGAATGGATCTCTTCATTATCTTTACCCTGGTTTTTTTTACAGAAATAAATCCCATTGATGAAGCGCTGTCCGTACGATGCGAATATAAATAATATTAACGCTTTGGCGGAATTAATATTGTAATCCTGTGGCTGGAGGGGTGATACAAAGGGCGGTTTTCATGGCCGGGAGGAGTATGCTTTTCGCAGCCTGTTTGTCTGTGTTCGGGTTTTTTCCCGTACGGCATGTGTCGGGGCAGGATGCTTCTTTCTCACAGTTCTTTACAGGTCAGATGCATCTCAATCCCGCGTTTGCCGGTTCGCATGATGAGCCCACGGTATCTGTCACGTTCAGGGATCAGTGGCCAGGGTTGGGATCCTCCTACATAACCTATGGCTTGTTTTACGATCAGCCAGTTGATCTCATCCACGGCGGTATAGGTCTCATTGTGATGAACGACAGGCAGGCGGGAGGTATTGTACAGAGGATGCAGGCCGCACTGATCTACTCGTATCACCTGCAGGTATCTCGCGAGTGGTTTGTTCATGCGGGCCTTCAGGCTGCATGTATCCGCAAACAGATCAACACCGGAGCCCTTGTCTTTCCAGATATGATCGATCCGCTCACCGGTATACAGTTCCCGACAGGGGAGATCATCGACGACTATGCAACATCGATGGTGGATTTCTCCACCGGTATACTTGCCAGTTACCGCAGTTTTTTCGGCGGTATAGCATTGCATCATCTCACCAGGCCGAACGAGGCGTATAATAAGTCTCAGAGCATCCGGCTTCCCATGCGCCTGTCGTTACAGGCGGGAATGAACCTGTACACTGGCGGTCTCAGGGAAGATCCACGGACGCTGGTGATAACACCTCACCTGCTGCTGGAGCGCCAGATGCGTTACTGGCAGATGGTCATCGGTGTCAATGCGCTAAAAGCGCCCTTCCTGGCCGGGCTCCGATTCCGGCAGGACAGGCTCCGAGGGTTCGACTCTTTTATCCTCATGGCCGGTGCCTCTTTCACACGATGGACGGCAGCCTACAGTTATGACATAATCCTGCCGCGATACGGCGTTCAACGACCATTATCAGGTGCCCATGAAATATCCCTCTCCCTCGGATTCAGTTACCCCAAAAAAAGTAAACGGGTCAGAGCAATAAAATGCCCTCGTATTTAGTTATTTAAGCAAATTTATTACGGGTAGTAAAAAATTTTATATATTTGATCTGGAAAGTAGAAAAAAATCAATCTGCTATGAATCTGAAAATTAAATTCTTACCGGCATTCCTGGTAGCGATGGTGGTTTTTACATCCTGTGGGATCTTCGGCGGTAAAGGAGGTAAGGACGTTTCTTCCACCACAGGCTGGAAATACAATGATCCTGAAAATGGCGGTTTTGAGGTGATCCAGAACTTCAACCAGGAGACGGGCCCCGGGCTTGTCCTTATTGAAGGAGGTACATTCACCATGGGCAGGGTAACCGATGATCTTACATACGACTGGAATAATGTGCCCCGCCGTGTCACCCTTTCTTCTTATTACATGGATGAGACCGAGGTGAGAAATGTTGATTACAGGGAATACCTGTACTGGCTGAGGCGTGTGTACGTGAGCTACCCTCAGGTATACCGCAATGCACTGCCCGACACGCTGGTATGGAGAAGCCCTCTGGCATTCAATGAATCATATGTCGAATACTATCTCCGCTTCCCATCGTATAACGATTATCCTGTGGTGGGCGTGTCCTGGGTACAGGCATCCAACTACTGCCTCTGGAGAACGGACCGTGTGAATGAGATGATCCTCATCCGCGAAGGGATCCTGAACCAGAACCCAAACCAGATTGATGCGGATAATTTCACTACCGATGCATACCTTGCCAACCAGTATGAAGGACTGGTGAACCAGAATCTTCCCAGCCTCGATCCCAACAAGGAGGAACGCAGGGTTATGATGGAGGACGGGATTCTCCTGCCACGGTACCGTCTGCCTACCGAAGCGGAATGGGAATATGCAGCTTACGCCCTTATCGGCAATACTTTTGAAGAAAGACTCTACGAGAGGAGAATGTATCCTTGGGATGGACACCACCTGAGAAATCCCAAGCTTAAGGTAAGGGGCAAGTTCATGGCTAATTTTATAAGGGGCAGGGGTGACTTCATGGGGCTGGCAGGTGATCTGAACGACAATGCCAGTATTACCGCGCCCGTTACCTCATACTGGCCTAACGATTATGGCCTGTATTGCATGTCAGGTAATGTCAACGAATGGGTGCAGGATGTTTACCGGCCCATGTCATTCCAGGATGTTGATGATCTTAATCCCTTCCGTGGCAACGTATTTACAACCCTTGTGAGGGATGAAGAGGGCAACGTGGTGGAGAAAGACAGCCTGGGTCATCTTAAAGAACGGGAGATCACACCCGAGGAAGCGGCCGGACGATATAACTTCACCAAGGCTGACTACCGCAACTATGCTGATGGCAGCGGGCAATCAAGCATCAACAGGGATTTGTGGACAGGAGAGGAGTCGGGTAACGCCACGTCCATGATGTATTCACAAGATATAAGAAACCAGGATTTCACCTCCCTGATAAACGATAACGCAAGAGTATATAAAGGCGGATCATGGAGAGACAGAGCATACTGGCTCAATCCTTCCACACGCCGTTTCCTTGACCAGAACAGCGCCCGGGCCGACCTGGGATTCCGCTGCGCCATGATCAGGGTGGGAAGCCCTTCAGGATTCTGATAGCTGTACCATAATAAAAACAAATAAACCTCATTCGTGTAATGGGGTTTTTTTGTTTTGTATTTTTGATTCCATGAACGATCATATACGTGCCATCTATCTCCTGTTTCTCAGGAATCCTGTCATAACCATTGATTCCCGGATGGTTCCCGAAGGATCGGTCTTTTTCGCCCTGAGAGGGGAACATTTCGACGGCAATCATTTCGCCGCTGATGCCCTGTCACACGGAGCCTCCTTCGCCGTGGTTGATAACCCGGAATGTGTCTCTGACGCACGCTGTATCCTCGTGGATAATGTTCTCGCTGTTCTCCAGCAGCTGGCACAGTATCACCGTTCGCGATTCAGCATTCCTGTGATAGCCGTCACTGGCAGCAACGGTAAAACCACCACCAAGGAGCTGATATCCGCCATACTGGAAAAGAAATACCGCACCGTTGCCACGAGGGGCAATCTCAATAACCATATAGGCGTTCCGCTTACGCTGTTGAATATCACAAAGGAAACAGAGATAGCGGTCATTGAGATGGGGGCCAACCACCCGGGAGAGATCCGCATGCTGTGCTCCCTTGCCATGCCTGATCACGGACTGGTTACCAACATCGGAAAAGCTCACCTCGAGGGATTTGGCAGCCTGGAAGGGGTGAGAAAAACAAAAAAGGAACTGTACGATCACCTGGCAGAAACGGGCGGCATCGTCTTCCGTAATGACGATGACACGGTGTTGAAAGAACTGGGCTACCCGGCTGACAGGATCATCTCATACGGAACCAAAGCCGGAACGGTACAGCAGGCTGACATAACAGCGATGGACCCTTTCCTGCAGGTGATCTGGAAAGACACCACTGCACAGGATAACAAGGCTATAACCATCACCACGCGGCTAGCAGGAAGCTATAACCTCTATAATGTTCTTGCCGCATTGGCTGTGGCCAGGTATTTCAACGTTGACAGGCACACGATTGTGGAAGCGGTGGAGGCTTACCAGCCCAGTAATATGCGGTCTCAAATAATACGGCAAGGAACCAACCTGTGGCTCCTCGATGCATATAACGCCAATCCCTCCAGCATGATAGCGGCACTGAAGGATTTTAACCGTTTCTCACACCCGAATAAAATATTGATCCTGGGGGATATGCTTGAACTGGGCCATGAAGAAGACGCCGAACACCGTGCCGTACTCAGTTTTATCGAAAAAGCCACAACAAATGCCGTTTGTCTTGTCGGTCCCGTCTTTAAACGAAATAACAGAAACACATCATTTTTTATGTTTGATCGGGCTGAGCAGCTGGCGGAATGGCTGAAAACAAACCCGCCCCGCGACGCGTTCATACTGGTGAAAGGCTCGCGACTGATAAAACTGGAGAAAATATTCGACACGCAAAACAAATAAAATGATGCGTGGAAAATAACAATATATACCTTTTACAGGAAAATAGAATGTATTAAATCCTTTGTTTATGGATCTTTCAGAGTTGGATCCCGTCCAGAGATTTAAATCCCATCCCTGGCATGGAGTGTTTATTGGAAAAGATGCCCCGGCGGTGGTTACCTGTTTTATTGAAATGGTGTCGACCGATACGGTGAAGTATGAAGTGGACAAGCTGAGTGGTTACCTGAAGATTGACCGGCCGCAGAAATATTCCAACTATATACCTGCCTTGTACGGTTTCATACCCCAGACCTGCAGCGGTGATTGCCTGGCAAGGATAACCATGGAGAAGACGGGCAGCCGGGATATCAGGGGAGACGGCGACCCTCTGGATATCTGCATTCTTACCGAGAAAGAGATTACCCATGGGGACATTCTCGTCGATGCATGTCCTATTGGTGGATTCAGGATGCTTGATGGAACAGAAGCCGACGATAAGATCATTGCCGTGCTGAACAATGATGCCGTTTATGGCGGTTATCATGATATCTCAGACTGTCCTGACCTGGTTGTCGAACGCCTGAAGCATTATTTCCTTACCTACAAGGATATGCCGGGCAGCAGGCATGACCGTGAGATTACCCATACATACGGGAAACCGGAAGCCCTCGAGGTGATTACCTGTGCCATGAATGATTATAAGGCAATGTTCGGTAACCCTGGTCACCCGGTAACCCGCTATTGAAGGATGTATCTATCGTAATTATCCATGAATAACTGAAAAACATATGGGTCGGGAATCCTGGCGGAAATTGATACATATCTCCATGGCGGGCTGGGCGCTGCTGATAGGACGTGTGCTTCCCCTGTTCATCGTGCTGCTCGCCCTGGCAGCCCTTCTGTTCAATATCTTAGTCCTGCCGCGCCTCACAAGCCGTAACATGGAGAGAGAGGCCGACCGCAAGCTTGGATTCTCTCTCGGGATGATCGCCTACCCCGCCATGGTGCTGCTCCTCTCCCTCCTGTTTTTCCGGCAACAGGTATACCTTGCCATCGGCTGGGGTGCCATGGCCTTCGGTGACGGGTTTGCCACTGTCGCCGGATCGAAATGGGGAACACGAACGATCGCTAATACAGGGAAAACATGGACGGGAACGAGTGCTTTTATTGTCGCAGGAACGATTCTTACGATCCTCCTGGTTTGGCTTTTACCCGTATCCGTCAGGCAAGATGTGCCCGGAGAATGGTGGATCGCAGCTATCATGGTGGCTATAACGCTGAGTGCCATGACTGAAGTATTGAACGGACTGATCGACGACAACATTGTGGTTCCTGTTACTGCCTCTGCCGTCTCCTTCCTCGTGATCAGTATTTATACCGGTGGTTCCTGTGCCGTGCCCGATCACCTGGTTGCCGGGTTGGCATTCATTGCCGTCATGGTTGCCGTATCGCTGGCGTCAGGAAAGTTCAGTGCCGGCGGGGTATTGACAGGTGCAGTGGTTGCCGCATTGATCTTCACGGGAGCAGGCATTGCCGGACTGGTTCTCCTCTTGGTCTTTGTGTTTTTCGGTGTCCTGGGCTCTGAATGGAAATACGGTGAGAAGGTACGGCTGGGACTGGCCCAGGAGAACCAGGGGAAGCGTACCCTGACACATGTGTTAGCCAACGGAGCCACGGCAGGAGTATGTGGCCTCCTGGGATGGCTCTTCCCGCAACATGAAGTGCTGTTCACGGGAATGGTCGCTGCCAGCCTGGCATCAGCGCTGGCCGACACCCTTTCATCGGAGCTGGGGAACCTGTATGGCAGGAGATATATCAATATCATTACCTGGAAACCCGACCGGCGCGGCCTTGACGGCGTGGTGAGCCTGCAAGGCACCCTCGCGGGTGTGGCAGGTAGTACGCTGATCGCATTGACATATGGAGT
>JAXDBV010000104.1:0-5566 GCA_034678415.1 Bacteroidales bacterium
ATAACAGAACCATCCCTTATCTCCTTATTGGTACCGGGTCATATCTTGGCCTCAGGGCAAAAGACTTATTGAATATCCGTTGGATCGATGTTCTCGGAAAGGATGAAGTTACTATCATAGAAAGCAAGACCGGCAAAGTCAGAACCATTACGATCAATGAATCTCTGAAAGAAATTCTGAAATATGCTTCAAACCAAATAGCATTGTCAGGACGGTTTAAAATTGATAACTACCTTTTTGCAAACAGAAAGAGTCAGAAATTTACTATCCAGAATGCAAACAGGCTTTTAAAAAACACCCTGAAAACATATGGGATAAAGACTCAAAATGCCTCAACCCACACTTTACGTAAAACATTCGGCAAACGGGTGTGGGAAATGGATGGCCAGAGTGAACGGAGCCTGGTCTATCTGTCTCAGATCTTCAACCACTCAAATGTCGGCATTACAAGAAGATATATTGGTATTGTCCAGGAAGATATAAGGAACATTTACTTAAATCTGTAAACAATTTCAGCCTATAACCATTAACATTTCATAAGTCAACACATTGAAAAACAAAGTCACAAAAGTTGCAGAGGTAAGCCTTAAATACAAGACCAGGATAAAACCTTCCGAAAGGATTCAGATCAAGTCATCTGCTGATGCCTATAATATATTCATCCAGGGATGGAACGAGGACACCCTTGAGCATGTTGAGGAATTTAAGATATTACTACTTAACAGAGCAAACAAGGCCCTTGGGACTGCCCAGATCTCCCTTGGAGGGACCGCAGGAACAGTTACGGATGTTAAACTGATATTTCAGTATGCACTTAAAACGAATGCGCAGGGATTAATAATATGCCACAATCACCCTTCAGGAAATAACCAGCCGTCTGATGCTGACAAAAAGATCACCCTAAAGATCAGGGAAGCTGCCGAACTGCTCGATATGCATCTTATGGACCATATCATAATAACACCGCATGACGGCTATTATTCATTTGCAGATGATGGATTATTATGAATTCAGATTATACAGAAAGGATAGGAATTATTAACCAAAACCGACGATATTATGCTCTTATTTGACGGATTGTTTATACAATTGTTTCTCCAACAAAAATACAAACCAGTCAGAGGAATCTCTAACTGGTTGGTACTCAATTGTGGGCCCAGCTGGGATCGAACCAGCGACCCCCTGATTATGAGTCAGGTGCTCTAACCTTCTGAGCTATGGGCCCTGAAAGGGTACGCAAAAATAAATAATATTTTAATACGACAGGAGAGGATGTCAGGTGCTCTAATCCCGAAAATCACAAAATTTCGAAGAAATTTTGATTGATTTTCGAGGATCCTCGTTCCGCCATCGGCGGAACGGGACCGTCTGAGTCCCGAAATTGCAATACTTTGCAATTTCGAGGATGCACGAAAAAACAGGAAATCGATGATTTTCGTTTTTTCGGCACTATGGGCCCTGAAAAATGTATGATCCTGGAACCGGATTGAATGAATACTTATACCGGACGATCAGAAATATCCACTGTTATTATTTCAGCTGCTCAATGCATTTCAATATTAACTCAATCACATTGTGCACATTATGTTTGAAGACTTTCAGCACTTCCTCCCCGGTTACCGGTTCTTCATCCTTGTTCCATGCGTCATAATCGGTGCTCATGGCAATGACGGCATAGGGTATTTTCAGTTCATTGGCCAGTATCGCCTCGGGGGCGATCGACATATTGATCACATCAGCTCCCCACATCCTGAACATCTTCGATTCGGCACGGGTGGAGAAGCGAGGGCCTTCAATGGTTATCAATGTTCCTGCCGGATGAAATTCTAAGCCCAGCGTGATAGCCGATTGTATCAGTATCCTGCGCAGTCCTTCATCGAACGGGTCAGCCATAGGTGTGTGCTTCAGATCACCGTCTTCAAATTTGTCAAAGTAAGTAACAATCCGGTGTCGTGTAAAATCGATGAACTGGTCGGGGAAGACAAGATGGCCTCGGCCTATCTCCTGACGAAGGCTGCCGCACGCAGTGGTGGCAAGGATATGTGTACACCCCAGTTCTTTCAACGCCCACAGGTTAGCCCGGTTGTTCACATGACCGGGAGGAATGGAATGGCTTCTCCCGTGGCGGGAAAGGATGACAATATCTACTCCTGATATCTTGCCCGTGTAGAAGGATGAACTGGGCTCACCATAAGGAGTGTTGACATTCACCTCCTTGGCCTGATGAAGTATTTTTGGATCCTCCAGGCCTGAACCACCGATAATGCCGATGTTGTTCATAACAACTGTTGGTTAAATATGTTTTAATGATCCCTTTGCTACGAGGAATACAATACATTTCATTCCCAAAGGGAGGATTTCAGCAACAGGGCAGAGAGCCATCAGGTATCATAGTGTTCATTCTGTTTATGGCAAGATTGTCTAAAATCATCCCGCAACCTGGTTTATGTATGCCAGCAAATAGCTTCCTGCCTCGTCAAGGTTGTTGCCGAAGGTGATGATTCCTTCCCTGTGGCCTCCCATCACCACTATTTTCTTCTCCTTCACATCGGTCTCACGGAACAACCTGTTTATTTCCCCGGCCATAGCCACTGTTCCGAATTCAACATCCCTTACGGTGGTTGGCACCCTATCAATAAGCTTCTCCCAATATTCCTGGTTATGAATATGTATGATGCCATGTGTTTCGGGGCTGCTCTCATATACCGCTGCATGTGTCATCGACTCGGATGAGGCGCGTATCGGCCCGGTACAAGTGACCTGGTTCATGGGAATATTATATGCCGTGACGAGTGTATAATGCAGGGCGGTAAGAACGGGATGTTGTCCTGTGGCAGAGCCTGTGATGATAAACTGATTCCGTTGCCTCACCCGGATGCTGATATTGCCGAAACCAACGCCGTTGTCATAAGCACCCACCAGGCCCATCCCAAACAGGATGTCCCGCCACCGGTTCAGCTCCTTCAGTTCTTTGCCTGATACCACAGGACCCTGCTTGTTCCAAATGCACTGAAACTTGATATATCCTTCGTCTGTACTCATGGTTTTATTTCCGGAAAAAGGTTCAATATTTCTTCCTTCACGGGTTTGCATATCCCCCTCTCGGTGATCAGTGCAGTGACCAGGTATGGAGGAGTGATGTCGAATCCGGGATTGGCCACCGGCATATTCGCCGGGTATAGGCTGAACGTTTTCATCTCTCCCTCTTCCAGTCCTTCCGCCATGGTCAGCTCATTGGCCTCACGTTCCTCGATGGACAGAGAGAGGTATTGCTCACCCGTTGAAGTATCAAACGATGAGGAGGGGACGGCAACATAGAAGGGAACGTGGTTATCGTGAGCCGCCAGAGCCTTGAGGTAGGTTCCTATCTTGTTTACGACATATCCGTCCAGGGTGGTGCGGTCGCTTCCGACCATCACCATGTCCACCAGTCCTTTCTGCATGAGGTAGCCCCCGGCGTTATCCACTATCACTGTGAAGGGGACCCCGTGTTCACCCAGTTCCCAGGCGGTGAGCCTTGCCCCCTGGTTGCGGGGCCGCGTCTCATCCACCCAAACATGGACGGGTATGCCGGCATCATGTGCCAGATAGACGGGTGCCAGGGCTGTGCCATAGTCAATGCAGGCCAGCCAGCCGGCATTACAGTGAGTAAGTATATGTACCGGCTTCCCATTTTTCTTTTGAGCTACCTCGCTGATCAGCGGCAAACCCTCGTTGCCGATGCCCCGGCAGGCCTGAACCTCTTCACTGATGATCTGTAAGGCTTCCTGTTTCGCCAGCCTGATCCTTTCATCATTACGGTAAATGCCTGAAATCTTGTTATAAACCCTGTTCACCGCCCTGGCCAGGTTGACAGCGGTTGGCCTGGCCGAGCGCAGCTTCTCAGCCCATTCACGGATGAACTTTTTAGGATCGGACTGCCGCGACGAACAGAGCGCAGCCAGGTAAACACCACAGGCGCCAGCCGCCCCGATGACAGGCGCTCCACGAACCATCATGCTTTCAATGGCATGGGTTACTTCCCCCGGAGTATGAAGGGCAACGATCTCAAAAACAAAAGGAAGCCGGTTCTGATTGATCACGTATAGCGTCTCTCCATCTGTACCGCCCAACCAGAGGGATTGATAACCGGTGCCGCCTGCCTTCATAAAATTGTTTTAAATTTGCAGATCCGTGAACCAAAATTAATATTATTGTATATACGATGATAAAGAATAACATCAGGACACTGATATTCGACCTGGGCGGTGTACTGATCAGGCTGGATGTGCAGCAAACCGTGGAGGCTTTTAAAACACTGGGGATCATCATGCCGGAAGAGGAACAGAAACGGACTGATTTTTTCGCCCTCATGCACGATTTTGAAAAAGGACTGATCGGGGCCGGCGAATTTCGTACCGGCCTCAGAAGATATTCACGGAATCATTTCTCCGATGAGGCACTTGACAAGGCATGGCATAGAATGCTGGCGGAGTATTCCAGAGATACCCTCGATTTTATCAACACGGTAAAAAACAATTATACAGTATGCCTCCTGAGCAATACCAATGAGATCCACGTGCCCTATTTTACGATGAAGATGAAGGACCAGACCGGGTATGACATACACCACCTTTTCCATAAGGTTTATTATTCACACGTGCTGCATATGCGCAAACCCGAACCTGAAATCTTCCGGCATGTGATGGATGATAACAGGACCACGGAACGTGAAACCCTGTTGATCGATGATAATGAAGAAAACATTGATGCGGCACGGGAGATGGGTATGCATGCACACCTGTATACCTTTGGCGAACGGATGGCCGATGTGGTTAGAAATTATGCCGGTCTATGAATGTAGCCTGTGTCAGGATGCATGATACTATCCTGGTCTTTTCATCATAGCATTCCCCCAGGGCATCACCGGGAAAGCGGTTCATGGGATTTCCGTTTCCTCAAACGAGACATAATAACTGCCGTCATAGCTGTCTCCGAGGGTTGCTCCTGCCTTGATGTATATATAAACAATACCGGCTGTCGGATTATCAATGTTGTATGACAATGTCTCTCCATCCCCATAGTCAAGACCTTCATTGATGAGGTTGCGGGCTGTGTCGTATATCTTGAAATGCATCTCCAGGTCATCGGGGACAGGATCAAGGGTGAACACCACTCGTTTGCCGGGACTGATCTTTACATAAAAAAACTCCCAGTCCCCGTCAGGATAGTTCGTGTCGGCACTCCAGAGAACGATACCGTTCAGCAGACCGGTAGGGTAGGTGTCAATAACCCTGGCATTCTCGAAGGTGTCATCGGGTTCGTTATTATCGTTGGCATCCTCGTTGGTAATGGTCAGCGTATAGTCTCCCGTCTCTTTATCATTCATGCTGTAGATTGAGATGTAATAGATGCCGCCTTTCGTATACATGTTAAAAGGGATGTCAATGCCCCGTGAGCCGGTGAAGGTAATGCCAAGGTTCCCCTGCTCGTCGTAAACCTTAAATCCTATGACAATGTCTGATTTATTGACGATTTCAATGTGAACGATATCCCATACCCCCTCGTTGGAGGTGGTGAACTGGAA
>JAXDBV010000105.1:0-9433 GCA_034678415.1 Bacteroidales bacterium
AGCATGTGGAAATAACCTTTACCTGGTCACGTATTGCGTCGCACGGCAGTAACCAGCTGGCGGTATGGATCGAGGATGCGGAGGGCACCCATATCCGCACACTGTATGCCAGCCAATTCACTGCCACGGGCGGTTATGAAAAGCGGCCTGTATCGCTGAGCGAATGGACAGAGAAGTATGACATCCGGAATGCCACCCCAGAGCAGGTGGATGCCATCAGTGGCCCCACTCCCCAGCCAGGAACCCAGACAATGGTTTGGGACTGCAAAGACATGTCGGGCCAGAGGGTAAGCAAGGGCGTGTATGTGATAAGGATGGAAGCCAACATAAAAAATGAGGACAAAATGTTTTACAGGGGAGAGATAAAGATCGGCAGGAAGGCAGGAAAGGGAACCGGGGTAATCACCTTTTCACGCCCGGAGCTTGCTTATGGAGAGGTGCTGTTCAGGGATGTAGCGGTGGAGTATAAGTGATATAATTGTTCAATACCCCTGTCACATGGGGAAGCATGATATCCGTTCCCTGTTGCGACAGGGAACCTCTATTATGAAAAACCACCTTCCGTACCCCTGCCCGAGCAGAATGCAAACCTTACGGAAACGATGGCACCTTTAATGCAAGCTTCTGATTCGTGATGTAGACAGCATTTAAAACGATCGAATTCCTACATACCAGTGTCTATGTTAAACGGTATTATTCCATTTTATACACCTTTCAACCGGTTGCTGGTACGTTCAAAGGGGTGTTGCCTGTATGATTCTGATGGCAGGGAATACATTGACTTTGAGTCTGGTGTGTGGTGTGCCAACCTTGGGCACGGCCACGACCGGCTGAATGCTTTGATCAGGAGGCAAACGGAAGAATCGATCCATCACGGATACCTCTTCCGTAACCGTCAATCTGAAGAACTTTCCGGTGAACTGGCGCGACTGACCGGCCTGGCGGGTGGCGCCAGTGTGTTCCTCAGCTCGGGATCGGAAGCGGTAAATCTGGCCATCACCCTGGCCCGTCATCTCACGGGTAGAAAAAAAGTGCTAAAGATCGATCATTCGTACCTCAGCGCCTATGGTTTCAGACGGATATCCCCTGAAAATGAAGACCTTATCGAGGTGGAACTCAATAACCTTTCCTCATCCGGTCATATCGATTTCGACACCCTGGCCGCTTTCGTTGTGGAGACCGGCGGGGCATCCATCGGCATCATCCGCTTTCCCGGTCCTGGTTTTATCCAACAACTGATTGATCGATGCAGGAAGCATCACTGCCTCGTCATTGCCGATGAGGTCACGACAGGGATGGGGAGGACAGGAGCATGGTTCGGTTACCAGCATTACGACTTCCTGCCCGACATGGTGGTTACAGGAAAAGGACTCGGAAACGGTTTCCCCGTCAGCGGCCTCACAATCAGCGCTGCCCTCGCGCAACAATTCACACCGGCCGCCTTCCGGTATGCACAGTCACACCAGAACGATCCTCTGGGATGTGCCATCGGGCGGGAAGTGATCAAAATAATTGAAGAAGACGACCTCATCAAGGGGTGTAACACGGCCGGATCGTATTTCAGAGAAGCGCTTGAACAACTTCTCTCCCTCCACCAGGATAAAATAAAGGAGGTCAGGGCCAGGGGACTGATGCTGGGACTGGAGTTTCATAAAAATATTAATGGGGGAAAAAACCATGAGTTACTGTTTGAGAAGGGATTTGTAACAGGATTCAGGATGAACACCCTGAGGTTCCTTCCACCCCTCACCATAGGCATGCATCAGATTGACCGGTTCACAGATACACTAAACCAGATCCTGGGTGAAAAATGAGGTCGCACCGCGTGCGAAACCAGCCGGTGTAAGAGTAATCCGTTCCAAGAGCTGATGCAAGGAAAATAATGAAACACTGCCGGCATAACATCATCCAAGGTGGCAGTCCCGACAATTTTTCAACCCTTTCAATTACAGCCTTACAAAATCACCGGATGATTTATTGTTTCCGGTAAAAATCTGCCATGCTGGATAAACAAAATGTAAATCGGTCTGTTTTTACAAAAAAAATGATGTCAATATGAAAAAATTACTACCCGTTTCTGCTTTTCTTTTGCTGACACTGGTCTTCTCCTTCACTTCCTGTGAAAAGGAAAAAACGATGGAAGAGCTCATCATAGGCAGGTGGGCAGTCGAATCGTTCACAACCGTGAATTATATTGATAATGTCAGGGAATATGCCACAACAGAGTATTATAGACCTGACGAGTTCAACATCCTGTTGTTAGAAGACAAGACAGGCATTGTTTTCGATAACCACAATCCTGTCATTATGTTCACATGGTTTCTGGACAGCAGCCTGCGGACTCTCACCCTGCATACAGAAGAGGACCAGCTCAAATGGAATATCACGGTTGATGAGGATATTTTCGGATGGTCATTTTCCGAGACGAAAATAGAGGATAATCATACCCTCAAGATTGAGTACGTCTATTCCGCAATGAGGGTACGTTCATAAAGCCATGGGTATTTCCGGTGTGTTATCGGAGGAATTTCATTAATATCACCTGACATTGACATTCTTGTGCTTGCTGAACAGGTGTTTCCCCGCAAATCATCCATGGTAATCCTGAACCAAACCTGTTACACCTCAGGCAGGAGTTTCATCCTCCTTGCCTGTCACAAAGACAACTTCTGTTTAGCAATGTAATACGACGGTTATATCCGTCCCTTCATATATAAGCTTCAGTGGCAGCCACAGGTTGTTCCGCCCGTCTTTTATCATGAGAACGGAGGGATTGACACGCTACCCTTGACAGGCGGGGGAAGTTTCGGGGAGCAACAGACAGTACATTTCCGCCGTAGGTTACGTGTACGTCACTCCTTCCTTCGCATGGTTGAAGCTGCCAAATGATTATCCACCATTGAAGAATGGTGCTGATGCATCTCCCCTCAGGATTATTCCTGTCGGCGATCCGTGCACGGCTGCCGGTCTGATCCCTGTGTTTTATCGGGGATACCGGGCACCCGTTTTGAGTATTGATGTCTCTGTTACCGGAAGGGTTCTCTCTATTTCTTGCGGAATAATCCTCCGAGGAGGGAACCCAGTCCGCCTTTTCCTTTGGTCTGCTGTGAACCGCCTTTGAGGAGGAAGCCGGCCACGTCATCAAGGATGCTACCATCGCCATCGGCATCGAGCAATGAGCCTATGCCGGAGATACCGGCACCGCTGGTATCCCTTTTCTTTGTCAGGGCTCCCAGGATGACAGGCGCCAGCGCGGGAATCATCTTCACGATGGTTGAAGGATCAATATTCAGGCTTTTGGCCAGCGTTTGTGCCGCCTGAACACCACCCTGCTCTCCCAGCAGTCCCCCAAGGTTGGCATCCGCCACCTGTGCACTGGCTTTTTGCGAAATCAGATCTTTAATATTGTTCAACACCGAAGAATCACCATACTTGTTCAGTATATGATTTACCCTTTCGTCACCTCCCCGGGTATCCTTCTGTTTTTTCAGCCCTGACAGGATCAAAGGAGCAAGCTGGGGGATCAGTTTCTGTACAGTACCCTGATCCATCTGAAAGCTGGAGGCCATCTGTCGGGTGACTTCAGGACCGTAACTTTTCATGAATTCATCAATAAAATTTGCCATAATTGAATGTTATTTAATAAAACTGAATGTTATAAAATAAAACAAGAACGTAAGTCACGAGGATTTTGTATTCCCGTAAAAAACGGAAGGTAAGGATGATTGATGATTATTCAAAGTTATTTTTGACAAATCTTGTTAATGCTCTGATGAACCACCAGCAGTATATCCGGAGGGTTACCATGGAGGGGAGGTGTGCATAATCCTGTCATCTTGCCGGAGGATAAGCTCCCACGTAAGGTCTGTCTTTTACGGGGCGGTTAAGAAGCAGGCGTATCTCCCCGGGCAACGAAGTACCGGCGTTGACTCCAGGGAATGACGGCAGGGGTTCATAGTTGTCCAGCTCAGTGCTTTTAAACACCGGATAATCCTGAATAAGCATGCTGGAGGCTTCAAATCCGGGATATGCTTCATGGATTCCCGAGGGGGAGTCAAAATCCCTGATACAGTTCTCACCTGCGGTCGGGCTCCACAGAATCAGCGGCACGGTTTTCATCCCACCGTGTTGTACATAGACGTTATGGTCGATCTGTGCAAACTGGGGGCGGGTGAGCCGTTCACACAGGATATTTCTCTGCCAGACGAAGAGGAGAGGTCGGTTATACGCGGCATCACCGGCCATCAGGTTATTGACAAACACATGACCGTCACGTTTATCTACATCGGGGCCGGTGGCGGGATGCCACCCGAAATGGTCACCCTCCGCGCTCCGTTCGCTGCGGCTGACACAGGCTGTGCTGTTCACCAGCGTGTTATTGTACATCCTGACGTCACAACTGTTCAGTATATGAATACCCATCTCGCAGTCGACGAACACATTACCGGCACAGACAGCACCTTTTGATATCTCGAAAAAGAAACCGCTCTCGCTTGGCCAGGTTTGCCGGTAGGTGATGCCGCGATCGATGATGCCCACCTTCTCAATCCAGTTATTCACGAACACCCCGTCGACGTTACCCACATCATACCATATGCCGTTAGAATACGGTAGTTCGGTCACCAGGTTGTCGCGGCAGGTGACACGGTAACACTGGTTGAAGATCTTCACGGCCGCAGGGTAGTACCCGGTAATCCGCTCGATATTGTTACGCATAAAGATATTTTTTTCCACCAGCACGTCGGATGAGCTGAGGATATAGACCCCTTCGGTGCTGGTATCGCTCACCCTGCAGTTCCTGATGGTAAGATGATCACCGCGGAGGTAGGCAGCCACCCGTGAACAAAAGGTGATGGCACAATGTTCGAGGGTGGTGCCTGTCACGTCCTTTCCATGGGCCGATTCCGGTGATATACCTTCCGGATCGTAACCATCCACCTCGATGGCACGGTAGGCATACTGTGTGAAAGTGATACCCCTGATCACCGGTCCCCTGCCGTCCGACATCTTGCCGTGACATTCGCCTGTCACGCGGTAGAGGCATACATTAAAGGCAGTGATTTCCACCAGCTTGCCGGAAGGATCGGAGCCGATATATACCATTCCCGACTCATAGTCGATATAAAATGAGTTTTCATCCACTTCTGCTTCATAGCCTGCCGACTGCAGGAATCGCCCGTCGATGAACACCATATCGTCGTTGAACCGGTGCAGGGGTGTCTGTCTTCCGTTCCTGTCCCTCTGCCACCAGTCGGCGGGTTTAGACGAGAACAGATGATCCCACCTTGTCACCCATAGTCCGTTCCCCAGGTTTCGCCAGTCACCGGCAACACCGGTACCTTTGAGCACAGGCTGTTCATCCTGGTATGGCTGGATAGTAATTCCCTGGTTCAGCAAAAGGTTGCCCGTACGGTAGATGCCCCCGCGCAGGATGATGACATCACCGGTCTTCACCCTCTCAATAGCCGATTCAATGGTGGTGGGTTCGTCAATGGTCACTCCTGCAACATCCTTGTTGCCGTCAGGTGCCACAAAATAGATCATACCATCCGTTGCCGGGACAGACCAGGTTTGCCTTACAGGACCATACGGCCCGCCTGAAGGCTGCGCAAGAACCGACAAGGTTACAGGAAGTATACCTGCAAACAACACAAGCTTGTGAAAGAATCCTTTCATGGGTTGATCAATTTTTGCCATCATAATATTATAGGGTTGATATTGGCACGGCTATATTGATAAAGATATTAAACAAAGATGAAATATGAAACGCATACTAGCCGGTTATTTAACATACTGCCCTGTTGGCGGCCGAGAAAATCGGGTATTGCAGCATTAGGGAGTCATCATAAGGATTGTACTACCGGTCGCAAAGAAACGTATCGCCGGAAGTATATCACCGGCTTATATCCTTATTTAGAGCCGGTTAACCAGATGTTACCTCTCAACACCGGTTCTACTGGAAACATGGCAGAGGGTCAGTGTTTTCTTCCGCGAGGCTGTTACCCCTATCACAGCGGTTTATCCATCCGGTATATTCCCTGTTCCATTGTATCCTTTACGGCATTGAGGTATTCAGCCGGTGCGAGGTCTTTTGCCAGCGCTTTCACCCGGTGTGCCTTGTAGCATGGCCGGTATTGTCCCATGATGTTCACGTAGGTATCAGGCGACAGTTCCTGAGCAACGAACTTCATCACGCGGCGTGTACCAGCCCATCCTTCCGGAAGGACAAGGTGCCTGAGCAACAGTCCCCGCACGGCAACGCCTTCATCGTTGATCACAAGGTCTCCCACCTGGCGGTGCATCTCTTTTATTGCTTCACGCGCTGTAGCAGGATAATCGGTAGCCGAACAGGCAAGGAGTGCATGCTCAGGATTCCAGAACTTGAAATCAGGCAAATAAATATCCACCACTCCGTCGAGAAGCTGCAATGATACGGGCAGGTCGTAGCCTGCCGAGTTATAGACCAGTGGCAGGCGGAGGCCCTGTTCAACGGCGATCACCAGGGCTTGCAGCACCTGAGGGATCACATGGGTGGGAGTTACCAGGTTAACATTATGACAGCCTCTCTGCTGCAACAGCATCATGGCTTCCGCGAGCTGTACATCGCTCACCGGCACACCTTTTCCATAATGGCTTATGTAATAGTTCTGGCAGAAGATACAAAGGAGGTTGCAATGTGTAAAAAAGATGGTTCCCGAGCCGTGTTTACCCGTGAGGGGTGCCTCCTCGCCAAAATGGGGATGGCAGGCTGACACCCACGCTTTGTCGGCGGTACGGCATATGCCTGTCTCCCCGGCCAGGCGGTTCACCCCGCAGGACCGCGGACAGAGCCGGCACCCGGCCAGCCTTTCCCACGCCTCCGCGGCACGACGCTTCAACACACCGCTGTGGTAAAGTGCAAGGTATGAAGGATATGATGCTGTTCCTCTCATCTCATCCCTTGATCACGGCCAGAGGTTTAAGTTCAACCATAATCTCCACCAGGTCGGACTGGTTCTGCATCACGGTGGCAATGTCTTTATAGGCGTCAGGCGCTTCATCAAGATCGCGTTGCGAACGGATGGAATGGATGATGTTCTTCTTATCAAGCCGTTGTATCACCTCCTTCAGGTCGAGACTGCGGATCGCTTCTTTTCGTCCCATCACCCGGCCTGCCCCGTGTGAACAGCTCTCGAAGCTGTCGGGGTTGCCCAGCCCCCTCACAATATAGCTCTGCGTGCCCTGCGATCCGGGTATGATACCCGTCTGTCCTTTCCGTGCCTGTGTGGCTCCTTTCCTGTGAACCCATACCCGTTGTCCGTGGTGTACCTCCTCGGATGCGAAGTTATGCGCAATATTGACGGCCGGTTCAAAGCTCACATCCCCGTGGTACATTCCATTTACAACATCCATAATCCTTGACATCATCATCTGCCGGTTGGCATAGGCAAAATCAACGCAGTACTGCATCTCGCGGATGTATTTCTGTCCCTCCTCCTGATCGACGGGCAGGTAGGCCAGTTGCCACGACCGTGGCACCCTGGAGTTCCACTCCTCGTTCAGCCTGGTGGCCAGCTTGTTATAGTGATCGGCCACCTGCTTGCCAATATTACGGCTGCCCGAGTGGATCATGAGCCAGATAAAACCATCTGCGTCCTGTTGTATCTCGATGAAATGGTTGCCTCCCCCGAGAGTGCCTATCTGGTAAAGGGCGTTATCGTATTCACGGGCTACCACCGGTATCTTTTCCCCAGCTTCCTTCCTTTCGACCGGCAGTTCAGGCATGCATGATTCATCCTGGCGATACTTATGATGGTTGAATCCCAGCGGTATAATACCCCGGATACTACTCATGATACTTTTCAGCCTGCCGGTGTCCATCTCACGGAGCGAGGTGCGCATGGCTGTCATGCCACAGCCTATATCCACCCCGACAGCATTCGGGATGATATGATCCTTGATAGCCAGCACTCCTCCTATGGGCATGCCATACCCTTCATGCGCATCGGGCATGATGGCAATATGGCTGTGCGCAAACGGCAGGTTTGCCAGGTTCTTCGCCTGTTGCATGGCCCCCGGTTCAATATCATGCAACCATAGACGGATAGGCAACTTCTCCGTGGTTACCGTCTTTATCATAGGTACTCCTTCTCTCAAAAAATACCATTTTCTTTTTTCATAAAAAAATCTTAATTTCCAAAAAAACAAAAATCAGGATATGACGGTTCGCATCCGGTACATATCCTGTTGAGAGAATTGATGACAGCCATTTACTATTACCAGGTACTGGGGCTCGATCCCGGATGTTCCATGACCGATATCAAGAGGGCATACAGGGTGAAAGCCAAGCTGTACCATCCCGATCTGAACCGTTCTGCCGATGCACAGGATAAGTTCATCGAGGTGAACGAGGCATATGAGTTTTTTCTTGCCCGGGATTACAGGGCACGGCAGGCACAGGTGGAGGAGAAGATGTCGACGGCGGAGATGCAGGAAATGTTCAACGAGTGGATGAGAAGGGAAAGGATGAGAGCAAGGGCACGCGCAGCGCGGGCGGCAAAAAAGAAATTTGAAGAGTTCAGGAACTCACCACTGTACCGTACATCCAACCTGCTCTCCATAGGAGCCGATTATTTTGTCATCTTCATCGGTACCCTCATCATACTGGTCCCCGTTTTCGGAGTGTACTACCGCACACAGGCAGACGGATTCATCAACCCGAACGGGGTGTTCGCCGCTGTCATGCTCATTATTGTCGGGACAGTGATCATCGTCTTCTCAGCAAAGGATATCAGAAACAGGAGGGAAAAAAACCAGGCACCGACAAACACTGCGGAACATGAAGAGGTTGCAGACCAGTGAAGGAGACGAAACCCATGGGCTGAGTGATATGGGATAGAACATCGTTCCGGATGCACAACACAACCAACTATAGAAACAGGGTATGCCAAACCGTAAAACCACCCCGGCAACAGCCTCACAATGGTTTTCTGCACGGGAATGGGCGCAGGGACTTAATCTAAAAGCCCATGCATCAACGAATATTCCAGAGTTCGCATTCAGGTATGCAAAGCACAAAGAAAGGTGGGACAAAGCATTTGCATGGTTGAAGAATACGGACCTGGATACCATTGCCACCGGCAGGTATACAGTTGATGGCGATAACGTGTACGCCGTCGTCGCCGACAGTACCACCAAAGCGTTTAACGATACTCGTTTTGAGGCTCACAGAAAATACGCTGACATCCAGTATGTGGTCAGGGGACGGGAGAAGATCGGCCTGGCGCCATTGTCAAAAGCCCTTCCTGTCAGTCCTTTTGATACCGAGAAGGATACCGGTTTTTTCGAAATACCGGAACAAATCTGTAAGTACTACATCGCCACACAGGGATCATTCTTTCTTTTTTTCCCCGGGGATGCACACAGGCCCGGTATTAAAGTACAAAAGACCGGT
>JAXDBV010000106.1:0-9155 GCA_034678415.1 Bacteroidales bacterium
AGCCCAGTTGTTATATCTTGATTCCACCGATCCGACCAAGGATATCCATATTTATGTCAACACCCCCGGGGGTACCGTCCACGCAGGATTGGGGATTTACGATACCATGCAGTACATTTCCTGCGACATTGCCACCATCTGTACTGGTATGGCGGCATCGATGGGAGCCATTCTACTGGCAGCCGGCTCCAAAGGCAAACGCTCTGCCCTCAAGCATTCACGTATCATGATACACCAGCCGATGGGCGGGGTCCAGGGACAGGCAGTGGATATTGAGATCACCGCCAGGGAAATCCTTAAGCTGAGGAATGAACTGTATAACATCCTTTCCGAACATACCGGCGTCTCCTTTAAAAAGATTGAAAAAGACTCGGACAGGGACTACTGGATGACGGCGGAGGAGGCCAGGGAATACGGAATGATCGATGAAGTGCTGTTCCGTCCCGAAAGGAAAACCAAGGAACTGAAATAACCTACACCACAAACCAATGGATAAATGTTCCTTCTGCGGCAGGGATAAACGCGATACCAACCTGCTGATCGCGGGTATATCAGGACATATCTGCGATCACTGCGTGGAACAGGCGTACAGCATACTGCAGGAAGAATCACAGAAACAAAGCCATTTTGATGTAAATCAGATCCAGCTTCACAAACCACAGGAAATAAAAAAATTCCTCGACCAGTATGTCATCGGGCAGGAACAGGCCAAAAAGATCCTTTCCGTAGCGGTGTACAATCATTATAAGAGAATCCTGCAGAACAAGCCGAGGGAGGATGACGATGTGGAGATTGAGAAGTCAAACATCATTCTCGTGGGTGAAACGGGTACAGGTAAAACCCTTCTTGCCCGCACCATTGCAAAGATGCTGAATGTACCCTTTACCATTGTTGACGCTACGGTCCTTACCGAGGCGGGGTACGTGGGCGAGGATATTGAAAGCCTTCTTACGCGTCTTCTCCAGGTTGCCGACTATGATGTCAGGGCAGCCGAGAAAGGAATTGTCTTCATTGATGAGATCGACAAGATAGCCCGTAAGGGCGACAATCCCTCCATCACCCGTGATGTGTCGGGCGAGGGTGTACAACAGGGATTGCTCAAGCTGCTGGAGGGATCCATCGTGAACGTCCCGCCCCAGGGTGGAAGAAAACACCCCGAACAGAAAATGATCCCGGTGGATACCAAGAACATACTTTTTATCTGTGGCGGAGCTTTTGAGGGTATCGAGAAGAAGATAGCACAAAGGCTGAACACCAAGGTGGTGGGGTATACAGCCATCAAGCACAACAAGGGTGTGGAGAGGGAGAACCTGTTGCAGTACATCGCCCCACAGGACCTTCGTGCCTTCGGCATGATCCCCGAGATCGTGGGCCGTCTGCCCGTGGTTACACACCTGAAACCCCTCGATAAATCAGCCCTGAGAGCAATTCTCACCGCACCAAAAAATGCCATTATCAAACAATATATCAAGCTGTTCAGAATGGATGGCATCGACCTGAAGATAAAAGAAGATGTATACGACTACATCGTTGACAAGGCAATGGAGTTTAAGCTGGGTGCCCGGGGCCTCCGTTCCATTGTCGAAGCCATCATGATCGATCCCATGTTCGAATCCCCTTCAAAGGATATCAAGGAGATTTCGATCGATCTGCCCTTTGTCAAACAAAAACTGGAGAATGTCAACCTGCAACGCCTGAAAGTTGCATAATCATACAAGGAACAGAAAAAGAGCGGTGGAACCATCGCTCTTTTTTCTTTTATCAACCCTCTAACCGGGGAATCTGCGGTGATTGTGCCTGAGTATGATCTCCCGGATTACACCGTCAATGGTAACGGAAGCAAGGGCATCGCAGGTACCGTCGCCATAGTCGAGGATAACGGCGGGATTATCACCGGTGGTGATCTCTACAATCCCCGAGGTAATGAAACGACAAGCCCTGTCGATAGACAGAGGTGTTGTGATTACACGGGTGTATTCCAGTCCACTGAAGGTTATCCCGCCGGCATTACCGGTAACCAGGTACTGATCGTCCCAGGGCGATGGCGTCAGTTCACCACCGATCCATTCACGGGTACGTGTTACCTCACGGGTGGCAACCGTAGAGTCGGGAAGGATCACCTTGCCTCCTGAAAGGACTACGGAAAACTCAAGGTTGCCGTTTGTGTTCCGGCCGGTATTGACGATGGTTTTTACTCCCTCCACCCGTATCCCGTTGATATAGTAATCAACCATGGTTACCGTTCGTGTGGCGCCCGGTTTCCTGAAGCGGCCGGTAAAAGTGATTACGATCTTGCCGCTTCGCGTGATGGTATGGTCTCCCGCATACTTGATACAGGCTTCCCCGTAGTCAATGGTCATCACCTTTGGCCAGCGTAGAGTGTCAGGCCTGTCTACAGTAATCACAGGACAATCGCTTGTCTCCAGTGACTTCAGCCCTGAAAACAGCATGCCGTCGACAGCCGTTTCAGCTTCATCGATACTGGCGAAGACATCCTCGAACAGCATCTCGGTGAGATTCTCATCCTCCACATCATCCATGCTCACCCGTTCTCCGGTTTTCTCACAGGCAGCCAGCAGGAATAAAACCACCGGCATCAACATAAAGAAATATAGCTTCTTCGTTTTCATAATGACATGTTTTTGTAAGTGCTTAAAATGAATTAAATGCAGAAACTGTTTGATTAGATTACGGGCAAACAAAAAGGTTTAATCCCGGAGGGAAAGAAGCATACCATGCAGATTTTATCATAAATAACTGTTATTCAATATGATGATTGATGCAACGATTGTTTCCTACCGGAAAAAGGAAAGAGGAGGATGATGGTTGCTATAGGCTCCTGTATAAAGAATTACTGAATAATATGAGAGGGAATTCAATAAATTTATCTACCATTACCTGGTCCGTTTGACAGTTGACCTCTTGTTGGTTGCTTTTCTTTTATATACCTGGTACGTATATGGAAACTGCTGGCTTTCACCGGCAGGTATCTTTTCACTTGACACCATGTGCCATTCAAGGTTATCCAGTACCGGGAAGAAGGTATCCGCATCAAATTCCCTGTGCACCCGTGTGATATAGAGTGTATCAGCCAGGGGGAGGAACTGACGGTACACCGAGCCGCCCCCGATGATAAAACATTCGTCGTCAGGGCATTTGGCAATGGCATCCTGAACAGAAAAGGCAGTAATACATCCCGGTATTCTTTCATCCGGCTGGTCAGTCAGGACAACGTTAATCCGGTCAGGGAGAGGCCGCTTGGGAAGCGACTCATAGGTCTTCTTGCCCATGATCACCGCATGGCCTGTTGTCAGCTTTCTGAACCGTTTCAGGTCAGCAGGGATATGCCACAGGAGTTTGTTATCCTTACCGATGGCATGATTATCCGCGACAGCTGCAATGATGGAAAATGTCTTCATTTCTTTTTCATTCATCATCTTAAACGCTTATCTCACCCCTGATATGCGGATGTGCCTGGTAGTTTTCAAGCTGGAAATCCTCATATACGAAATCGTCAATATTCTTTCTGGCAGGATTTAGCTTCATCACAGGCAGAGGGTACGGGCTGCGTGTCATCTGGAGCCGTGCCTGCTCCAGATGGTTCAGGTAAATATGGGCATCTCCCAGGGTATGAATGAACTCACCCGGCCGGAGGCCGGTAACCTGAGCTACCATCATCAGCAGGAGAGAGTATGAGGCGATGTTAAAGGGCACACCCAGGAAAACGTCGGCGCTGCGCTGGTACAGCTGGCATGACAGCCGGCCTTCGGCCACATAAAACTGGAACAGCAGGTGGCAGGGAGGTAGTACCATTTTATCGAGATCCCCCACATTCCAGGCAGAAACAATATGTCGTCGTGAGTCAGGATTGCTGCATATCGAGTTGATGACGGCTGCCATTTGGTCAATATGCCTGTTGCCGCCGGCTGGCCACGATCGCCACTGATACCCGTACACGGGCCCCAGGTCGCCCTTCTCATCAGCCCATTCATTCCAAATGGTGACACCATTCCTGGTAAGGTATCCTATGTTGGTCTCTCCCTTCAGAAACCACAGCAGCTCGTGTATGATCGACCGTAGATGCAGCTTCTTGGTGGTCATCAGCGGAAACCCGTCACTAAGCCTGAACCTCATCTGGTAACCGAAAACACTGATCGCACCGGTTCCTGTGCGATCCTTCTTCCCGGTTCCATTCCTTAGCACATGATCAAGCAAGTCAAGATATTGCCGCATACAAAAACAGATTTTGTCCCCTTCAGGGGAATATTCTATTTAGAACCGATAAAAATAAGAATTATTTAGAAAGCGGAACAAAAAGCTTACTCGAATAAGGAATGATTTTTTAACATGATATTCACAAGTTGTATCTCCCGCTGCTCCGGTGACCAGACAGGAAAACACTACTTTTTTCTTTTCCCTGCCATTGTTATCCACCGTTCAATATCCGTTATCACTTCTTCTTCAACATGACCGGGCTTCATGTATTCATCGGGCCTGACAATACCTTCTCCATGGATAAACAAGTGGTTAAGGCTTGCATAGGTTTTCATGGTCACTTTTCTCCTGTGGCCGATGGTTTCTTTCCAGATATTATAATCATCGAGGGTCACCTGGTAATCACGTTCACCCTGAAGGATCAGTACCGGGCATTTCATTCTCCTGGCCATTTTCAGGTGGTCGTACCGGTTAAGATAATACCAGTAACTGGCCGACACACCCATGGGCAGGCTGTCGGCCGGTGTATCATCTTCCGGTGTGAGTGTTTTCACCCTGGCAGCCTGTCGGGCAATTGTTTTAATGGTTTTCTCCCCTTCAGTTGTGAGGCTGTCGAGGGACAGGATATAACGGGTTTGCATCACCAGCAGGTCTTCGAGGGGGCGGGCGCTGGCGGCCAACATGATTGCCCCCCCGACACCGGAAAGATGAGACACAATGAGTGGTATGGCATATCCTCCGAGGCTGTGACCGAGAACAAAGACCCGGTGCGGATCTATCTGTCCGATGCTTTTTGCCAGGTGTACGGCATTGACGGCATCTTCCACCGTTTCCTCATACAGGGTCAGGCGGTTGACGTCCAGTTTGTTGGGGACAGCCCGTGTCCGTTTCTCATACCGGATGACGGCTATGCCGCGGCTGGCCAGACCCAAGGCAAGATCCCTGAAAGGTTTGCTCAAACCGACACTCTCATCCCTGTCGTTCGGTCCTGACCCGTGCACAAGGATAATAGCAGGGAAAGGGCCATCACCACGGGGCAACGACAGGGTGCCGGGCAATTCAAACCCGCCGGTCGTCACTACAATATCCTGCTCACGAAAAAGCGAGGAGTCGGCATACGACGGCAGGGTATACTTCACCCTGGCGGTGGAAGGTACCAGAAAGAAACCGGCAATCTTATCCCGGGTATCAAAAAAACTGATCTTTATATCAAGATCAATCCTTTCAAATCCGCAGGACACGTAAACAAAATCTATTGTATCGACCTCTTCCGTGGTTACGGCAAATATCTCCTTGAAATTTCCCACTTGTTTCTGAATCATCTGCCACAGCTCAGCCAGCTGTTGTTCGCTCACGTGTCTGATAACGGTTGAATCAAACAATACATACGCCCTGGCAATTTCATTCCCGTTCAGGTGATTGACGAAACCGATGGCGATACCAGTCTGTTTTTCCGACACCTGGCAGAACGCCCGTGCTGCTGACAGGAGAACGATAAACACGATTAGTATATATTTCATATTATCAGGAGTTTATGCTGATGTTAACATTCCGTTCGCGCAGATAGCGGATAATATATTCAAACCGGCAGGGATCTTCCCCGATAAACTCAGGGGGACAGATACCGGGGTTCAGGTTACCCTGCTCAAGGATAAGCGTTGCCACCGCTGAGCATGTGTACCCTGTTGTTCGCGCCATGGAGAGGGTGTCTGTATCTCTGTCATACCTGTCAAACAGATGGCAGGTATATTGCTGTCTTTTCTCTTTCTTAGAACCGCTGATGGTGATTCTCATGACGGTAAAATCTTCTTCGCCGGGTTTCAGTTCCCATTGTTTGGACAGAAGGATGCTGCTCAGATCCACGGGTTTTATTTTATGGTTGCCGATGGCTACTTCCTCGCTGGAGAAGAAACCGCTTTCCCTGAGTACCCGCAGGTATTCAATGGTACCCGGGTAACGCAGGGTTTTTTCGATCATGTCAGGAATGTGCATGGTTGTAAGAAGGGTTCTGAGCCCATCGGAGTTCCATGCTTCCAGCGTTCCCACTTCATCGAACTCAACCAGTTCAGGATCGGAGAGAGCTTCGCGCGTCACTATTTTCCCCTGTTGCATAAAACGGGCCGGTCGGACATATTCCTCGATAACATCGGGAGGGGAGAATACGGCGGCATATTGCCATGGCCATTTCCGCCGGAGAGGCAGGCCTCCGACAAGGCATACGAAACGATCCACATCCATGATGCGATTATGATACCCGAGAATGATATTCCCCAGTCCCGGTGCCACACCACAATCCACAACGGCTGTCACGTTATGTTGCTTTGCCAGGGTATCGAGCAGGAACGGATTTTCCGGGAAGAACGATATATCCACTACATTTTTCCCGGCGCTGATCACCTGTTTCAGCACTTCGAATCCCAGGTGCCCCGGTACAGCGCCAATTACAAGGTTATAACCCTGCACCAGTGACCGTATGCCATCCGTCTGTGTCAGGTCGAAACGGAGGGGGTTGATGTTCGGGTAAGAGGCAAAGAGATCAAGGGCGACTGGATTAATATCCACGGCTGTCACCGGGTAATTCCTGCTCAGATCAATGGCGATGGCACGGCCAACCATTCCGCTGCCAAGTACAATAATGTTCTTCATCAGGCCTGCAGATTTTGTTTATTCAATACCACCGGGAATGAGATCGTATGTATGCCTGCAAATATTCCTTGCGGACATACCGGTCTTTCGTCGCGACATATCGGTGGTTATACAGGCAATCATCTTCCCGTCAGCATTTTGTGCTGCGGAAGGAAGGGTTATTACTTTCCTTTTGACCGCTGGGTAATTTCATCCCTGATCAGGGAAGCCAGTTCGTAGTTCTCTTTTTGTACCGCTTCTTCAAGCTTTTGCTTCAGCTCCTCCATGGTCATGTTTTTGAACTGACCTGTTATATCTGAAGTTTTTCGCGACGACCGTTTCACTTCCTTTGTTTTTTCAGCCTCGAGTTCTTCTTCCTCTGCCTCCACGTCGAGGACAATTCCCGACTGCGCAATGATTTCCTCGGTGGTATAGATAGGGCATTTAAACCGGAGTGCCAGGGCTATTGCATCGGACGTACGGGCATCGATCGTGATCTCACGGCTACCGTTTTCGCATACCAGCTTGGAATAGAACACCCCTTCTTCCAGGCGGTAGATATCCACCTCAATCAGTGATATATTAAAGGCAGTGGCAAAGCTCAGGAAAAGATCATGGGTAAGGGGCCGGGGCGGGGTAAGGCCCTCCAGCTGTATAGCAATGGCCTGCGCTTCAAAACCACCTATAATAATGGGTATCCTCCTGTTACCGTGTTCCTCGGTCAGAACCAATGCATACGCCCCCGACTGGGTTTGGCTGTATGAAATCCCTAACACATTGAGCTTGATCTTATTCATATCCTGAACCAACGCTGATGATCATGATCCCTCTTTATCTCTATTATACAAATATAATGAAATAGTTGATTGTTATCCCTGTATACTGTGCCTGCCGGCGAATATTTATCGTCGAGAATAAACATATGCGCTGGGCCGGAAGGGCATTTCAATTTACTTGTTTTTCTTTGTTAATCTTCGAAACTTTTATATTTTTGCAGTCCTGATATTTAAAACCAGTTAATTAACGACTTAGAATGTTTGCAATTGTTGATATCGCGGGTCAGCAGTTTAAGGTTGAAAAAGACCAGAAGATCTTTGTTCACCGCCTGGATGGTGAAGAGGGAGATGAAGTACAGTTCGACAAGGTGCTGCTGATCGAAAACGATGATGCCGTAATTGTTGGCGAACCTGTGATCGCGGGGGCGCTGGTTTCGGCAAAAATAGTGGCCCATTTGAAGGGAGATAAAACCATTGTTTTCAAAAAGAAAAGAAGAAAAGGCTTTAAGGTGAAAAAGGGGCATCGACAGCTTCTTACTCAACTTCTGATTGAAGATATTGTGGAGAAAGAAGGGGTGAAGAAGGAGAGGAAAAAAGCGGCACCCAAGCCTTCCGTGGTGAAGCCGGAAATAGAGGCTTCTCCGGAGAAAACCCTGGAGAAGAAGGAAGCAAAGAAAGCGGCAACGCCGGAAACAAAAAAAGGAGCTGCAAAAGAAGAGGGAAAGAAACCGGCCAAAAAAGCACCGGAGAAGAAGGCAGCAACCCCCAAGCCGGTTGCAAAGAAAATCTTAACAAAAAAGAAGAAATCGAAGAAATAGGAACCAATTCTTAAAATATTTACTGTCATGGCACACAAGAAAGGAGCCGGTAGTAGCAGGAATGGACGTGATTCGCAAAGCAAACGACTGGGGATCAAGCTATATGGAGGCCAGTTGGCCAAAGCCGGCAATATTATTGTTCGTCAGAGAGGTACCCGTCATCATCCCGGTCTGAATGTGGGACTAGGAAGAGATCATACCCTCTTTGCACTGTCCGACGGACGCGTCGAATTCAGGAGAAAACAAGGGAATATATCTTACGTGTCTGTGATTCCTGAAAATAACTGATCGAGAGACACGACATCCTCTGCATACAGGTCTCCTGGACAACCGATCGAAGTTACGGTCAACCATTCCAGGAGATTTTTTATTTTTACAAAATACTATACAGGTTAATCTCACTCCTATGTTACCACTTAAACTGATCCAGGAAGACAGGGAACTGGTGATCCGGCGTTTGCAGGTAAAGAACTTCGACGCACGGGCCATCATCGATCAGATCACCGCTCTTGACCAGAGCCGCCGGCAGTTACAGCATCAGACCGACGAGAAACTGGCGGAGATGAACGCTCTCTCCCGGCAGATCGGTGATCACATCAAGGCTGGTAATAACGCCGAGGCATTACGGCTGAAGGATGCAACGGCCAGCCTCAAGGAACAGATAAAGGAGTTGCAGAAAAAGTCGGCCGAGGCAGAATCGGCGCTTGACGCCCGTATTATT
>JAXDBV010000107.1:0-20745 GCA_034678415.1 Bacteroidales bacterium
AACCGCTTGCTGGATGATGACCTGCTCGATGGCTGGAGGGCAGGCATAGGCTACCTGCCGCAGGATCCGTTCTTCATTGATGGAACAATCAGGGAGAATCTTACCTGGGACAGCCCCGGTCACATCAGTGACCAGGAAATATGGAAGACACTGAAACAGGTGAACGCTTCCCACCTGGCGAAGCGGTTTGATAACGGGCTGGATACCCGGGTAGTGAATTACCAGTTCGTCTTCTCCGGTGGCGAGTGACAGCGGCTGGCAGTGGTACGGGTGCTGTTGCGTAAACCACACCTCCTCCTCCTCGATGAAGCCACCTCCTCTCTCGATCCCGAGAATGAGAAAATGGTCATGGATACATTGGTGCGTCTGAAAGAGACAGTGACCGTGCTGTTTGTTACACACAGAAAATCGCTGATGCCATATTTCGACAAGGTGATCAGGCTGTAGTAATACGATATGAGAAGTAACGGTTGGATGTGTAAGCGGCATGCCGGCTACAGACAATGCATGGATAAGGATTCTCAGACAGGACAAAAAGCACAGGAGAATAGAATATCTCCCTTTCGGATGTAACAAACCTGTTGTTATAAACCTGCCATTCCGTCATTGTTCACGATCCTTTCATCACATGCAGGAATCTTTACGAACAATAGCGGCAGGCAGGTATGTAATCTGTTGATTATCTTCGAGTATTACCAATTAATCCACCAGCTGATGTTCCGTTGCAGGTTTTTTACACATCGAATGGATATATCCTGCTTTTAATAATTACATAATAACGTCCTTTATTACCTATTTCATATGTCGTTAATAATATGTATTTTTGAATTCTTGGTGTGTCTCATTAATAATCATCTCAGGCATGTTCTATATTCGTCAATGGTGGCGGGAATCACTGCATAACAAGATATTGCAGCTTTTCCGGCATTACTCTATCCCGCGATGGACGGTGCTGTTAATGGACACAACCCTTGTTTACCTGGCTTTTATCATTGCTTACCTGCTGCGGTATAACCTGGCACCCACTATCTCTGATTTCCGTTTCTCACTCGAGCAGGGACTATTCGTCACGGCAGTATATTTGCTGTTCATTCTTATTTACCGGTCATATTCAGGCCTGATACGTCACACCACCATACAGGATATATTCCTTATCGTTATATCAAAGACCAGTTCTCTGGTTTCACTTATACTCCTCACCTTGCTGAGCAGGAAATTTGGCCTGTGGGACCTGCTGAATGTGCCGCTTTCCATTCTCCTGATACACTATGTGCTGATCTCAGCCATACTATTTATTATGAGGATTGTTATTAAGCTTAGCTACGAGTTTCTTCACAATACGTTCGCACAGCGTAAGAATGTATTGATCTTTGGTGCCGGGACCACGGGGATCGTCGTATGGCAGGCAATACGGTCGGATTCTAAAAGCAGCTACCGGGTGAGGGGATTTATTGATGACAGCCGCAACCTGCAGAAAAAGAAACTGGGAGGATTATCCGTTTATAAAGAGGGAATATTGAATAAGCCGTATATAAAAAAGGAAAACATACAGGTGTTGATCCTGGCTGTCAAGGAGATCAAGCCTGCCCGTAAGAAGCAGATCATTAACAAGGCCTTGCAGTCGGGGCTTGAGGTGCTCCAGGTTCCTGCTGTTAACCTCTGGATAGACGGCAATCTGAATGTGAGTCAGCTTAAACGGGTGAATGTGGAGGATCTGCTGGGCAGGGAGCCCATCAGGCTGGATATGAAAATGATTGAGGAAGGGTTGCTTGGTAATACCATCCTTGTCACGGGGGCGGCCGGCTCTATCGGTTCAGAAATCGCCCGGCAGTTAACGCACTTCAGCACAAAAATGCTGGTGCTTGTAGATCAGGCGGAAACCCCGGTGTTTCAGCTTGGCAATGAACCGTTGATCAAGGAATGCCGCTCGGCTGTAAAAGTGATCGTGGCGGATATTACAAACAGGGAACGGATGGAACATATCTTCAGAAACTGCCGGCCTGAGGTGGTATTCCATGCAGCCGCATACAAGCATGTTCCTTTAATGGAATCCAACCCTCATGAGGCTTTTCGTGTAAATGTGGGCGGGACAAAAACCGTGGCCGAACTGGCCGTCAAATACCGTGTGAAAAAATTTGTCATGATCTCCTCTGATAAAGCCGTCAACCCCTGTAACGTGATGGGCGCATCGAAAAGGATTTGTGAACTGTATATGCAGTGGATGGCTGAACAGACCAATATACATACCCAGTTTGTCACTACCCGTTTCGGAAATGTCCTGGGATCGAGCGGATCGGTCATCCCCCTGTTCACCAAACAGATCGAACAGGGTGGACCGGTAACTGTCACTCATCCCGATGTGGAACGTTTCTTTATGACCATCCCGGAAGCCTGCCAGCTGGTGCTCGAAGCCGGCTTCATGGGTAAAGGAGGAGAGATATTTGTCTTTGACATGGGATCGTCACTGAAGATCAAAAGCCTTGCCGAACGCATGATCAGACTGGCAGGATATGAACCTGGGAAAGACATCAATATAAAGTATATTGGCTTGCGCTCTGGTGAAAAAATGTATGAAGAACTGAATGCCAGCCATGAAGAAAAAC
Source organism: Bacteroidales bacterium (assembly GCA_034678415.1). Taxonomy (GTDB): domain Bacteria; phylum Bacteroidota; class Bacteroidia; order Bacteroidales; family VadinHA17; genus JAXDBV01. The sequence goes on from JAXDBV010000107.1 coordinate 2,604, forward strand.
TGGCAACCTATCATCCGCTTATCAATGTCGCAAAAAGCAGGCTGCCTGTTGATGAAAACCTGAATGTATGGGTGGAAGATATCCTTAATTCCCTTTACACACTGAGCGAAGAATATCTCATTATGAAGATGAAAGAGCTGGTTCCCGATTACAGGAGCCTCCAGGAGGTTCATCTCAGTTGATGATCCCGGGAAACGGCAGCGCCGCACAATGTACATGTCGTGAAGATAATATGAGAAAGCCCGGAAATAACTGATTATAATTTTATTGCTCACTCCGGCTCAACTCTTGTCCAACGCTCAGTATTATCATGGATAATATTTTATTATCTTGCAACATAATCAGGGGAGTACTGATGACACGGGCAACGTGGAGGATTTAAGATGCCTGTTCCATGGTTCCAGAATATTTTTAAGCGCGTTCCCCGTGACCGGTGTCTCCTTAACGCCGCTTGTTTACCCGGGAAGGCATTGGATAAAAAAACAGGATTATAAGCATCATACATAGGGCTTCATCATGAAAAAAATCAGTGTCCTGGCAATATTTTTTATCCTGGCGGTTTTCTGTGCCCATGGGCAGATGGGCAAGAAAAAACCAGTCATCACTGTAACATATGAGCCAGGTTATGTGAATATTATCGAAATGGGCCCGGGCCTGGGATTATTAGATGTCGAAGCTGATTATTCCCGGTATGTCTTCAGCCTGACATCCGTCAACGGATATCTTATCAACAAGACCTTCCTGACCGGCATCGGTGCCGGATTGAATATCTACAACGGGGGGGTCATGATACCTCTGTTTGTTGATATACGGTACACCCTTAAAAACGGGGTGTATGAACCGTTTATTCTAATGGACCAGGGACTACTCCTTAGCGTGAATGATATGGCTAATAACACCGCGCTGTTCGTAAATCCGGGCATCGGCTTTCGCACGGTACTGTCAGGAAGGATGGCATTTTACGTTAATACCGGGCTGATGGTGGAAATGAGCCCGGGAATAGGCAGGTCATCCTTCCTTACCGTCAGGGTTGGATTCATGCTTTCACGCAAATATATTCTGAGAAGTCCGAAAATGCCGGTGTTTTAGATAATCAGCGTGAATAGACAGGAAGACACACCGTAATTTCATGATTGTAACCATCAGCCGGGGAAAACAAAAGAATGGTTGGGAACCGGCATATCTGCTGGTTTTGGTACACTCAATGCTCTGCATACAACATACTTCCCAGTGATGCATTGCGTCAGGCTGGCGGCGTTCCGGTCGATGTGACGGATCCCGGACAACGGATTATGACAGTTTTTTTCAGTTCACAGAGATATTTTTGCCGGAACGGATATCACCGGAGTAATTCACCATTCTAAACCCCGCAACACGTACAATTCGGAAAAAGATTCATCATTTTAACTTTTATATCTTTAATTTGGATTTTTCGCAAATTATTGTATATTACGTGCAAATGTTGATCAAAACTATTAAATCATCATGTCAGCTGAGAACGAAAATGAAAATGAAAAGGAAAGGAAGCTGGTTCCTTTCCTTTGGTTTGGTGGTATCCTTTTAACAGGAGCATTATTGACATTTATAATTCTGTACTGCCGGCAGGGTAAAATGACAAATGAGGCAAGAGCACAGCTGGCAGAAATAGAAGCTGCTCTCACAGGTGAGCGTGATTCGCTGGCATACGAACTAAGCATGTTGTCGAAGGACTATGATACAATTCGTACCGATTTCAGTAACCTGCAGTCCGAGTTCAGGCAACTGACCGATAAGAACAAACAACTGGCAGCGAGTAATATAGCCAATGCGAGGGAGGCAAAAAAATTCAGGGATGAGAATGCATCCCTGAGTCAGTCGCTTGCCGGGAAACAAGCAACCATCGAGGCACTGGAACAGGAGATAGGATTATTACATGCGCAGCTTGACAACGTGGAAAAGGAGAAGGAAGCGTCAGACATGGCGAATGCGTCGCTGGCCAGGAACCTGGAAGAGAAGGCGGCTCAGATGAAGGCAGATTCCATCAAAAAAGCTGAGGAGCTTGCCGTGGTACCTCCCAAAGAATCGGGTTTTACAAACATCACGGAACTTGCCGGCGCTGTTGGATTAGTTAGAACAGATGTGCCTTACTCGAAATACTATTTCGGGATAACAAATGTGTTCGGATACGATATCAACCGGCACTTCCTTGCCGGCCTCGGGCTGGGGGTATATTCCTTTAACGGGGGCGTTATGCTGCCGTTATATTTTGATTTCAGGTATACCTTCAACGACAGGGCATTCACTCCTTACCTGTTCGGGGACGGCGGGGTGCTCTTCAATATGGACCAGTTCGATGCGTCATGCCTGTTCATTAATCCAGGGATAGGCATAAAACACAGGCTGAACGATAAGCTGGCCCTCAATTTCGGCACAGGCCTGTTCACGCAGATGAGCCCCGTCATTGACAGGTCATCCTTCATTAGTTTTAAGCTGGGACTGACCTTCAAAGGAAAGAGGTAAGCAACGGATCAGATGCTGTCCTTCCTCCGGAAAACACAAAAAAACTCATCGGTACTCTTTCATCATACCGGGACGTATACCCAAAATGATGCTTCTTTAGCGTGCTCATCCTTCATCATTCATTATAAATGATCCCGGAATGGTGCTGAAGCGGAGGAACATACCGGAGTAAGCCATGTGGCCAGGGTGATTCCGGAAGAACCGGTTCCTGGTTGTTTATGCGGTATCAGAACACGTCCAGTATGGTGAATTCATTATTATTGCACCTGAACTTGTCGCCCTTCTTTTTCCCTTCCATGGCCTTGTAGATAGGCACCAGGGGCGAGATAGCAAAGAATTCCTGGCCGTCGAGCGAGAATTTCCCCATCCCTATTGAAACAAACATCTTCTGTTTGTTGGTGATCACCACCGAGCCAAACTGAACAGCATCATGCAGATCACCAGGATCAATCCTTTCAAGAACGATCCTTTCCTCAATAATCTTCTGAAGCTGTTTGGCAAACATATCTCTTTTCTGCAGGAGCTGTGTACGGTAGGAGTCATATAGATCCTGGGTCTGCTCCGATTCGTTTGCAGTCTCCTGGGCCTCCTTCATGATCTCCCGGTTATGCTCTTCGAGCCTGATCTGCTCAGTCAGGCATGCCTCCAGTATTTTCTTTTTATATGTCAGTTTGTCATCCATGCGCTTCTGTCTTGTACCCGTTCCCTGTTCCTATTCTTATTAAAAACAAAAAATCGGATAAAATACCCGGTTTTATCTTACGATTAATTGGGGAATAAATGCTTACTTAAAAGCGATTTCTTTATTTTAGAATACTAAGATTGCTAAAAATAATAAATATATATTAAAAATGAAAAAAATACTTCAACATTATCATGTTTGTACGTATATATCCGGTTTTTTGTTCTTTTTCAGTCTTTCGGGGCAGGTACCTGATATGCCTGACTGGCAAGGTGGGGTGCCCGACGGGTGCACTTCTGTCACTGTCGGCAGGCTTGCCACGGCGGATGGATCGGTGATCACCTCTCACACCGATGACAGCCACCGTACCCGCTCTGAAATTCTTATCCGTCAGGCGATGGACCATAAAAAAGGCTCGTATGTCATCATGTACCGCCGGGTAGCCGATGATACTCACGCCATGCCCATGTACCGTAACGATTCGATAGGTGTCATCCCGCAGGTACCGCATACATACGGGTATATCAACAGTGCCTATCCCTGCCTGAATGAACACCAGCTGGCGATCGGGGAATCAACCTTCGGGGGGCGTCCTGAACTGCAGTCGGATGTGGGGCTGATCGACTGCCAGCGCCTCTGCCAGCTGATGCTGGAACGGTGCACCACGGCACGGCAGGCCATAAGAACCGCGGGGGAGCTCACCGCACAATACGGATGGAACGACGCCGGTGAAGCGCTCACCATAGCCGATAAAAAAGAGGTGTGGCACCTGGAGATCGTTGGCCCCGGTAAGGGGAAGACAGGATCCATATGGGTTGCACAACGCGTCCCCGATGATCATGTTGGAGTGAATGCCAATGCAAGTACCATCAGGGAGATAGACCTGGATAATCCGGACTATTTCATGGCCTCACCCAATATATTTTCCGTGGCAAAAGAGAATGGGTGGTGGGATGAGAAAGACGGCCCTTTCCGTTTCTGTTATGCCTATGCACCTGAAAGCCGTACCTCAATGGCCGCGCGACGCCGCGAATGGCGGGTATTCGACTTGCTGGCTCCCTCCCTCAAACTCGATCCTAATGCTGAGAACTACCCTTTCTCCGTCAAACCCGACACCCTCGTTACCCTGCAGATGCTGGTAAGGGTTTTTAAGGATTATTACGAGGGCACTGAGTTCGACATGACAAAGGACATGGTGGTGGCGGATGAAAAAGGCATGATGGTTAAATCGCCGCTGGCCAATCCTCATATGCCGTATGATATGAACAAACTGTTCAGGATCAACGGCGGGTGGGGCTGGTTAGGTGAACGAACCATCGCCCGGTGGTATACCATGTATGCCACAATCATCCAGTGTCGCAACTGGCTGCCTGACGAGATCGGTGGTGTAGCATGGCTGGCCGTGGATAACGTGGCATCCTCCATCTATATCCCTGTCTATGGTTGTGTCACCGATCTTCCCGTATCATACAAAACCCCCGGCCGGCCGAATGGCTATACCACCGAATCAGCCTGGTGGGCCTTTAACCGGCTGGGTACCCTCGCCGCACAGCGATGGGGTGACATGCACAAAGACCTCGATGCAGTATGGATACCATGGCAAAATGAATTGTTTGAACGGCAAGCGGCCGTGGAGAAAAAAGCACAGGAACTGTTCATTCCCGGAAAACCGGCCAAAACAATTGAATACCTCACCAATTATACCATCTACTGGGGAGAAAAAGTGGTGAAGAAAGCCTGGGAATTGGGCGACTTCCTGTGGACAAAGTATGATGAGCTGTTTTAACCGGCACCGCAAACAGTGCAAACCGCAGGGACGGATTTTTATATAATCTCCGGCAAGAAACCTTAGTCAATAATGGATTCACTCTTACAACATACCGGGTAACGTGAATATGCGACAGCCGATGAAAAATACAAGCCATTTTATTATACCTCTCGCCTGGATTGCCGTTATTTTCATTCTATGCCTTACGCCTTCAGACGATCTTCCCATGACTTCGCTGGCGAATATACCTCATTTTGACAAGATCGTGCATTTCGGTTTGTACTTCATCCTCGCGGTTCTTCTTTACCGGCCTCTCAGGACGACTAAGGCTCCCGCCGGACTGTCTGTCTTACTGGTCTCACTCCTTATCGGTGGAACCATAGAACTGCTGCAGTATCATGTCATACCCAATCGTTCAGCCAGCCTGCTGGATGTTGCCTCTGACATTGCCGGAGCAGCCACCGGTCTGCTGGTTTACCAACTCACAGCAAGAGGTAAGGCCCGGGAAAAAGCTGTCTGAACAAAGGAAGAAACAATCACAGGGGTTAGAAGGATTGCTGTTGCATTGTAAAGCCTTTGCCGGCTCAACAGGGTACGACAACATTGATAATGTGAATTTCCTGTCCACGGTTTCAGGGTTCTCAACGGATGCGACTGATGATGCCGCGGTGTATCTGCTTCAAGTTTGTTGGGAAATTCATCGTAGGCTGATGGTATTCGGTATATTCTCAGGCAGAATAAGAGGTATGATTCTTTCCGGCAATAAAGGCAGGCCAGGTAAATAGGCGGTGCATCAGGTACTCCTCTTCACCCGGCCTGTTTCCCTTGTCGTTTCATGCTTATCCCTATCCACGGCATAAAAGAAGGGTCAATATAATCTCCACACCTGCACATCATAGGGTGCTGCCGTGAGATGGGCGCGATTTTCCCCGAACAGGGGAGGGTATGGATTATCCTGTCCGAAGAGAAGCTGTGCATCGATAACGCCGGCTGCATCGTCATCATCCTTCAGATCAACCGTTACGGCACCTGTTTCATTACCCAGGTTAATGAGGATCAGAACCTTCTGATGCTGATTCTCACGGATAAACGTGAGCATTTCTTTCCTGTCATTATCCAGGAACCGTTGTGAGCCTGAACGTATGGCGTCGTTTACCTTCCGCAAAGCAATAAGGTTCTTATAATATGTGCGGAGGGAATACATATTTGCCTGTTCTTCCACTGATATACCGTCGTTATCCTTCAGGTTGGTATTCTCCCGCCACGATCCTCCGTCGCGGTACCACAGGGCCATTCCCGGGCCCTCAACGGTTCTGTACCATTCAAATGCTTCACGGCGGGGTATATCCCCTGCATCATGCGGGATGGAGGTATCTTTTCTTCCTTTCATTCCCAGCTCCTGGCCATAGTATATCAGGGGTACACCCTTGAGAAGGATATTCATTGCAGCGCCTGCCCTCAGCTTTGCGGGATCGCCGTTCATGGTGCCGGCAAAACGGTCCATATCATGGTTTTCAATAAACACCAGTGCGCTTTTTCCAGGTTTCATGAAGGAACAGGTGGTATCGGCCACTGCCCTGATAGTGTTCCTGTCAAAGGTATTGATTGCCGCGCACAGGGGTATGGCGAACACCAGGTCGGCCAACCCCTCACCAAGATAGATCTCACCATAGTTCCACTCCGCCTGTTCACCGGCTATTATCAGGCGGGGGTTGAGGGCGCGGAGCTCTGCAAACAACGGCTTCCAGAAACGCTGCAGGAGCCCTATACGTATGTCCTTCCAGTCCATGTTATCCATCATATGATCAATACGAAACCCGTCGATGCCGTCGCCGGGGTCACCGTCACCGTCAGGATCAACCCAGTGACGGAACAGTCCATGCATGTAATCCGCCACTTCTTTCCTGTACAGGTCAAGCGACCAGAGCGACACCTGTTTCACACCCCAACCATCAACGGTATCCATGTCCCAGATGATGGGCTCAGGATCGGTATTGGCAGAGTCATTATAGATAATGTATCTGCTGTATGGTGAGGAAGGATTTCCGTAAGAGTCCCTGAACCATTCATGGAGGTTTGTCACATAGTGGATCTCCATGTCCATGATCAGTTTCATCCTGCGTCGGTGCATATCGTCAATAAGCGCCAGCAGGTCTGCTTCTGTGCCATATTCGGGATCAATCCTGTAAAAATCTTCCGCGAAATAATTGTGGTAAAAGGGCGAGTGATACAGAGGAGTGATCAGCACCGTTGTCACTCCCAGATCCTGGAGATAGTCGAGCTTCATCCTCAGGCCGTTCAGGTCACCATGCCCGTCACCGTTTGAATCATAAAAGCTTCGAAGAAACACATGGTAGAACACTTCGTCTTCAGGAACAAGATGCTTTCTCTCTTGCCTGGTACAACCCGTGATCATTACTGCTATCAACAGGATCACCGCTAATAGCCGTTTCTCCATTTTATCATGATAAGTTCATCGATAAAATTAATGATTAATTCCATTATAAAATCCTAACGATAAACGGATTTCTCATCTATGCATATGCTATCACTTTGAACAAACTTTGAGGCCCGAATCCCGGTCACAGGTGAGTCCAGACAGCTGAATACCTGCCTGATTAAAATATCATGCGGGAAAAAGACGACAATGGAAAGTCATTTACTTTGACAGGTTGATGATGCATGGTCTTTTTATTATTTTTGAAGGAACCTAATCGATGTTCATGAATAAACGAGGTTTTGCCAGCGACAACAATGCCGGTGTCCATCCCAAAGTGATGGAAGCCATTAATAAGGCCAACGAGGGACACGTGGTTGCTTATGGCGATGATTCGTATACCCGGCAGGCCATTGAAACATTTATGGATACATTCGGAAATGACATACAGGTATTTTTTGTTTTTCTGGGTACAGGTGCCAATGTGCTGGGTCTTAAGGCCGCCACGGAGAGTTTCCAGTCGATCATCTGTGCAGCATCGGCGCATATCATGGAGGATGAATGCGGTGCCCCCGAACGATTCACCGGGTGCAAGCTCATCCCTGTTGAAACGACCAACGGGAAACTCACCGTCAGGGATGTGGACAGGCATGTGTATAATATTGATTTTGAACATCATAGTCAACCACGCGTGATTTCCGTAACCCAGGCAACGGAACTTGGTACGGTCTATACTGTCCCGGAACTGCGGGCCCTGACAAGCTACGCTCATAAGAAAGGGATGGTGGTGCATATGGACGGAGCAAGGATTGCCAATGCAGCGGTATCCCTCGGTGCAACCCTGCGGGAAGTGACCCGGGATGCAGGTATTGATGTGCTTTCATTCGGCGGTACAAAGAACGGCCTCATGTACGGCGAGGCGATTGTTTTCTTTAATACTGACCTGGCAAAAAACTTTAAATACGTGCGCAAACAGGGCATGCAGCTGGCCTCCAAGATGAGGTTCATCTCCGTCCAGTTTGACTGCCTGCTGAGGAATGATCTTTGGAAACGAAATGCCAGCCATGCCAACAAGATGGCCAGGCTGCTGGAAAAAGAAGTGTCATCCATTCCAGGCGTCCGTATCACCCAGCCGGTGGAGTCAAACGGCGTATTTGCCATCCTCCCTCCCGGTATAATTCCCTTGCTGCAGGAAGAATATTTCTTTTATAAATGGAGTGAAACCACCAATGAGGTGAGGTGGATGACATCCTGGGATACAAACGAGGAAGATGTCTATGCATTTGCAGGCCTTATCAGGGACCTGATGAGCGAAAAGCAAAACTGATTTTCTTCGTTATCTGGCGGCCCTGTTTTTAACGGCTTCTATTTTCTTTATATGTCTTCTTCAGGGGTATGTGGCATGATGTTGTGTCACCATGAAAAAGATTCTTCTCACGTTGCAGATAAAAGATCTGCATATGTACTGGGAATATGAGCAATGCCTGATCGTGCGGTTTTCCGGGTCTGATGTTGCAGGAAATTAATACGAATCGTGTTACTGGCGGTTGTCCAGGCGTCAGGTCTCTATTGTTTCCTGTATAACAGGGATGTATCCCCATAACTGAGGAACCTGAATCCTTTCTCAAGAGCGTATGCATAGATCATTTTCCAGTCATTACCGGTGTAAGCGGCGATGAGCATGAGGAGTGAGCTCCGGGGCATGTGGAAGTTGGTCAGCATGGCATCGGGTATGGTGAACCGGTAGCCGGGCACAAGCATGATACGTGTGGATCCTTCGATTGTTTCCCATCCCCTGGCCTGCATAAGGGTTAGCAGTTTGTTTAACGCTTCAGCCACCGGCGGATACCGTTTCATGGTATAGGGTTCCCACTGCCCCAGGCTGAACACCGGTTCACCGGTGTTTGCCGTAACCTGTGACGCAATGATATACAGGCTCTCGAGGCAACGTACCGTGGTTGTACCGACAGCAATAACCTTCCCCGGATGGCCGGCAACCGTCTCAATGCTCTTCTTACTGATCCGGAAATATTCCGCATGCATCACATGGTCGAGGATGTTGTCGGCCTGTACCGGCTTGAATGTGCCTGCGCCGGTGTGCAGCAGTACCGGAACACGGTGTATGTTCCTTTGCCCCAGCTTTTTCAGTACCTCGTCTGTAAAATGCAGTCCGGCTGTTGGAGCGGCCACCGATCCGTTGATGCGTGAATAGACGGTCTGATAGCGTTCACGATCGGCGGCCTCCGCTTCACGTCCCAGGTAGGGAGGGATAGGTGTCAGTCCGGTGATATCCAGTATTTCTCCGAAGCTAAGCGGAGCATCCCATGAGAAGCGCACACTGTGGTAGCCTTCACCGCTGTGCCTCATCTCTGCCATCAGTTGGATCGTTTGATCCTGCCAGGTCAGCGTTTTCTGCAGAGTCCCTTTTCTCCATTTCCTCGCATTGCCCACCAGGCAGCGCCAGGTGCAGGTTGACATGCTCGCGAAATTTTGTGTGTAATCGGTGGGATCCTCCGGCTCAAGACAAAATATTTCTATCCTGGCGCCACTGCTCTTGTAAAACACCAGTCTTGCCTGTATCACCCGTGTGTCATTGTACACCAGCAGGCTACCCTCATCCAGCAAGCTGTCAAGGTTCCGGAACAGGTCTTCGGAGATATTCCCGTCCCGGTACACAAGGAGCCTTGATGCATCGCGTTCGGGCAGAGGATACCCTGCGATCCTTTCCGGCGGGAGATGATACACAAAGTCGCCGGGAAAGATATCCCTGATACTGTCGGGTATATATGCTGTCGGTTCCCTGTCCATTTGCTTGGGTTGTCCGCAAATTTAAGTAATTTTGCAGGTAAAAGGTGAAGGTATGAAACTGAAACCGGGAGATAGAGTGAAATTCCTGGACGACACGGGCGAGGGCACCCTCGTGCGTTTCCTTGATGACCAAACGGCAGAGGTTCTTATTGAAGATGGATTCCTCGTTCCTGTGCTAATATCGGAAATAATCCCTGTGGGAACCGGTGAGCAGGTGATGTACCATTCAGAGGTTACGGATCCTACAGAAGACGATACCCCCGGTGATCGATCAGCTACAAACAACGAGGAAGAGAACATACGTGGGAACAAACCGCCACGGGAATATGAAGATGTTGAAGATGAGAGAGAAACATTAAGCTTAGCCGGATCGTTGCCTAAAGAGGAGTCCCTTCCCCTGGCGGAGGTCTCTTTTCCCCCGAAGGTGTTTTTGGCGCTGGTGAATGAGCCGGCCGGCAAGTACAGCTTCTTCCTTGTCAACGACAGTTCCTTTTACCTGTATTATACTGTTTCGATCAGGACAGGAAATTATTACAGCAATATCCATTCCGGTAGGCTTGAGCCTGACATGAAGGTGTTCCTCATGTCGCGCTCTCCCATGTTCCTCGAGAAGCAGCATGAGATCTACGCCCAGGCCATCCTGTACCATCCTGAGGCGATCATTCCTGAGGTGTTGCCGCTCAATCTCAGTTGGAAACCGGTGAATGCCCGTGGACTTTTCGCCGGTGCACCCCCGGAAAATGAATACTTCGATACTACAGCAGTGTTCTATCCTTTCACCGTGGCAACGGGAGTGAGGAAGCCGATGAAGATGACGCTGGAGGAATTCAGGGAACAGACGGTGAAGAGCATCGATGAACAGGTACGGGCGGCGGCAAAGAAGGATGAGAAGGGCAGGGTGGAGGAGGTGGACCTGCATATCGAGCAGCTGGTAAATGATCATGAAAAGCTCGATGCAGCACAGATCCTGGAGATACAGCTGGCACGTTTCACCACAGCCCTGGAAGGCGCGATCAGACATAAAACAAAAAAAATGGTGTTCATCCATGGGGTGGGTAACCAGAAGCTCAGGCATGAGATACGTAAGATGATTGAAACAACCTACCCAAAACTTAAGTACCAGGATGCTTCATTCAGGGAGTATGGGTATGGTGCGACAATGGTCATTTTCCCGTGAAAAGCGAACGTAGGCGTTAAGAAGAAAGGCTGATACCGGGGATGTGCACCCGAAATGAGGGCATGTCAGGTGCAGCCGGGACAGAGGAATGCCCGCAAGGATTTCCGCTATGGCTGTATCGTCTGTCCGGATAACCCGTAACATGCTATCCTTTCTCTTCCTCAGCACGTATTGTTACCTCTCATCGGATATCGTTTTCATTGTGAAACCATGCATCTTTTCTCGTCGAACCAAATAATGTTCGTACTTTTGCGGGAAAGCAGACTGTTCTATCGCGGCATGTGTCATGCATGCTGAGGAAAGTCCGGGCAACGAAGGGCGCCCTGCTTCCGAAAGGGAAGGTGCTCGTGAGGGTACAGGTATGGAGAAGAAAATAACAGCCTTCTTTCGTCTGTCAATAGCGGGTGAAGGATGGCAATGGTGAGAAGGTGGGGTAAGAGCCCACCAGACGCAGTGGTGACATTGCGTGCTGTCCATCTCAGGGGTTGCAAGACCATGTATACCGGCGTATAAGGACTGCCCGTCCGATGCCGGGGGGTAGGTCGCATGAGCCCGGTGGTGACACCCGGCCCAGAGAAATGATAGAAACCTTTTCCGCCTTCTCTCGCAGAACAATGGAAAAGGGACAGAACCCGGCTTACAGGTCTGCTTTTTTTTTTAAAACACAGAGCGGCGCCATGTAAGAGGGAGTACAAGTACAGATTTTTTATAATCCGGAAAGGGAGTAAGAGCAAAATGCCGTGGGATTTATCAACAGACCCCGTTCTTTCTGGGTTTGTATTATTTATCAATTTCCCTCTCATATAATTCATTAATTAATTCAGTAATTCATTCAATAATTCCTTTTTACAAATGATAGGTTTCATAAATATTGAGATCAAGGCAGCATGTGCCAATCCTGATCTTGTCAGGGAAGTGTTAAAGAATGAGAACGCTGATTTCATCGGCACTGATCACCAGGTGGATACCTATTTCCGGGTTGAAGCGGGGCGGCTGAAACTGCGCGAAGGAAACATTGAAAGCGCACTGATCTACTATGTCAGAGACGACTTGTCAATACCCAAGAAGGCGGCAGGCAGCGTTGTGCTGACCGAAAAAGGTTCGGGGCTGAAGGAGTTACTGGCAAAGGCCCTGGGTATACTAACCATCGTCGACAAGATGCGTGAGATCTACTTCATTGAAAATGTGAAGTTCCATATCGATGTGGTGAAAACCCTCGGCTCGTTCGTGGAAATAGAGGCACAGGACCTGAAGGGCACCATGAATGAGGAAACCCTTCTCAGACAGTGCAAAAAGTATATGGCTCTTTTCGGGATCAGGGACAATGACCTGGTGACCTCTTCCTACAGTGATATGATGCTGAAATAAGAGTGGCCGCATTTCCAAACTGCAGAAATGCGGCCTTCTTGTTTTCCGCGTAAAACGCGTTATTGTCTCTTCACTTACGATCCTTCCTTGTCGAACTCCTCCCGTGTTGTCAGCTTGATCTCATTCAGCCCGGCCTTTGCCAGCGCCTGGTTCACCTGAACCAGCTCGGTCTTCTTCAGGCCTTCCACGTCCTGCTGGTATCCCTTCATCTCTTTTTCCAGCAGGTCAAGGTTATCGATCTGGGAATTGGTGGGGCGGCCGAGATAACTTACAACACCGCCGTATATCTCACCGATTTTTTCCCTCAGCATGATCTCTTCGCTGAACATTCCTTCCGATGAGGTATTTACCAGGTTTGAATGGATGTCGGAGGTCTTTTTCCTGAGATCGTCCAGTTGTTTCTTCAGTCCCTTCGATAATTTTCCCTGGAGCAGCTTTTCGCACGCGTTCATGATGTCGGTAACCTGTTTATCGAGGAACGCGAGGTCTTCCAGCATCGTGTATGATTTCATCAGGGTCGTGTATTGCAGCCGGCGGTCAGCTTCACTGTGCTTCGAGTCGGGGTCGGGCATGAGTGAGAAATGTCCTTCTTCCACCAGTCCGTCCTTGATGATTTTCACGGAATACTCGCCCATGGGCAGGGGCGGGCCGAACAGTCCGGCATACGACAGGCTCTTGCCGCTGGGTACCTTTGGCGCTTTCATCCGGATATTCAGCGGGACACGGTTGATGCCCTTGCGTTTACCGGCCGGTAGGGTGTTGATCAGCTTGCCTTCCGGGTTGTACACCTCAATCTTCATATCTCCGAACACATGGCGTTTCTTAAGGTAATAGGTCAGCATGGCTGCTTCCTGGGGGTTTGAACCCACGAACTCATCATTGCCGCTGAATTCCTGGGTACTTCCAATGTTTCTTACATAGTAGGTTCTAGACGGGAGGAATGCTATCTCCCTGTTCACGATGTCGGCAGTCAGATGGCGGAGGGGCGTGATATCGTCAATGATGATGATGCCGCGACCATGGGTGGCAAGTACGAGGTCGTGATCACGCGGGTGAATCACCATGTCCATCACCGGCACGTTGGGCAGGTTACCGGTGAATTGTGACCAGGCTTTCCCGTCATTGATGGATACAAACAACCCATATTCGGTACCCAGAAACAGAAGGTTGGGATTTTGCAAATCCTGCAAGATGATATGGCAGTAAATTGGGATATTATCATCGGTAAGAGATATCCATGTCTGCCCGTAGTCCGTGGTTTTGTAAACATAGGGTTTCATGTCTCCCGATCGGTGGCCGTCGAAGGTGACATAGGCTGTTGCCTTATCAAACCGGCCGGGCATGACAAAGGAGCACCAGGTGTTGGGCGGCAGGCCAGGCACGTTTTTCACCACATTGGTCCATGTGCGGCCACCGTCGCGGGTCACCTGCAGGTTCCCGTCGTCGGTGCCGGCCCATACGATATTCTCATCGAGCGATGACTCATTGATGGTGATAATGGTGCAGTGGCTCTCCGCCGATGTGTTTTCCTTGGTTATTCCTCCCGACTCGTTCTGTTTCTGTTTTGCGGGATCGTCGGTTGTCAGGTCGGGGGAGATTCTTTTCCATGTGTCGCCTTTATCGTCAGACCTGTATAGGTACTGTGAACCGATATACATGGCATCCGAGGTAGCTCCAAAGACCACCGGGGCATTCCAGTTAAACCGCAGTTTTTCGGTCGTGGCATCCTCGTAGGGCTTGATGGTCTTGACCTCCTGTGTGCTCATATACAGCCGGCTGATATTACCACCCTGGTATTGGCTGTAGATGATATCAGGATCGCCGGGATCCCTAAAGACATAGAATCCATCGCCACTGTTCACATTATACCAGTCGCTGTTCTTCACTCCTCGGGGACCGGCCGAAGGGCCGAACCAGGAACCGTTATCCTGCATCCCGCCATACACATTATAGGGTTTATCCATATCCACGCTCACATGATAGAACTGTGACAACGGGAGGTTTCGGGCCATTTTCCAGTTGATCCCCTGATCGTGCGACACGTATACGCCTCCATCGGTACCAAGGTACATGAACCTGTTGTCGCGCGGGCTGATCCACAGGGCGTGAAGGTCGGAGTGGTACCCTCCGCCGTAGGAAGAGGTAAGACCGGTATTGAATGTCTTGCCTTTGTCCTTGCTGAAGTTAAATGACAGTCCGGGTTTATAAACACGATTGGTATCTACCGGGTCGGAAACGATATAATGAAAATAGAAAGGCCGTTCACCCATGATGGGAGTGCTGTTGACCAGTTCCCATGAGTCACCTTTGTCCATCGACCGGTAGAGTCCGGTTTTTTTCTCATCCGCTTCAATCAGAGCAAATACCATGTTGGGGTTTACCGGTGAGACATCGACGGCAATACGTCCCAGTGTGACAGCCGGCAGCCCGTTGGTGCATTTTTCCCAGCGGTCACCACCGGTGGATGTGCGGTACAAGGCGCTGCCGGGTCCGCCCGAAGTGAATGACCAGGCGGTGCGCCTGAATTCCCACATTCCGGCATAGAGGATCTCCGGGTTACCGGGATCGATGGCAATGTCGGAACAGCCTGTATTGTTGTCCACATACAGCACCTTCTCCCATGTCTTGCCACCGTCGGTGGTACGGTAGACGCCTCTGTCCTCGTTAGGACTCCATAATTGTCCGAGAGCGGCAACAAATACGATATCAGGATTGTGGGGATTGATAACGATCCTGTTGATACGCTCGGTCTTTTCCAGCCCCATTCTTGTCCATGACTCACCTCCGTCGGTCGATTTGTAGATACCGTCACCAACGGATACACTGTTTCTCACCCATCCTTCGCCTGTACCGACCCATACCGTATCGGGATGAGCCTGGTCAATGGCGATGGCGCCGACAGACTGGTTATGCTTATCAAAAACCGGCTTGAATGTTGTTCCGGCGTTGGTAGTCTTCCATACTCCTCCCGATGCCGCGCCGACATAGATAATGCGGTCATCACGGTTGACGCCGGCGATGGCAGCAACCCTGCCGCTCATCCTCGCAGGGCCGATATGACGGGCTTCAATAGCCCCAAAGGTCTTTGAATCAATCGTGACATCTTCCTGTGCCTGAGCTGCTGTGTCAGGGATAACGGATGCCACCATGACCATAACAGGAATCAAGAGTTTTTTTATCATGACATACAGGTTAATCTTGTAATAACAAAACAGGGAAAGACTATGTTACATGAATTTCTCCGCACGTCCGGCGGCAGTATTGATTACCATCCGGAACGGGCGGGTAAAGCCTGACCTCCGTCAGGAATAACATGTCCTGCCCGTCAGAGGATGTGGACATGACCGTTTTCATGGGCGGCATCCGGTACGGGCTTGTATCTATCCCGGGTATTATTCTTTTTTTACCGGACGGGCGAAGAGGGAATCATTGAGGGTAATGTTGAAATCCACAGTATTGATGACGATCTGTGAAGATTGTCCCATGGCTTTTGATTCAATGCTCATGGGCATAACGATCCCGTCGAAGTTCTGGTAGTTGCCCATAATATTCTCAGCCTCAATTTCCTGTCCCTGGATATTCAGTGTGCTTTTCACTTTCAGCAGGAGGTACGTTTCAGCATCGATATAATAATTCTGGACATCGCCGTCTTTGGTGGTGAGCTTGACATGATATACTTCGGTTCCCTCCATATCTTCTTTGCCTGTCAGTTCAACCGTGCTTCCTTTTTCCTTGTAGTTCCATAGCTGTCCGTCAATATCGGCCTGTTCGGCAGCCTGTTTCAACTGTTCGCCGACGAGATCGGTGGGATCGGGGCTTACCATAGGTATGATTTGCCATCCGTCCGTACCGTCAAAAGCCTGGACGATGCTTTGGCCCTGTATGTTCACTTCCGTCCTGAATTTATTTGGACGTTTGTACTTGATTACTACCGGCAGTTCCATGCCCATTTGCATAACGGTGGCATTTGAGACCATGCACTCCACTTTCAGCAGTTTATCCTGTCCAACCGCTTCGAAATGCTTTTTCAGGACTTGTTCCAGGTCCTGGGCCTGCAATATCTGTGAAGATGCAAACAGGAAGGATAATAGAGATACAGAAAGTAATTTTTTCATAATTCGATGAATTTTAGTGTATTATGATAAAAGGGTATACTAAGGGAATAAAAGTATACAATTCCCGTGATTCCCGGTGCATATACGCAGAAAATCTTCCTTACTGTTTGCTCGAACGGGAAGTCAATATCAGAGGTTTTTCACTGCTTCTCTTATCCTGACCATTTTTTCCAGCATCTGTTCGAGGAGTTCGAGCCGGAGCATGTTAGCCCCGTCGGAAAGGGCTTTTGCCGGTTCAGGGTGTGTTTCCATGAACAGTCCGTCGGCGCCGACAGCGATCGCTGCGCGGGCGATGGTCTCGATAAGATCGGGCCGTCCGCCGGTTATCCCTGATGCCTGGTTAGGTTGCTGAAGGGAATGGGTCACATCGACCACCACCGGGTACCCGAATTTTTTCATTTCCGTTATGCCTCTGAAATCGACCACCAGGTCCTGGTATCCGAAGGTAGTGCCCCGTTCGGTGAGGATAATGTTTTTATTTCCTGCGAACAATACCTTATCCGCTGCAAATTTCATAGCATCGGGGGAGAGGAACTGCCCTTTTTTAATGTTGATGAAGCGTCCGGTATGTGCCGCTGCGATGAGCAACTCGGTCTGACGGCTCAGAAAGGCAGGTATCTGCAGCACATCGACGTAGGCGGCAGCCGTTTCCGCTTCATCTTCCGAATGAACATCGGTAAGCACGGGGATGTCCAGCGTATCGTGAACCTTCCTCAGGATCCGCAAAGCTGCCTCATCCCCGATACCGGTAAATGAGTTTGCCCTGGACCTGTTCGCCTTCTTATACGATGACTTGAAAATGTAAGGAATACGAAATTTATCAGCCAGCTGTGACACCGTTTCTGCCACGGTGAACACATTCTCTTCAGTCTCCACAACACACGGTCCGGCGATCAGGAAAAAATTATCAGTCTTTGCATGACGCAAACCGGGAATCTGGGGTATCATAGTATCCTTGTTTATTCAAAGGTAGAAAAAACTGTATTTGGTAATGAAGTTTCATTATATTTAGGGCTTCAAAAATATGTACAAAAAAATAAAATATTTATCAAATTTCCCAGGGGTGAGGGTGCTGAAAACCGGATTCTTTACGGAATAAGGTTGTCTTTGCGGGATCCAAACAGAACAGTATATGGCCAGCAAGCTTTTCAGGACAAAATCGGTGCAGCAGATGATGCAGGATACCGGCGATTCGGAGCACCGGTTGAAAAAAGCCCTGACGGCATCGAATCTTGTATTCGTCGGTATTGGCTGTATTGTCGGGACAGGGATATTTGTAATTACCGGT
>JAXDBV010000108.1:0-5683 GCA_034678415.1 Bacteroidales bacterium
CTGAGTGGAAATGTCCGGAACGGATCTCTCCGAAGTTAGCCGAAAGGATCACCTGGAAATCAACCGGAGGCCTGAAGTAATCCTTATGGGGCAGGAGCTGGGAGAAGGAAGGAAAGAGGGTGAAACAGTACAACAGGATCAGTGAAAAAGGCTTATATCCCCGGAAATTCATGCTCAACATAAATATTTGTAGTATTGATCAACAAAACTATCATTTTCCCTGTTATGAGTATAAAATAAGAAGTTTTAATTTTTGAAATTAATAAAGGGATGTTAATTTTGTATAAGAATGATACCGCATGGAAGCATCGCAGCATGAAATAATAAAGGAGCTGAGGAAAAAGATATATACGATTATTTCCATGTGTGACAGGTTAAGGGCGGAGAAGGAGCAGTGGTTGCATGAGAAGAAGGAACTAATAGAAAAACTTAAAATTAAGGACAAGGAATACATTGAAATAGAACACAAGTTTGACCAGTTGAAAGTAGCGAAGTTGCTGCTTTCAAACAGTGGCGATGCACAGGAAGCCAGGCAAAAGGTCAACAGGCTGGTGCGGGAAATCGATAAATGTATTGCTCTTTTAAATAGATAGAAGTTGAATGTGTCATGGAGGAGAAGCTTTCCATAAGAGTCAATGTGGCGGACAGGTACTATCCGCTGAAAATTGACAGGAAAGATGAGGAAACTATCAGGAGGGCAGCCAGGCTAATAAATGACAAGGTATTACAATATAAGAAGAAGTATATTGATAAAGATATCCAGGATTTTTTAGCAATGGCAGCTCTGCAGTTTGTAACCAGGATCATCAATCTGGAGGAGAATCAAGACTCATCGGGGCTTGTTGGCGAGGTGGATGAACTGGTAAAGGAATTGGATGAATATATAAGAAAGAGTAATTAGGTTCTTTGCATAGACATAACGTATTGCCCGCATTAGATCTTCAAATCTTTTTGAAACTCAACACTAATCACTTTGGGGGTTAGCTCGTTATCTCAATGACAGACCATCATCCCGCTGAATCATTATTCACGGGAATCTTCTTCGGAGGACAATGGGCGTCAGACAGACGGCGGCACCTCCACCCGTACTGTAAGGGGTTTTCTAAAAAACTTGAAGATTTTAATGCGGGTTTTTTTATAATAATAATGTCAATAATATGATAAGCATATGACAACAGTAATGAACATACTGCTCCCGGTGGGAGCGCTGCTGATCGGTTTCATTTTAGCCTACTGGCTGTGGGGCAAGATGCTGATGAAAAGAAGTGCCTCTATCCTGAAAGAAGCCGAAGCCGAAGCAGAAATGATAAAAAAAGATAAAATTCTGCAGGCAAAAGAGAAGTTCCTGCAACTGAAAAGCGAGCATGAAAAGTATATCAATGAGAGGAACAGCAAGATCAACCAGACGGAGTCGAAATTGCGGCAGAAGGAGACCCTGCTTTCACAAAAGATGGAGGAGGTACAGAGAAAGCAGAATGAGCTTGATCTGTTGAGGGAGAATCTGACGGTACAGCTTGAACTGGTGGAGAAGAAGAATGGGGAGCTTGAGCGGATACACCAGCAACAGGTGGAACAGCTGGAAACCATCTCGGGGCTGTCGGCTCAGGAAGCCAAAGCTCAGCTTATCGAATCGCTTAAGGCGGAAGCAAAAACAGAAGCCATGTCGATGGTCAATGAGATCATGGATGAAGCCAGGATGACCGCCAACAAGGAAGCCAAGAGGATCGTCCTGCAGACCATCCAGCGCGTGGCTACTGAGACGGCCGTTGAGAATTCGGTTACGGTGTTCCATATTGAATCGGATGAGATCAAAGGACGGATCATTGGCCGTGAAGGACGGAACATACGTGCTCTGGAGGCTGCAACCGGTGTAGAGATCATTGTGGATGATACACCCGAAGCCATTATCCTTTCGGCTTTCGATCCTGTGAGAAGAGAGATCGCACGGCTGGCCCTTCACCAGCTGGTGACCGATGGCCGCATACATCCCGCCAGGATCGAAGAAGTGGTACTGAAAACACAAAAACAGGTGGAAGATGAGATTATTGAGGTAGGGAAACGAACCACTATCGACCTGGGTATTCACAGTCTGCATCCCGAGCTTATCCGACTGGTGGGGAAGATGAAGTATCGTTCCTCCTATGGTCAAAACCTGCTCCAGCATTCGCGTGAGGTGGCGAACCTGGCAGCCATTATGGCCAGTGAGCTGGGACTGAACCCCAAGCTGGCCAAAAGAGCCGGGTTGCTGCATGACATCGGGAAAGTCCCTGATGATGAACCCGAGTTGCCACATGCTATCCTCGGTATGAAACTGGCTGAAAAGTTCAAGGAAAAACCGGATATCTGCAATGCCATCGGAGCACACCATGACGAGGTGGAGATGTCGACCATGATTTCCCCCATTGTACAGGTTTGCGATGCCATCTCCGGTGCACGGCCCGGCGCCCGAAGGGAAGTGGTCGAATCATATATCAAACGGCTGAAAAACCTTGAAGACCTGGCATTATCCTATCCCGGGGTACTGAAAACCTATGCCATCCAGGCAGGGAGGGAACTAAGGGTTATCGTGGGCAGTGATAAGGTGACGGATAAGGAAGCCGAAAACCTGTCACACGACATCGCTCAAAAAATTCAGAGCGAGATGACCTATCCCGGGCAGATAAAAATTACGGTGATAAGGGAAACGAGAGCGGTAACTTACGCAAAATAATATCTCCTGTTATTCATGTTTTTTGAATGAAAAAAAGAATACTTGAAAATGCCTCTGTCCTTGTCACAGGCGGTGCCGGGTTTATTGGTTCAAATCTTGTCGCCGCCTTGCTTGAACATAACAACCGGGTGGTCTGCCTTGATAACTTTTCGACAGGTAAGGAGGAGAACATTGCCGGCTTTGTCGCTAACCCTGCATTCCGCCTTATACGGGGTGACATAAGAAATACTGCAGATTGTGAGCTGGCGGTGGCCGGTGTCGGGTATGTATTCCATCTGGCGGCCCTCGGATCGGTGCCCCGTTCGGTGAACGATCCCCTTTCGACTCACGAGGTTAATGTGACAGGATTCCTGAATATGCTGCTGGCCTCACGTAAGGCAGGGGTTAAACGGTTCATTTATGCATCCAGCTCATCGGTATATGGTGACCTCGAAGAGCTTCCCAAAGTGGAAGACAGGACAGGCACACCTATCTCTCCTTACGGGTTCTCAAAGCTGGCCGGCGAGCACTATGCCGGCCTGTTCTCCAGGCTGTACGGTACGGATTGTATCGGACTGAGGTACTTTAACGTGTTTGGTCAGCATCAGAGCCCTGAAGGACCCTATGCTGCCGCTATACCACGGTTCATCAGCAAGCTGCTCAGGCATGAGCCGCCGGAAGTGTATGGTGACGGCACGCAGACACGTGACTTTACCTATGTGGGCAACGTGGTGTACGCAAACCAGCTTGCCGCCCTCGCCCCAACGACGAAGGATTCACACAGGATATATAATATTGCCTGTAACGAACAGATCAGTGTTCTCAGATTGATCAAAGAATTGAAGAACATGCTGGGAGAGACAGATCCATTCATACGTACCATCGAACCACGATTCCTGCCTGTCAGGCCGGGAGATATCATGCATTCCCTGGCTTCGATCAGAAAAGCCGGGAAGGAACTGGGATATGAACCCCAAACATTATTTACCGAAGGACTGGCAAGAGCGCTGAACTGGTACAGGCATCATCTGTCATACTAAGAGCGAACATGGCACACATGAGAAAAAAAATCCTGAATATCATTGGTGCCAGACCACAGATCATCAAAGCTTCAGCCATTAACCGACAGTTGAAGCAGTTTCACCGGCAAAGGATCGAAGAGATAGTGGTCCACACTGGACAGCACTATGATAAGGAAATGTCAGGGGTGTTCTTCGATGAGATGGGTATCACACTTCCACATCACCAGCTCTCCGCCGGGGCTGGTACGCATGCCGGACAGACAGCCCGTATCATGACAGGGATGGAAAAGGTTATAAATGAGGAATATCCGGATGCTGTCATCGTGTATGGCGATACGAATTCCACGCTGGCCGCTGCCCTTACTGCTGCCAAAATGAAATGTCCGGTCATTCATATCGAGGCCGGCATGCGATCATTCAACAGGGCAATGCCGGAAGAGATAAACCGGCTTGTCTGCGACCACCTGTCAACCCTTCTCTTTACGCCGACACGTGCGGGCATTGATAACCTGAAATCGGAAGGTGTTGTGCCGAATGATCAGCCGCCCTTTACTGCTGTTAACCCCGGACTATTCCTTTGCGGTGATATCATGTATGACAATGCCCTGTTCTTCTCCTTACTGGCCGACAGCAAAAGCACTATCCTCGCAGATAACTATCTGGAGGAAATGGGTTTTCTCCTGGTAACGGTCCATCGTGATTTCAATGCTGATAACAAGGAAAGGCTGAATAATATCTTCACGGCATTGACCACATTGTCTGCTGATTCGGGACTCCCGGTGGTGATCCCTCTTCATCCGAGGACTGTACGCATGCTGGAGGTCAACCTCAGAAAAGAAGTATATAAAGGCTTACAAGGGAACCGGAAGATACGGATCATCCCACCCGTATCATACCTCGATATGCTAAAACTTGAAAAGAACTGTTCCATGGTTCTGACCGATTCTGGCGGTGTGCAGAAAGAATCACATTTCTTTAGAAAACCATGCATCATTCTCAGGCCGGAAACGGAATGGGTGGAGCTGGTAAGAAACGGGACCGCTGTCCTTGCTGACGATGATCCGGGACGGATCAACGAGGCCTATCACCTGCTGAAAGAAAAGAAAGACGCTGATTTCCCGTCTTTTCTCGGTGACGGCAGGGCCGCAGCGTTCATATGCGGAAAAATGGAGGAATTCCTTTATTTTTAAGCCGTTGTTATTTCACATACGGATGATCCTTGGTGAAACGTGCATTTGACATAATATTTTCGCTGACAGCATTACTGCTACTGTTGCCGCTACTGATCCTGATAGCCCTCCTCGTCGTGCTCGAAAGCAGGGGAGGGGTGTTCTTCATCCAGCCTCGCGTGGGGCGAAACAACAAGGACTTCAATGTGATCAAGTTCCGGACGATGAAGTCCAACGCACACGGAACGGGGCTTATAACTGTCGGAAACAGGGACAAACGTATCACACGTATCGGTTATTACCTGCGACGGTATAAGCTGGATGAACTGCCCCAGTTTATCAATGTGCTGACCGGAGATATGAGCATTGTGGGACCACGCCCTGAAGTGAGGAAATACGTGCAGACATATAATCCCCGGCAAATGGAAGTATTGAAAATCAGACCGGGATTGACCAGTTATGCCAGCCTTGAACTCATATCGGTGAATGAAGTACTTGCCAGGTCAAAAAATCCGGAGAGAACTTACCGGGAAGAAATCCTCCCGAAAAAACTGGAACTGAACCTGAAATACCTCCGGGAAATGAGTATGACTACCGATGTGGCCATAATCATGAAAACCGTAAGGAAATTATTCAAGAGCCTTTAACAGATTCTCAAGCTGGATAACTTTCTCCTGGTAACCGAGCTTGTTGAAAGAAAAGATCAGGTTATTCAGCAACCGTTCCATGATAAATACATTGGTGCACGGAACAAAGTATTCCCTTCTTGATTCAAGCTTTTGCTGCCTCAGGAATTCCTCCAG
>JAXDBV010000109.1:0-7665 GCA_034678415.1 Bacteroidales bacterium
AGGGGTTATCTCCAGTAAACGGGAAAGATCAGTTCCTGATAAGCTCTCTGTCTTCAGCTCGGCAGTATACAGCGCTTTCAGAAGATCATCGGCGTTTGATGACATAATATAATTCTATATGTGAATATCATAAAATTGAGTAATAATAAATAATATATTGAATATAGACAAGAATATTATATATATATTTTTATTGTTCCGTTTTGCATAATGGGAGAATTCATTATATTTGCGTCCGGGTGGTTCCTGCACATTTATCAAATGTGCGGGATGAAAAGGGAACCAGGTTAGAATCCTGGACAGTACCCGCTGCTGTGAACCCTGTAGTACTTACGGGCACTCCTGCCACTGTTCTGACAGGTAAGATCAGGATGGGAAGGCGCCACGTAAGAGGGTAAGTCAGAAGACCTGCCACCGTGTTTTCGGTTCGGGCTAAACATTTGTAATCTTGACAACAATCCGTGCCATTCTTTTCTGGTCGTTCTTGTGCCTGTTCCATACCACCCTTACCGGTACGGTAATAGATACTATTAAACTGGAAGAGATATGTGTGGTAAGCCCCCGCCACATACTCTACCACGAAGGTACTGTATCATGGAAGTATGATTCGGCCACCCTTTCAAGATTCGCAACGGCCGACCTGGGCCAGTTGCTCTCTCTCACACTTCCTTACCCTGTCATGCTGTATGGCCCGCAGGGGGCTCTATCAGGCATCCTGCTCAGGGGATCGGCCTCGAACCAGACAACCGTTGCATGGAATGGCTTCCCCATCAATTCAGCCACCACGGGCACCACCGACCTGTCGTTGATCACCCCCGGCCTGTCAGACGGCGTATCGGTCAATGCCGGTGTCCCAGGTTCATTGTTCGGTTATGGTAATGTCGGTGGTGTTATCTTTCTTGAAAACCACCCCGATTTTATCAATCGTCTCAATGTAACCATTCATGCCGGCATGGGCAGCTTCGGCACCCGGCAGGCCTCCCTTGGAACAAAACTGGGGAATGAAGCCATACAGGCACATTTTAACATGTTCTCCCGTACATCGGACAACGATTTTTATTTCAGGGATATTTACAAGCCCGGTAGCCCGCTTGTTCAGCTTGAACATAGCCGGTTCAGGCATACCGGTTTCAGCCAGGGAACCTTTCTCAACCTGAAGGGAGGGCACCAGGTGGAAGCGGGAATATGGTACCAGGTAAAGGAGATGGAGATCCCTTCCATCATGGGAGCGACGGCCACCGGAACCGCTTTCCAGAAAGACAGTGTGTTCAGGATGTATGCCGGGTATACCCGTCGGTATAACCGGTCTTTCTTCAGGATACGGTCAGCCCTGTTTAATGAATATATTCATTATACCGATAAGGATGATCCGCTGGACGCATTTTATTCCATTGACTCACGGATCCGCACCCTGCAACTCATGAACATAGCCGAGTACAGGGTGTACCTGGGTGACCACCTGGTGGCTGATGCCGGTATCACAGCCGGCGGCGTCACGGCCAGGGTTCAAAGTTACGGACAACGGACTGTTGAAACAAAATACGGTGTCTTCACCGGGCTGCGCATAGCCTATCCGCGGTGGACCACCAACCTCACCATGCTGAAGGAATGGGTTACCCATTACGATCCTCCCGTGCAGACAGCCCTCAACGGCACGTATAGATGGTCTGACCGGCTGGTGATGAAAGCAAAGCTGTCAAACCATTACCGGATCCCGTCGCTGAATGACAAGTACTGGATCCCGGGCGGTAACCCGGATATTAGACCGGAGAAGGGATGGAGCATCGATGCCGGTTTCAGCCTCGGACTCCTGCCATCACGGGTCAGCCAGGCCTCCCTCGGATTGGATATAACTGCCTTTACATCAACCATCATCGACTGGATACAGTGGATACCCGGAGCGGATTACTGGTATCCTGAGAATTACCTCAGAGTGTGGGCCAGGGGTATTGAATCACAATTATCAGGTCACCTGCAGACAGGCAGGATGAAGCTGCAGGGTGAGATGAACTACTTCTTTACCCGTTCACAAAACAGGAAGGTTCAGCAGGGTGACGGCCAGTTGCCATACGTGCCGTTTCATGCCCTCACCTCGAAGATCTCGGTCATCACCGGCAGGTTCTTCCTTGCATGGCAGGGATCAGTAACCGGGAAACGTTTCTCCACGGCCGATAACAGCGAGTCATATTCCCTGCAGCCATGCTACCTTCATAACCTGTACGCGGGATGGAAGGCAGGAAAAAATAAGCTGGCAGGCGAAATATCGGTTCAGGTAAATAACCTCTTTAATGAACAGTACGAATCCATACGGGCTCATGCCATGCCAGGAACCCATATTCTTATCCAGGTAGTGATGAGTTTCAGCAACACGCGTTCCGAAATAAAACAACAGAAATGAATATGAAAGCAAGCGTTTATTTATCCTTCCTGTTGATACTTTTGTTCTCCGGCTGCCATCCGGCGGATGAGGAAATGTTCCATTTCACCGGAGGTGTGTTCGTCGTGAATGAAGGGAAGTTCAACAGTAATACAGGATCAATCAGCCATTATAATCCTTCCTCGGGGAAGATGATCGGGGATGTCTTCATGCAGGCCAACGGTCGTCCACTGGGTGATGTTGTACAGTCCATGGCCATCACGGGTGACACGGGTGTTATTGTTGTCAACAACTCGCAGAAAATCGAGATGGTAAATCTCAGGACGTTTGTTTCCATCGGATCGGTAACCGGGATTGATTACCCGCGACATTTCCTCCCGCTGGGCGATGGAACGGGCTTGCTCACGGCCGGCAGTTTCGGCGGGTCGGTATACCGTGTTGACCTAAAGACACTCCGTGTGACAGATACTCTCGCTGTGGGAAACGGACCCGAGACGCTGGTGCGGATGAACAACAGGGTGTACGTGGTGAACAGCGGAGGATGGACCATCGACAGTACCGTGAGTGTCATCGACCTGGATACCTTTTCGATCATCGATACCATTCCCGTGGGCGATCAGCCTGCCGATATTGTCTGTGCAGGCAATGATCTGTGGGTGCTTTGTAGCGGCCGTGTGTTGTACAGTGACGACTGGTCACAGGTAATCTATGAATCGGATGCGCAGATCACAAGGATTTCTTTCTCTGACCATACAACCGCCAGCATGATCATAGGGCAGAAAGGGGATGGATACAATCCCCGCCGGCTAGCCCTGGGCAGCGATGGTTCAACCCTGTATTTTGACGAGGCCGGAGGGGTATACCTGGTCGCGGCTGACCTGACCACAGCCCCGGAAGGACCCGTTATCCGCAAAAGAGTGTACGGGCTGGAAACCGATCCCTATGGTGAGCTGTATGCATTCATCGCTCCCGGCTTCGACATGAACGGCTATATGCTCCGGTATGATATGAACGGGATGCTGGTCGATTCGGCAACGGTGGGTATAGCCCCCAACGGCGCTGTCTCCTGGGATTGATACACAGCTCTTTGACGATGCCTGATTTTTCTTATATTCGTGCGGATGATCACTGGTTTTTGAAACATAATATTCTATTATACTCATAAAAGGAATGATGAAGGGCCGGAAAATGAAGGGAGGACACCTGCTAAAGGCTGTTCTGCTCTTTGTATGTATGATACTGCCGGGAATCCGAGCATTCGGTCAGCTTAGTTCAGGTGGGGTACCCGCATCGTTCACACAGAAAGATCTTACGTCGTTACCCCTGATCGTCATGCCTGCCCTGCCGTCGGATATCACGAAGGAAAGCCCCGGAGATGGATCGCTGGCCAAAACGCTTGCCTTTGCCTGGCCGTTTGACGTGGAATATTCCATGGAACGCGACGGCCGGTGGGATGAACTGCCCGACGGCACCGCCGTATGGAGGATCGGATTTGTTTCTGCCGGCGCCTATTCGCTTAACATCATCTTCTCAACATTCCGGATCCCTGAGGACGGGCGTGTTTTTATGTACAACCCTGAAAGAACTTTTCTGCTGGGAGCCTTTACCGCCCTCAATCACAACGAAAAGGGTGTCTTACCTGTCATGCCGGTTCCCGGAGAACGCATCATCGTTGAGTACGACCTGCCTCGCGGCGCTGCCGACAAAGGCATGCTGGTCATCGGCCGTATCTCGCATGACTATAAAAATTCCTTTTTCCCGTCCACCGCCAAGGATGGTTCCTTTGGCGACTCCGGGCCCTGTAACCCGGATATCAATTGCCCACCCGGAGATAAATGGCAGCTGCAACGCCAGGCTGTGTGCCGCCTGCTGATCAATGGCGTGGAACTGTGCTCGGGAGTTATGCTAAATAATACGGCTGAGGACGGCAAGCCTTACCTCTATACGGCCAACCATTGCATCGGCAGCCAGGGTGATGCCGCTAACACCCTCGTCGTGTTCAATTACCAGAGCCCGTACTGTAACGGTCCCGACGTATTTCCGCTGCAGTCGCTCTCAGGGGCGACCCTGAGGGCTACCTCCGACAGGCTTGACTTTACGCTGGTTGAACTGAACAGCCGGCCGCCGCAAAGCTATAAACCTTACTATGCCGGCTGGAGACGGACAGAGAACGGGATTTCTTCCACGGTGTGCATCCATCATCCGCAGGGAGATGTGAAAAAGATCGCCATGGATGACCAGGCTCCTTTCACGGCAACCTATTCCGATGCATCCGACACCTATGACCATAATGCCCACTGGAAGGTAGCCCGCTGGGAAATAGGCACCACGGAAGGTGGTTCATCGGGCTCCCCCCTAATGGATCAGAACGGGTATGTCATCGGTACCCTCACCGGCGGGGATGCCCAGTGCGGACGGGCCATCAACGACTATTTTGGCAAGACCTCACGAGCGTGGGATGATTATGCCTCCACCGATCAGCAGCTGAAAGTATGGCTCGATCCGATGAGCCTGAACCCTCTCATGTTCGAAGGTTTTAATCCATACTCCGACGGCGCCCTCGAAGCTGATTTCCTGGTCAGTGCCGGGCAGGTCTGCTCCGGTGCCTTCATGGTTTTCAATGATTACTCATCAGGCGAGGTGAACAGCCATACCTGGCTGTTCGGTGATGAGGCTATCCCGCCTTCTGCCAGCGGCCCTGGTCCGCATTTCGTCAAGTATACAGGAGGGGGCACAAAAGCAATACGGCTGATCGTCACCGATGCCATAACCAGCGATACGGTTGACAGGGAGATTGATGTCACGCTCAACGTCCCCGTCACAGCCGGATTTTCATATACCCCTGACCAGGACAACTGGATAAGGTTTACCGACGAGTCAATCAATGCCGGCAAGTATTACTGGGATTTTGGAGACAATACCTCTCCGGCGGTACAGAGTAATCCCGAACACAGGTATACCAATACCGGTAGCTATGTCGTGAGGCAACGGGTAAGCAACGTGGCCTGCATGGATACAGCCACCCTGCAGATCACTGTTTCGGGCATTAATGATCCTGTGCTGCAAACCATCAGGATCTATCCCTTGCCGGCTGACGAGGTACTGATGATCTCCTTCGGCCTGCAGGCAGACGGAGAGATCACCGTCAGTCTGACCGGCCTGTCAGGAACACTGGTATACGAGCGGGTGTACCACACTGGCGCTGCCCTTACTGAAATACCGTGCAGCAACCTTGCCCCGGGATTGTATGTGCTGAAGGTGCAACGGGGGAAAGAAATGTTTTCTGGGACTATTGCGATCATTCATGAATAGCTGCAGAACCGGTTTCCTCCTGGGGTGTGTCATCCTGCCGGCCATCGTGGTATTCACAGCGTGCAGGGATAGAGCGAGGGAGAGGTATAACGCTCAGGGAACGACCGTTCACCTGAAGTATGCCCATGGCTTTTCCATTGAATGTATTGACTCCCTGAAGATAGTCAGGGTGTTCAGCCCCTGGCAGGGTGGAGGGAAGGTGATGATGCAGTACCTCCTCAGGCCCACAGGTGTTGTGGTTCCCGACAGCCTCAGACACCTGAAGGTGATCACCATCCCCGTGAAACGGGTGGTTTGTTTTTCAACCACCCATGCCGGGATGATGTCATTCCTCGGTGTACAGGAATCGCTGGTGGGATTTTCCGGGCCGCACCTTCTCACCGATCCGTATTATATTGAAAAAGTGAGGGAAGGAAAGATCAGGGATATAGGATATGACCAGGGACTGAATT
This sequence comes from Bacteroidales bacterium, assembly GCA_034678415.1. Classification (GTDB taxonomy): domain Bacteria; phylum Bacteroidota; class Bacteroidia; order Bacteroidales; family VadinHA17; genus JAXDBV01. Next base: position 6,142 of record JAXDBV010000109.1, read on the forward strand.
ATGAAAATATTATCGGTCTGAAGCCTGACCTGATCATTACCTATGGTATTAATGCAGAGGTCAGCAAGGATATAGGGCGGCTGGAGGAACTGGGATTGCCGGTGGTGCTCAATGCCGATTACCTCGAGTCGGCTCCGCTGGGTAAGGCCGAATGGGTGAAATTCATCGCATCTTTCTTTGACCTTGATACCCTGGCAGAGAAAAAATTCAGCAGGGTGGAGAAGGAATACCTTGCGTTGAAAGAGGTTGCTGCAGGTGTCACGGCCAGGCCGGGAATCCTCACCGGGTTGCCATGGAAGGATATCTGGTACATGCCGGGAGGCCGGTCGTTTGCCGCAGCCTTCATCCGTGATGCCGGGGGCGATTACCTGTTTGCCTCCGACACGTCCCGTGAAACCCTTCCCCTCAGCATTGAACAGGTGTATAATGTAGCTCTCGGTGCAGGGATATGGATCAACCCGGGCAGCGCCGTCACCGCCGGTGAAATCACGGGTCTTGAACCCAGGCTGGCAAACCTGCCGGTATTTAAATCACAACAGGTGTATAACAATAACGCCCGCATGAACGGAACGGGCGGAAACGAATACTGGGAATCGGGGGTGATGGCTCCCCATCTGATCCTCAGTGACTTAATCAACATCTTCCATCCCGGCCTTGCCGGTGAACAACCATTGTATTTTTACCGGCGAATCGATTTCGGGACGTCCGGGGTATCAAGGACGGTCATACGCGAGGAGAAACACCGGTTATGAAAGCAACAACGCGTATTTTTCGGGAAACCTGCAAGGCATGAAATTCGATCACCTTTTCCGAAAGAAGACGATAGATGATATTCTCGCGCATGCTGCCGAGTCGGAGAGGGCAGGTGTGACGATGAAGAAGAGCCTGCGTGTGCGCGATCTCACAGCCATGGGCATCGCTGCCATCATCGGCGCGGGTATCTTCAGCACGATTGGCAATGCCTCGGTGGAGGGTGGTCCCGCCGTATCCATGCTGTTCATCTTCACCGCCGTTGCATGCGGCTTCTCCGCTCTCTGCTATGCACAGTTCGCATCCATGATACCCATCAGCGGGAGTGCCTATACTTATGCCTATGCCAGCTTTGGAGAGCTGATGGCATGGATCATCGGGTGGACACTCATCATGGAGTACTCGGTGGGAAATATTGCTGTTGCCATCTCATGGTCGGAATACCTCACCACCTGGATCCAGGGTATGGGCCTGCACTTTCCCGAATATCTCGGCATTGATTATCTCTCTGCTTTCCGGGGGTATCACGAGGTGACGGGGTTGCTGGCGGCGGGTACCGACCTGGCGTCTGTCGAAAGGCCCCTGAGCGATGCCTACCACGCCTATGCCTCTGCCCCCGTGATCTTCGGAATAAGGCTTATTGCCGATATCCCGGCATTTCTCATCGTGGTGCTCATCACCGTTCTTGTGTATATAGGTATCTACGAGACAAAAGTGGCGGGGAATACCATGGTTTTGCTCAAGCTCATCATTCTCATGGTTGTGATAGGAGTA
>JAXDBV010000110.1:0-8642 GCA_034678415.1 Bacteroidales bacterium
TTTATGGTATCACAGGGGTTAATTATTTGTTTATCGGTAGTTTATAATCAGGAAGAAGGTAATATATATTATACGTAAAAACCGGCAATAAGGTTCCAGCAGGTCATATGAAGAGGTAATCCTCTGGTACACAAGCAAAAACGACGATAACAACGCCCGGGCAATTCTCCTGTGCTTCCCGGCAGGAAATAAAGGTACGTAAAAAACATCATTGGACGATGATTCTCCCCGGTTTATATTGTACAATAAGATCGTGTTTGCTTTAATGCAGCGGTTATCCCTTCTCCTCCCATTCGGGAATCACTGCTTCAACGGTTGCAGGGACTTTGACAGGTCATGTGGCAATTTATCAGGGATTTCTATATCTTTATTCTGGATTTTGAATTCAATCCATTGAACAGCAGTATGAAATACACCCGGTTTTTGTTCGTGCTTTTCATCGCGCTTCACTTTTGCCAGCCTTGCCTTACAAGGAGCCTTGAGGAGATCAGGAGGAGCGGTAAGCTATTTGTCGGCATGAGCGAGGATGATTTTCATAATATCAATTACCCGCTGGCTGTTGAATTTGCAAAATACCTCAACGTTGAATTCATCCCCGTGAAGATGGAATGGGAGGACGCCTTCCGCAAGGGAGGTATAATTCCTGAAGGGCTTGAGACCGATCCCTCGGTGGCATATACCCCCGATATTTTCCAGAAAGTGGATATTATCTGCAGCACCTTCACCATTGTTGAATGGAGAAAGAAACTGTTCGATTTTGCGGAAACGCTCATGTCGGCTGAACTGATACTGACCTCCAGGCAGGTGGCTTCGCCCAGGAATTACTCTGAACTGAAAGGCCTGAAACTTACCTTTCAGAAAGAAACCAGTTTTGAGAGCCATATCAAGGCGATCAACAAACAGATTGGAGGCGGGATTGAAATGGTGGTCACCCGTTCGGGGGAGGAAGCCAAAAATATGCTGTTGGAAGGAAAGACCGACGGCATCATCCTCGATGCCGATGAAGCGTTGAAGTTCAGCTCTGACCACCCAAACAGGTTCAGGATCGCTTTGCCTGTCAGCAAGGTGTCAAAAACAGCTTTTGCGGTAGAGAAGACTAATCTCCTGAAAAAAGAGGTGGAAAACTTCTTCCAGACCCTGGCCACCAGCGGCGTGCTTGACGATATTTTCTACAATACCTTCGGTCTTACCTATTCCAGCTATGTCAGCCTGATATCGCGAACCACCACCCTGCAGGTGTACCACCGTGATCTGGATGAGATCATCCGTTCGAAGAAGCTGATTGTGGCCCTCCGCGACAGGGATTTCATCTATAAAGAGAGCGGTCAGAAACAATTCATGCACGCCCTGGCGGAAGAATTTGCCGATCACCTGGGAGTAAAGCTGGAATATGTCATCACTCCCACCTTTTCCAGGTACTGGGAAAATGAAAAAGGGATCATCGTAAAAGACAGCATTTATACTCCCGACTGGTTCAATTATTTCGATGTGGCCTGCGAGGTGATTGCACCCCTGCCCTGGCGCGAGAACAAGGTAAACCTGGTAGGCGTGTATCCCACCGAATATGCCGTGATCGCAAAGAAAGACGTACGCATCAGCAGCATTGACGACCTGAAGAAGCTCAAGGGGGTGACAGCCCGTGGAACCGTTTACGAGGATATGATGCAGAAAAACGATATCACCGGTATTTACTATGTTGAGAATGTGGATGATTTTGTGAAGGAAGTGGATGCCGGCAAGGCCGATTACACGATCATTTACAATGCATTTCTTGAGCTGACCCGCTATCCCGACCTTGAGGTCAAGCTCTCGCTGGGCGAGTTCAATGTGAGCTGGGCTGTGCGCAAAGACCAGCCATTGCTGCAGGAAGAGCTCGGGCGCTTCATCAGGGCCTCCAGGGAAAAAGGACTGATCAGGATTCTGCTGAAAGCCATCAGCGGAGCAAGCGTCCAGGCTTCCAGCGACTATATGAACAGCTACTACCAGCGATTCCAGGCCGGACAACTGCCTTCCGTCCTCTATGGCGCCGAAGACGGACTCCCCCAGGAAGATGTCTTCTCCATCTTCCAGGACTCACGGGGCTACATGTGGTTCGGCACAAATTCGGGCGTGGTGCGTTATAACGGGAGAGAAATGAACCTGCTTGACGAACAGGATGGACTCCTCGATAATACAGTTCTCGATATTGACCAGGATTCATCCGGTGTTATCTATTTCGCCACTTCCAGGGGTATTGCCGTGTATATCGACGACTCGGTGCAACAACACCTCTTCCCCAACTCGTCCTTCCGCTCTATCTTCATCGACAAGGATAATAACCGATGGTTCATAGGTGAGGACGGATTGTACCTGCTCGATAAGAATAACCTTGAAATATTCCTCAATCCCATGTTCCCTGACCTGCCGGCCAACATCTATTCTATCGACAGGGACAGGAACAGCGATGATATGTATATCGCCAGCAGCGAGGGTATATACCATCTCTCCCTGGGTGAACGGGTACTGAACAAAGTGGCGGCAAACGGCTGTTATTCACTGTATATCGATTTCAATGACAGCATATGGCTGGGAATGGGCGGAGGACTATATATCTCCTCCCTGGCAGACCTCAGGAGCGGATCCCTCCTCAACACATCACGGTGGCTCAGCAAAACACTCGACATCCCCAATACCATCATAAAAAATATCACCCAGAATCAGTTCGGTTCCATATGGCTGGTTACCGATTCGGAAATCCTGCAGGTGCTGTCGTCCGACCAGAAAGCCATCAAATATGAAAAGGAGATTGGACTGAAAAACAATAAGATACTGTCGTTCTGGGTGGACCAGGAAGATAATATCTGGATAGGATTTTCCGGCGGTTTGCAACGGCTTTCCAACAAGAAAGGACTGCGCAACTTCTACCCCAATACCATCAACAGCTTCATCTGTTCCGTCCACGAAGACCGCCAAAAACGATTATGGATAGGATCCAACAATGGCGTATATTATTTCAGGGACCAACTGGTGAACTTCACCCCCATGCTGCCTTCCGGCACCGACCGCTTTGTAACCGCTCTCCTTCCAAACGGTAATATCCTGATCGTAAGCACCGTAGCAATGTATGAGATACACGTAAAGAGCCTCGGCATCGTCCGTCAGGTAAAATACAAACAGATGCTCCCGGCCCTGGAAAATGTGTTCGTCTCATCGCGCGGTGAGATCTTTCTCCTCACCGGCATACAGGGCACCATCTACTACCTGAAGAATATATCTTCCCAGCCGGTAATCCACAAAAACAAGAACACTTCGGCCGTATTTCAGATGATTGAATACGAAGGAAAAATTATTGGCGGAAGCAAGGACAGGCTAGTCGTGTTCTCCAACGGTGAATTCGAGACCATGGCTACCTTAGGCTTAAACATATGGTGCCTGTGTTATAACGATGATAAGCTCTGGGTGGGAACCGACAGCGGACTGGGAATATACGAACAGGAAACCTTCACTCCGGTAAACCAGGGTATCTCAACCGGCATGATGGTGGTAAAATCCATCTGCCCGGCCAAGAATAAAAACTACCTGTGGCTGGGCACCAACAACGGATTTTCATACTTCGACAAGGAAAGAAAGCAGGAAGAGTTCATCATTAATTCGAAGGACGGACTGCTGGGTGACGAGATCACCGTGAACGGCCTCTTCGTCGACAGCAATGACCTGCTCTGGATCGGCACCTACCACGGCATCTCAAATTTCAATATCCGTGCAAAATCACAGCAGGCATACGCACCCCTGTGCTACATTGAAAAGGTGAGTCTGAACGGTTCGTCCATCGACTACCGGGAACGGAATGAGTTCCGTCATTTTGAAAATAACCTTGTCATTGAGCTGTCGGCACTGTCTTATTCCGATGAGAAATCCATTGAATACGAGTTTTACCTGCGCGGATTCGAGAACGAGTATTCCTCGTACAGCAAGGGGAATGAGTATAAGGCTTATTATTCAAACCTCCCTGCCGGAAAATACGAGTTCGTCTACAGGGCTAAGGGGAAAAACAATGTGTGGAGTTATGCCCAGAAGTATGAATTCAGTATCCGGAAAGCCTGGTATAACACATTCCTGTTCCGGCTCGGACTGGTGTTGCTTATTATTTCTGCCGTATGGGCTTTCTATACCATCAGGGTGAGAGCCATTGAGATGGAGAAGAAAAAGCTCGATGCCCTGGTAAAGGAGAGAACCCGCGAACTGGAAGCAGCCAATACCGAGATTGAAGCACAGCGCGACCTGGCCGAGGAACAGAGAGATAAGATCAGCCAGCAGAAGAAGGAAATCACCGACAGCATACTGTATGCCCAGCGTATTCAGAAATCCCTTCTGCCGTCGCAAACGGTGCTGAGGCAGATCATGCCCGATCACTTCGTACTGTTCCTGCCCCGTGATATCGTCAGTGGTGATTTCTACTGGGCCCGCCAGGTAAAAGATAGACTGATTATCTCGGCGGTTGACTGTACCGGCCACGGCGTGCCCGGCGCTTTTATGAGCATGCTCGGTATCGCATACCTCAACGAGATCGTGAACAAGTATGAAACCCTTCATGCCAACGATATCCTCAATCACCTGAGAAGGGAAATCATCGTCGCCCTCCGGCAAAAAGGAGAGGGAGAAGCAAAAGACGGAATGGATATGGCCCTGTGCATCATCGATCCCGCCAGCCATACCATCGAGTTTTCAGGTGCCAACAACCCCATGTACCTCATCCATGACAACTCCCTCACTGAACTGAAAGGCGATAAGATGCCCGTGGCCATTCACGACCATATGGATCCCTTCACACTCCATAATATATCGTACCAGACAGGGGATATCATTTACCTGTTCTCCGATGGTTATGCCGACCAGTTCGGTGGAACCGACGGAAAGAAATTCATGTATAAGGCCCTGAAAGACCTCCTGCTGAAAATACATTCCCGCCCCATGAAGGAACAGGCAAAACTGCTTGACCAGGCCCTCAGCGACTGGAAAAACGGCTTCGACCAGATTGACGATATCCTCGTCCTGGGAGTGAAACTTTAGTGAGGGAAAAATGATCCGTCCTACAATCGTTTGTCCTCCTATTGTCTCATCCCTGGACACCCCCATTCATCTACCTGTTAATTAGAGATTTCCGATAGCTTCTCCAGTGTCCGGTTTTGAACAGTATGTCACAAAACCGGACACTTCTTACGGCTGACGATCGGGGTGTTAGATTTATAATAATTTGATTTACATTTTATTATAAATTGTGGCATATAAATTGATTTTCCTCGCAGGTATGGTTTAATACTTTTCGTGGATGAATCTGCAGCTCCCCGCTAATTCTGTCTTGCTCCTGATGATCCTTATGCTATGCGGCACACTCCTCCAGGGAACGGTATATGCTCAGGAGAAAAAAGTATATCCGGCCGTGAGGTTGTACCAGGAGACTCCCAGGATTGATGGCCTGTTCGATGATGAGATCTGGAAAGAAATGGTATGGGAAACAGGATTTGTCCAGCATGAGCCTTATGAGAACAGGAAGCCATTGCAGGAGACAGGATTCAAAATCGCATATGATGATAACAACTTGTATGTGGCTATCCGGGCATTTGATAATGCACCCGACAGCATTAACAAACGGGCAAACCGAAAAGATGAACCCGACGGTGACATGGTGGGGATAATGATTGATAGCTATTTGGACCACCTGACATCCTTTAATTTCGTGGTTAGTGTTGCCGGAGTAAAGAGCGACTGGATCATATCCGGCGACAGCGAGAATGAAGATTTTACGTGGGATCCCATCTGGTATGTCCATACATCCGTGGATGAAGGCGGATGGAATGCGGAAATGAAGATCCCTTTCAGCCAGATCCGTTTCGGAAAGAAGGATAAATACATCTGGGGGCTGGAGGTAGTAAGGTATATCTTTCGTAAGGAGGAAATGTCACTCTGGCAACCGATCCCTCGGAACGGCAATGGCTGGGTTCATTTTTACGGGGAGCTTCACGGAATAGAAAAGATCGATCCCAGGAAACAACTCGAGATAGCGCCCTATGCCGTGGCACAGGTTGAACGGATGAAGAGCGAGGAGGGAAACCCGTTTCTCACGGGGAAGGATCACCGGTACAGCGCAGGTATTGACGGCAAGGTGGGAGTGACCAATGATCTCACCCTGGATTTCACCGTCAACCCTGATTTCGGGCAGGTGGAAGCCGATCCGTCGGAGGTGAACCTGTCGGCTTTTGAGAGCTATTTTGAGGAGAAACGGCCTTTTTTCATCGAGGGAAGGAACATCACCAGTTTCGGACTGTCGCCCGGCGACGGCGATCTGGCGACGCAGAACCTGTTCTATTCAAGGCGTATAGGCCGTCGTCCACAGGGTTCACCACAGCTGGCCGGTAATGAACATGCCGATATGCCTGTCAATACATCCATCCTTGGCGCCCTCAAGCTGACCGGGAAAACCCGCTCGGGCCTGTCAGTCGGTTTGATGGAGAGCGTCACAGCCGAGGAAAAAGCCGAAGTGGACGGTGAAGATGGCCGTCGCTTTGAAACCGTGGAGCCTCTGACAAACTATTTTCTCACACGCGTCCAGAAAGACTTTAACCAGGGAGCCACCCGTGTAGGCGGAATATTTACCAGCACATATCGTGACATCAACTCTCACAACATTGACTTCCTTCACTCATCCGCCTATACCGGGGGACTCGATTTTGTACACGAATGGAAGGACCGGAAATACCATTTCGGCATGCGCACCTTCATCAGCCAGGTGAATGGCAGCCCGACAGCGCTCCTGAGAACCCAGACTTCCTCAGCCAGGTATTTCCAGCGACCCGATGCCGATTATGTTTCCCTCGATTCAAGCCGTACCAGCCTCATGGGACATGGCGGCTCCATCGAATTTGGCAAATATTCCGGTAACCTCCGGTATGCTGCATTTATCACCTGGAAATCACCCGGCCTCGAATTGAACGACATGGGATTCAATAATTATTCTGACGAGGCGCTTCAGATATTTTGGGTAGGCTACAATCAGAACGAACCGGTCAGCATTTTCCGAATGATTAACGTTAATTTCAACCAATGGACATCGTGGGATTTTGGAGGCACCTACCAGGGAATTGGAGGGAATGTGAATTTTTATACCCAGTTCAAGAATTATTATTCCATTGAAGGAATGATCAATCCCAACGGATCCGCCCTCAGAAACACATTCCTCCGGGGCGGTCCCACCATGAGGCTGCCGGGAGAGCTATATGCCTATTTCGGGATCAACTCAGATGAAAGAAAAAAAATCGTCGGCTCCTTCAGTATCCAGGGCGGATGGGAAGCCGAACAATCGGGAAGAGCAACAGAAGTGGAGTTGGAACTGAACACCCGACCTTTCAACACCCTTCAGGTAAGCGCCGAGCCTTCCTACAGCATTAACAAACCTAACCTCCAGTATGTGAAAAGTGAAACCTATAATGGTGAAACACGGTACCTGTTCGGCCGGATGGAACAGAAAACGTTTGTCCTCTCATTCAGAATAAATTACAGCATCACACCGAACATGACCCTTCAATACTGGGGACAGCCCTTCCTCTCGGCCGGCAGATTCACCCGTTTTAAAAGAATCACCGATCCCCTTGCTGATGAATATGCCGACCGGTTCCATGAATTTGCCGGGAATGAGATAACCTTTGATGAGATAAACCAAACCTACCATATTGATGATAATACCGACGGGATAATTGACTACATGTTCAACAATCCTGATTACAAATCGATGGAATTCCGTTCAAACCTGGTGATGCGCTGGGAATATAAACCCGGCTCGCTCCTCTACCTCGTATGGTCACAGAACAGGAATAACTGGATCACCGACGGACCCTTCACGTTCGGGAAAGACATGCAGACATTGTTTGATCTTCATCCTCATAATATATTTCTTGTTAAATTCTCATACCGCTTCAGCCTCTGAACCGCAGAAACTAAAGAAAATTGTTCAAAATAAAAAAATATGCGTCCATGCTGAAGAATTACCTTCTCACAACCATAAGGAATCTTTTTAAATATAAAGGATACACCCTGATCAACATAATCGGGCTGGCTATCGGCATCGCCAGTTCCATACTGATATTCCTGTATGTACAGGATGAATGGAGTTATGACAGGCATAATGAGAAGTACCACCGTATATACAGGGTTTACCTGAAAGGGAAGATCCAGGGAACTGAAATGTTCACTGCCGTGAGCAATGCTCCCATCGGGCCTGCCATGGTCAGGGATTTCCCCGAGGTGGAGCAATACACAAGGGTGTTCACCTTCGGTGGCAACCCTGTGATAAGGTACAAGGATAAGACATTCGTCGAGTCAAAATTCTATTACGTGGATTCCACCTTCTTCGATGTCTTTACCATTCCGGTTATTAGCGGTACACCGGGGAAAATGCTGAATAAGCCAAGAACGGTGGTGCTGACGGTAGAGACTGCAAGAAGGTACTTCGGGGATGAAGAGCCTGTTGGCAAGATCATTGAAGTGGGTGATGAACGCGAAGCCTATGAGGTACAGGGAGTGGTCAGGGGGTTACCGGTGAATTCCCATTTTACATTCAATGCCATTGCTTCCATGAGCACTACGGAACTGACAAACAACACCTTCTG
>JAXDBV010000111.1:0-3088 GCA_034678415.1 Bacteroidales bacterium
TCTCTCGGTGCTGGCCGGCATCCATTTTGTCCTTTCCTATCTTCCCCGGCTGGCCATAACATCGGCCACCCTTCACAAGATCCGTACAGGGAAAATCGGTTTCAACACCCTCATCATCGGGGCTAACAGCAAGGCAAGGGAAGTATACAGGAGCCTGAGCAACCAGCCTTTCTCCTCGGGCAACCGTATTATCGGCTTTCTTCATGTGAATGAAAACGGCATGCACGTGCCGCCGGAAAACGTGCCCCACCTGGGAGGGATGGACAACCTGAAGGAGGTCATCGCCCGTTATGCGGTTGAAGAGGTGATCATTGCCATCGAGTCGGAAGAGCACAAAGGGATTGAAGATATCATCAACAAACTGGAATGTCATGATGTGATCATCAAGGTCATTCCCAGCCTGTATGATATCCTCACAGGGAAGGTGAGGTTCACCAGCCGTTATGATACTCCTCTGATACAGGTATCCCGGGAACTGATGCCGGTATGGCAGGCCGGTATAAAACGGTGCCTCGATATCGTGATCTCGTTGACAGGGCTGGTGGTATCGATGCCTGTTCTCCTGGTAGTGGCTGTACTGATCAAAGCCGGATCGCGGGGCCCAGTCATTTACAGTCATGAGAGGATAGGCCGTTACAGTAAGCCCTTCCGCATCTATAAGCTCAGGTCAATGGTTGAGGATGCCGAGAAGAATGGCCCCATGTTGTCGAAGAAGGATGACCCGCGCATAACTCCTATAGGTCGTTTCATCCGGCGCACACGCATTGATGAGATACCGAACTTTTTCAATGTGATCAGGGGTGAAATGTCGCTGGTAGGCCCCAGGCCGGAAAGGAAGTTCTTCATCGACCAAATCCTGGTTAAAGCCCCCCATTACATCCACCTGCTGAAGGTGAAACCGGGACTCACCTCATGGGGCCAGGTTATGTTCGGCTATGCAGAAAACGTCGATGAGATGGTTGAACGGCTCAAATACGACCTGATGTATATTGAAAACATGTCATTGTACATCGATTTCAAGATCATGGCCTATACCCTCATCACCGTCCTGAAACATAAGGGCAGGTAGGATTCAACCGAGCGGATACGTCCTTATCGCCTTGTACAGAGCCCCTTCCCCCGTTAAGATACTCTCATACCAGATCACCTTGTCGATCACCGATTCCTGGAAATGCACCGACCGGTACTGCTCTATCAACCCCCTCAGTTGGCCCGGATCGTTGATATGCTTTGGCCTGGCAATGGTGATATGGGGACTGAACGGCCGACTGTCAATGACGAAACCTTCATTCCTGGCCACCACATCGGTGATATTCTTTATGCGCAACAGCTCGCTGTTCTCTTCCACACCGGCCCAGAACACCCTCGGATCAGCAACCTTACCGAATATGCCCATGCCTGAAAGGCGAATGGTAAAAGACCGTATGCCTGACAGCTTCTCCCCCAGCAAACGGCCTGCCTGTTCTATCTGCCCCGCAGCGGTATCCCCAAGGAAGGTGAGGGTTAGATGCATCTTCTCCAGGCCGGTCCACCGGATACGGTCACCCGCCAACCGTTCTCTCCAGCAACGGACCGCGTCCAACAATGCAGGGCCGGGAATAACATCAACAGCCAAAAAAGTACGCTTAAGGGGAGATGTGTCCATGATGGATTTTTTAATACGTGAATTTTTCTTTAAATTAGTAAAACATCATCAAAAATACCGAAAAGATGCCGAATAGGAAAAGAATCGCCGTCGTACTGTCAGGATGCGGAGTGTACGATGGTTCAGAGATCCATGAAGCGACCATGTCGCTGTTGGCTGTTGTAAGGAATGGCGCTGAATACGAGGTTTTTGCACCGGATGTGAAGCAGACCCATGTAATCAATCATGTGAACGGACAGGTGACACGCGAGGAACGAAATGTACTCCTGGAATCCGCACGTATTGCCAGGGGAAAGATCAGGCCCCTGTCTGCATTTAAAGCGGAAGAGTTTGACGGATTGCTGTTCCCCGGCGGCTTTGGCGCGGCCAAGAACCTGTCCACCTATGCCTTCGACGGGCCGGAGATGAAAGTGAACGGCGATGTTGAAAAAGCCATACATTCCATGGTGAAACTCAACAAACCCGTCGGTGCCCTGTGTATAGCACCCGTCATCCTTGCCAGGATCCTGGGACGGGTGGAGATCACTATCGGCGATGATGACTCCACCGCCGAACACCTGAGGAAAATGGGTGCCGTGCATAAGAAGACCGGCTTCGGCGAGGTGGTGGTGGACAAGAACCATAAGATCGTCACCTCCGCCGCGTATATGCTGGATGCTAACATCGCACAGGTGGCCGAAGGAGCCGATAACACGGTTAAAGCAATGCTGAAGCTCATGGAGTAAACATCGTTTTCAGCCCGCCGGAAGCCAAAATTAACCATAAATACATTCACTGCCACCTTCTCCTACGATGAAGATGGTGAAAGATCTTGCATGTATGACTGGATAATTACCAATTCTTAAACACTTCAATATTAAAGATTGAATACGCGCCAGTAAGGATTTCTGTCCTCCCGAAGGGATAGGCCGGGAAAAGGTAACTGAAATGCAGTTTTAGCGTTCCTGCAGAAGAAAGGTCGCCTGCCTCCTCACGGAGCAGGATAAATTACGTAATTATATGAGAGGGAATTCAGTAATTAATTACATAATTTCGAGTGGAAATGACCGCCTTCCGGTGTGGCCGGGCTTCATTCATAAATCTCCTGCAGTGGTGTAGCTGCCAGTTCAATAAAGAACCGTGCGACGTTATCGATCACGGACTGCAGGTACTTTTCTCCCTTGTCCGCACTGGCGGCTTTCGGGTTGCCAATGCCCGTATCCTGTGTTACTTTTGACCATTCCCTCTGCGCCCAGGCCCAGCCTTCCTTCATAGCCGTAAAGCGGAACACCCTGGCCCTGCCTTCTCCCGCCTGGTCGAGAGGTAAAATAAGGTCGGGCCTGATATACATCATCACCGATGTCTCCATCTCGCCACCATGATCACCGGCCTCATCAAAGTAGCCGTCATACCTGATGATCTCCCACCAGTTCAGTGTCGCAATAAAAAAGCTCCTGAAGCGGA
>JAXDBV010000112.1:0-11112 GCA_034678415.1 Bacteroidales bacterium
TTCCTGGCCTTCACCCATGAACAATACAAAAAATACATAGGGAAAGAATTCGGCAAGACGGTCCTGGGATTTCGCGGGGATGAACCCGATTACGGATTCATCCCCTGGACGCCCCGCCTGCCCGATGTGTTCTCATGTCGCAAAGGTTATGATGTGCGACCGTACCTCGCTGCTTTTTTCCTTCCCATAACGGACGACACCATACAACGAATCAGGGCCGATTACTGGGATGTATGGTCGGATATGTTCGGTGAGAGTTATTTTAAAGTTCTTGCTAACTGGTGTGGCGATAACCATCTCTCTTACATGACGCATCTCAATCATGAGGATCAGATGGTGGCGCTGGCGCGTAGCAGCGGCGACTTCTTCGAAAACCTGAGGCATGTACAGATTCCCGGTGTGGATGCTATCTGGAATCAGATATGGCCTGACCGTGTGGCCGATTTCCCGAAATATGCCTCATCGGTGGCACACCTGTATGGACAACGTTTTGTGCTGAGCGAGAGTTTCGCCGCATACCGTACCGCTCCCGACCTGAAGCAGGCAAAGTGGGTGATCGATCACCAGTTTGCCAGGGGTATCAACCTGTTCGAATTCATGTTCTGGGCTTCATCGGCCTCGGGCTGGAAAAATCCTTCGGGATGGATGGCCGACGAACGGTTCCCGTCAGTGGTAACCTATGTTAACAGGATGTCCTGTCTCCTGTCCATGGGCCGGCCTGCCGCATCCATCGCCGTCTACTATCCCACTACCAGCCTGTGGCTGGGTGACATGGATGCTGATGCGGCAGTACTAAGGCTCATGCAGCAGATGCTTGAACAGCAACGCGATTTTGATTTTGTTGATGAATACACCCTGACCCATGTTCTTGAACCCGTTGACGGGGGCTTGAGGAACAGGAGCGGACAGGTATACAAGGCTGTACTGGTCCCTCCCTGCACCGCCATATCAAGAGCAGCGGCGAACCGTTTAAAGGAGTTCTCACTGTCAGGCAACACGGTGATATTCATCGGTGATCATCCTTCCATGATTGTGGACAGCGTCTTCAGGTATGCCACGGAAGGTTGGGAACCGGACTATGGCATCAGAGAGCCGTCAGTGAATATTACACCGACCGTTATCAATGCGCTACCTGTGCCCGATGTACGGCTGGATACCGGTCAGCCCTCCGTAAAGGTGCTGCACCGTCACATGAAGAATGCCGAATTGTACTTCTTCTTCAATGAGAGCGGGGACCCTGTTAAAACCAACGCAACCCTCCGGGGACGAGGAAAAGCCCAGGTATGGGATGCCTTTACGGGGAAAATCACCCCTGTCAGCGGAGCGAAGAAAGCCAGACAAACCATCACAGTGTCCCTGGCACTGGAAGGATATGAATCAAGGGTTATAGTAATTGGGCCACCACCCCGGTCAATGAACACGACACATCATTAATTGGAAACAGAACATAAAAATTTACGGAGGTATTTATGAGAAAAGCAATCTTAATCAGTATCAGCCTTATGCTGGCCGGTTTCCTGCATGCTCAGGACACCGATCTGGACAAGATCATTGTCAAACGCGTTGCCGACTACATTCTGGATGACACGAGATTAGGTTTTGTGAGCATGGACGGCCGGCAGACCTTTAGTTCCACACGTGATATCCCTGATAATGTGGATGTACGGCTTCAGAGCACCTTTGGTGAATGGCATTACACCAATGGGGTGTTGAACATCGCCATGGTCGACCTGGCAGAATTTCTCGGCGAGGAGAAATATTTCAACTATGCTGCCAACCATATCGCTTTCGGGATGGATAATTACAAGTTTTTTCAGAAAAGGTTCAAGGGCGACCGTCCGCACTACTATTTTCCCCTGGGGCAGCTATGGACCATGAGCGAGCTGGATGACTGCGGCGCCATGGGTGCCAGTATGATCGAGGTGTACGCGAAGGTGAAACGGCCTGACTACAGGGAATACATAGAAAATACAGCCAAGCATATCACCTCTGTACAGGAGCGATTAACCGACGGCACACTGGTACGTACCTTTCCTCATGAGATGACCCTTTGGGGTGACGACCTATACATGAGCGTGCCCTTCCTGGCGCGCATGGCGAAACTATCGGGCGATATGAAATATTTTGATGATGCCATCCGCCAGGTGAATAATTTCACAAGTTACCTGTGGAACCCGGTTAAAGAGCTCTATTACCATTGCTATTACAGCGATCTGGGCCGTAACGGTGTGGCTCACTGGGGCCGCTGTAACGGATGGATCATGCTGGCAAAGGTTCAGCTCCTGAATCTCCTGCCGGAGGATCATCCGCAGCGCAAAGCCATAATCAGTGACCTGGAACAGCAGATCATTGGCATTGCCAAATACCAGGACGGAGAAGGATTATGGCATAACGTGCTCGATAAAAACGATTCCTACTCAGAGTCGTCGTGCACCGCCATGTTTGTTTACTGTATTGCCCGTGCCGTGAACCAGGGATGGATTGACAGGAGGTATGCCACCATTGCTCTCAGGGGATGGGACGGACTGAAGGAACACAAGATCACCGTTGAAGGCCAGATGAAGGATGTGTGCGTGGGAACAGGCATTGAAGATAACCTGGTGTTTTATTATAAACGGCCGGCACGTCTTAATGAGAAGCACGGGCTGGGAGCGCTCATCGAGGCAGGAATAGAAATCATCAAGCTCAAGAAATTGCTGAGAGGCTGATGAATCCTGAACAGAGGAACCTGCGGGAGCACCCTGGTATTTAACCGTAGTAAAGGGTTGCATGAACATTGGTTGAAGGGATAGTCTTCCTTGTGATCAGCATCCGGTATTACCTGTGACAGGACAAACTTAAAGTTCTGACATCTCAGGATTACCGGAATAAACCGTACTTGTTCGCGCGTACGGTAAGGGCAGGTAAATGGAGGTATGGACAGGCGTGGCCAGTACGGAAGGTTGAAGGGTTATATAGATTATTTGGTGCTCCGGGCGAAAATGTCTCACCATGAAAGTACATCGTCCATGAGGTACAACATTTTCTTCGTTATTGCATTTTTTTTGTTCGCCTGCCATCATGATCCTTTCCCCGAAGGATCGCCGGAGGCTTTGTGGCACAACATCAGGCGTACGGTGCGATACCAGCCTGACACGTCCGATTTTGTGATCATGAACGGGAAGCGGCGGTTCAACAGGGCTTTATATGGTACCAACAGTGCGTTCAGGGTTGAAGTCGGCGACCTCCCCGAATTTGCCCTGTACCTGCCGGGTATGGGGGGTTGTTTCCGCCTCGCATTGATCTCCGGCAGCGCCGGTAAATGGCTAACTGATGCGCAACAAATTGAAGCACGCTACCGGCCCGGATCAATGCTGTACCGCATTCATGATGAATGGCTGGGAGAAGGAACACTGCATATACATGTCCTCGCTATGGATGAAGCGGAAGGGATGATCCTCCGTGTTTCAACCAGCGAAGTGCCGTCTGATATGTATCTGTTGTGGGCCTTTGGAGGAGCCACCGGGAAACGATTTCAACGCGACGGTGATATTGGTGCCGATCCCGAATCGTCCTTTGATCTGAAGCCTGAATATTGTGCTGATAATGTATATGAAATAGATAAGAACATTTTTCAACTTTATTACGGGTCGGGCCGGCAACTCACAGAGGAAGAGCTGTATGAAATAAAGCATATCGCGGGGGATGAAAAAGCATCGGGAGAACTGTCACAGCCGTTAAAGAGGCTGACGGGCATTGTCCCGCCCTCATCGGAGATAAAACTGGCGGATGCAACCAGCCAGGGCTCCCCTACGGAATTCTTTTCTTCTGCGGTGAACGGCGCCCCGGCAGTCACCGGAAGATTAAACATTTGTGGCGGACATGAACATTTTTTCGCCGTGTTCAGTACTGAGCCGGGACCTTCAGTATCTTACGATGAGCTGCAAGGTTTGTTTGATGCCGCAGAGGAAAAACGAGTTTTGCTGGCCAGCAAGATCAGGGTCAATACTCCTGATCCGTATATAAATACCATTGGCGGTGCTTTGTCGGTTGCTGCCGATGCCATATGGGAAGATCCTTCGTACCTGCATGGGGCGGTAGCCTGGAGAAGCAGGCTTAACGGCTGGCGCGGTGCATATGCCGCCGATCCGCTGGGCTGGCACGACCGTGCGCAAAGGCATTTCAGTAGATATGCCCTCTCGCAGGTAACCCATCCCGAGGACGGTCCCGTGGTGCCCGACACGGCCCTGAACCTGGCCCGACAGAAGGAGACACTTGGCACAGCATTGTTCAGCAGCGGGTATATCAGTCGTTTCCCGGGCGGAAACATACGCTGCCATCATTACGACATGAACCTGGTTTTTATCGATCAGCTGTTATGGCATTTCAGGTGGACGGGAGATACCGGTTTTGTGAAAGAAATGTGGCCTGTGCTGAAACGTCACCTGGCCTGGGAAAAACGATGTTTCGACGCGGATGATGACGGATTGTATGACGCCTATTGCTCCATATGGGCCAGCGATGCGGTGCAATACAGCAGCGGCGGGGTGACATACTCATCCGCGTATAACTACCGTGCAAACCGTATAGCTGCTGAGCTTGCTCCTCTTATGGGTGAAAATCCCGAACCCTTCAGGGAACAAGCCGATAAAATCCTTAAAGCAGTAAACACCATACTCTGGATACCATCCCTTGGCCGGTATGCTGAATATAAGGATTTCCTGGGATCAGGTCAGCTGCATCCATCCGCAGGAATATGGACGGTATATCATGCCATCGATTCGGATATACCTGATATTTTTCAGACCTACCAGGCTTTGCGGTACGTTGATACAGAGATCCCTCATATACCGGTGCGGGCGGAAGGCCTCGACCGTGATGAGTACCATGTACTGTCCACCACCAACTGGATGCCATATACATGGTCGGTCAATAACGTGGCTTTGGCAGAGCTGTTGCACCTCAGCCTGGCATACTGGCAGGGTGGAAGGCATCAGGAGGCATTCCGTTTATGGAAAAGCGCGCTGATGGAAAGCATGTACCTCGGGGCCAGTCCCGGCAACTTCGGACAGCTGCTCTTTTACGATGCCATGAGAGGCGAGTTGTACAGGGATTTTGCCGATCCTGTCGGTATAGCTGCCCGGTCGCTGGTGGAAGGATTGTTCGGCATCACCCCGGATGCAATAAACGGCATATTGTCATTACAACCCGGGCTGCCGGATGAATGGGACCATGCCTCCCTGACCACACCCGACCTGACGTTCGTCTTTAGGAAAGAACAAAATTCTCACAACTACAAATTATCGAATTTCCTGAACGATTCTCTCCGGCTGATCCTCCGGGTGAGAGCATGGGGGAAGACGGTAAAGGAAGTGAAGGTAAACGGAAGACCAGTACCATGGTCCATCATTGAATCTGTTGACCATCCCATGCTGGAAGCGGACTGTGGCCGCGGTCAGGTGTTTGATATCGGGATCGCCTGGGCGGGGCAGAACCCTGAAAATATCGATGTCAGCGATGCAACAGCGATCAATGAGGAGGTTACCTTCGGCTGCCGCGATGCGGAGATTATCGAGCTGTATGATCCCCAGCACATATTTTCGAAATACCGTATTGAAAAGAATAATTTCAGGGGGAGGATTACCGGTGAAAAAGGGAACCGTACCGCCTTCATCAGGCTCCGGCAGGGTGATTTCACATGGTGGGAACCTGTACTTCCGGTTATCAGGGAGCCTGTTGAGTTTATTGCCGAGCGCGATCAGGACCGGAAGGCACTGAAATTCAGGGTTAGAAATAACACACAGAAGAAAATCTCTGGTACCATTATTGTCAACCCCGGAGTGAAGAACTGGAAAGTAGTAACGGGAGTTCCTGCCGGTGGTATATCGCGTGAGTTCTCCGTTCCTCACCAATACCTGGTTACGGGTTCCAACATAGTTGTTTTTGAGAGGAATGACGGATGGATCTTCCGGGGAACTCTCGTAAACTGGATAATTGAAAACAAACGGGATTGTGAATATGAGTCGATTGACCTGTCCGGTATTTTTAACGACCGCGTGACGCAAATCTTCAACAATGAATATCTTTCACCGCGATCCCCTTATCCAACCGTGCAGTTACCGAAGCATGGGATTGGGAACTGGTGTTATCCCCTAGTTGAGGTAAACATTGACGATTCAGGATTGCGTACCGCTGCGGGCAGCCAGGACAGGATCGTGCTGCCTCAGAATATCCCGTTCCTGACACCCGGTACACCGGGTACAAAGAACATTGTATTCACCTCATTGTGGGATAACTATCCTCGTAATGTTTCAATACCGCTATCGGGAAAAGCCTGTCATGCATATTTTTTGATGACAGGATCCACGAATCCCATGCAGACGAGGCTGGAGAATGGTAAGATAAATATTGAATACGGAGATGGCACGGGTGAGGAGCTGTCACTCAGGAATCCTGAGACATGGTGGCCTATAGAACAGGATTATTATACCGACGGGTATGCTTTCAGGATTGATGCACCGAAGCCTCCACGCCTGCTGCTGAAAACAGGAATGACAGTCGGCGACACAACGAAGTATACCGTCATCAGAGGCTTTACGGATTTCGGGATTGACGGTGGTGCGGCGACAGTGCTGGACCTGCCCCTCGATCCGGCAAAGGAACTGAAGCAACTTCGCCTGTCGGCCACCGCGAACGAAGTGGTGATAGGACTGATGGGAGTGACATTGATGCGCGATAAGTAATTTATAATCACAATCATTCCCTGGACAGGTAGTTCGAATGGATCATAGTGTCCATCATAACAGTGATTAAAAGACACTTGCAACCATCAAAAACCTGCAAGAATAATGTTTTTCCGTACCTTACCATATTACAATTAATGCAACATGGCACGAATTAACGTCTAATACAATGGTTAAGGTTTTCCGCCGGATCAAATATTTTTTCAATCCAACGGCTGCTGACACAACGGTTTTATGTAATCTCTCAAACAACATGTATCGTTACGAATCAATACTAAGGGACATCATGAATAGTACAATCTTTACTGCCCGACGGAAATATATTTCCGTTTCCCTGGTTATCGCTTCTTTTACCACCTCATCCTTTGCAGATATTCCTGAAGTGTCCTCTGACCTGGTACTTTGGTTCACCCGTCCTGCCACCGTATGGGATAATGCACTGCCGGTAGGTAATGGCAGGCTCGGAGCTATGATTTTTGGCGGGGTTGAAAAGGAAAGGCTTCAGCTGAATGAGGAGACGGTTTGGACGGGAAGCGACCAGGATTGTCATAATCCCGGATCACTGGCAGCTCTGGACAGTGTGCGCCAGCTGCTTTTCGATGGAAGATACGGAGAAGCCGAACGAATAGCCCAGCAAAAGATCATGAGTCTTCAAAACCCGTCAGCACAGCATACATACCAGACCTTGGGAGATCTGCATCTTTTCTTCAGGGAGACGCGTAGCTTCACGGACTATCGTCGTGAGCTCGATCTGGAGTCAGCCATTGCCCGTGTCCGTTATGTGTCCAACGGTATCCGTTATACCCGTGAGGTTTTTAGCAGTGCACCCGACCAGGTGCTGGTGTTGAGGCTTTCGTCCGACAGGGGAGCATCGCTCAGCTTTACCGCACGGCTGAGCCGTCCCGGCAACAAGGCACGGATTGAAAACGACGGGAGCATGATCACCATGACGGAACATGTCGGTGAAGGCAATGGAGTACGCCTGGTCGCCCGGATGAAGATCATAATTGAGGGAGGCAGCATGACTGGTACGACCGACAGTTTACGTATTGAAAAAGCCAGCCAGGTGACTATTCTTCTCACTGCTGCAACCGATTACCGGGGCATCGATCCGGCACAGGAATCTTTACATCAGTTACAGGCTGCTGAGAAGAAGAATTACGATATATTAAAAAAATGTCACATCGACGATTACCGGCAATATTTTCAACGGGTTGATTTTGACCTGGGCAGGACTGATGCTGTTTATTTCACCACCGACGCACGTATTGATGCGGTAAGAAACGGGAATTACGATCCGCAGCTTATTGAGCTTTATTACCAGTTTGGCAGGTATCTGCTTATCAGCAGCTCACGACCCGGTTGCCTTCCTGCCAACCTGCAGGGGATCTGGGCTGACGGACTGAAACCGCCATGGAGTGCGGATTACCATATTAATATAAATATACAGATGAACTACTGGCCGGCAGAAATAACAAACCTGTCGGAGCTGCATGAGCCCTTCCTGCGGTTCATCAATGATCTGAGGCCTGATGCCCGTAAAACGGCCAGAGAAATGTATGGCTGTCGTGGTATCGTCGCTCATCATACCACTGATGTATGGCATTACACCGAACCGTCGGCGAACATACGGTACGGCATGTGGCCCATGGGTATTGCGTGGAGCTGCCAGCACCTGTGGGAACATTACCTTTTCACCGGTGACCGCATGTACCTTGACACCTTTGCCTATCCCATCATGTGTGAGGCGGCTGAGTTTATTATCGATTGGCTCGTGGAGGATCCTCGCACGGGGAACCTTGTTTCAGGGCCTTCCATATCACCTGAAAACAGGTATAAAATAAGTGACGGAACATCCGTGTCACTCGACATGGGTCCTACGATGGACCAGATGATCATCTGGGACCTGCTGACCAGTACTATCGAGGCAGGTGCCCTCCTGGGCAGGAATGAACCCTTCCGTGCAAAAATGCAGGAGATACTGGATAAGCTAGCTCCGGTCAGTACAGGCAGGGACGGCCGTTTACTGGAATGGTCGCGTGAGTATGAGGAGGCAGAACCGGGCCACAGGCACATATCTCACCTTTTCGGGCTACATCCCGGCCGCCAGATCACTGAATCATTGAATCCTGAGATGATGGCCGCAGCTCGCAAAACGATAGATTACCGGCTGGCACATGGCGGAGGACATACAGGCTGGAGCCGGGCATGGATCATCAACTTCTTCGCCCGGCTGAGGGATGGCGATGCAGCATATCACAACCTGCAGGAACTGCTGCGTAAATCCACACTCCACAACCTGTTTGATACTCATCCTCCGTTTCAGATCGATGGCAACTTCGGGGCAGTTGCCGGCATCACTGAAATGCTTCTGCAAAGCCATGCCGGGATGATCGACCTGCTGCCTGCACTTCCGTCGGCATGGCAGAACGGTCATATCAACGGTATCTGTGCCAGAGGAGGATTCCTAGTGGATATCGAATGGAAAAACGGCAAACTGAAACAGGCTGCACTGGTATCAAAACTCGGGAACTCTTGTAAACTTAGGTATGGAGAAAAAATAATAACCGTTAATACGAGGGAAGGTGAGAAATATTATTTCAACCACAGGTTGAAAAAACGGTAAACCTTTAGTTTTGTCTCCCGAACCCATCGTCCGAATATCTGATTATATTTCCGTAAATTAATGCAATCCCTTTCAAAAAATGTACATATGACACTTATATTATTGTGATTGTCAATCACATATTAAAAAGTGTTATGGATGTGTATCAAAATTAAATAAACTTTGTATTTTTGGTATACGGGATCTGTTTCCCCCGTTGTAGTATTCTTTAATGCCATGAAATAAAGATAAAAACCAAACCATACCCTAGTATAAACCTAAACCCGTTCGCCTATGAATTAATCCAATCAACGAAACACAACACTGTATACTCTACCATGATCAGCAATAACCCTTATTGCTGATTAAGGCTTATCCGGATTATATAAAATCCGGTACCAATTATTTTTTTAATCTAACGTCATCATCCAGAAATACGGGCATGAAATAGAGTTGTCATGCCTAAAAAATCATTAAAACTATGAGAAATACATTCGCATTGTTTTTTCTGATGATCCTGACTGTTTGTGCTAATGGTTACAGTATCAAGTACCATGGGGGTGATAACTCATCCTTTCAGCAAACGGTTGTTCAGGGAATTGTTACCGATGAAAGCGGTAATCCCATGCCGGGTGTCAATGTTGTAATAAAGGGCACCATATTGGGCACGATGACCGATGCCTCAGGCAATTATTCGATTGATGTTGGCACCCAGGCGGCCGTGCTTGTTTTTTCCTATATAGGTTATAACGATCAGGAAATCACCGTAGGGAACCGGAGAGAGATAAACGTCCAGCTAACACCGAAGGACATGAGGCTTGAGGAGGTGGTTGTTGTGGGTTATGGCACGATGAGGAAAAGTGATCTGACGGGTGCTATCACCAAAGTCACTTCAGAAACCCTTCTTGAGCGTCCCACGCAGAATGTGCTGCAGGCGATGCAGGGGAAAGCGGCGGGGATTGATATCATTTCCAACCTCAAACCCGGCGAGGTGCCTGCCATTACCGTACGGGGCAACCGTTCCATCACTGCTTCAAATGCTCCCTTGTATGTGGTTGACGGTATCCCTCTTGCCGTGGGCAGTATAGCCGACATCAATCCCAATGACATTGCCTCCGTTGAAATCCTGAAAGATGCTTCGGCCACCGCCATCTTCGGGTCGCGCGGTGCCAACGGTGTCATCATGATCACAACCAACAAGGGGGAAAAAGGACGGGTTTCTGTCACCTATTCCAATACCACTTCGCTTGACTCCTATCACTCGCTTACAGACTGGATGGATGGAGGGGAGTATATTGACCGGTGGAGGCTCGCCCTCATGAACGGAAGGCAGTATCAAACAACAACTAATTCCGACCTTAACCAGCCGGCAGATATATGGTATCCTGATCCCACGCTGGATGTTACCAAGATGGCACTGGCCAATGATCCGGTTGCCATGGAGTCGGTTCTGATGGGGTATGAATGGGAAAATGATGAAATAGGAGGCACGGTTAAGATGCGGCCCACAACGCCCGAGGAGCAGGCCATGGGTTGGCCGGCACAGGTGCCGTTGTACAATTCCAAAAATATCAGGAGCTATGACTGGGCTAAGGCAGCGCTCCGCCAGGGTATCACCCAGAACCACCAGCTGGCGGTTTCAGCAGGCACCGATATTTCACGCGTGTACCTGTCTTTTGGTTATCTTGATCAGCTGGGTGTTCAGAAAGACCAGGATTACAAGCGTTACAGCGTGAATGTCAATGGCGATATTGCCGCGAACAAATGGCTCACCATTGGTACATC
>JAXDBV010000113.1:0-32782 GCA_034678415.1 Bacteroidales bacterium
GATGTAAATAATAAGAAACATTCTCCATTTCATGACCGTGAAAATAATACATGAAAAGGTACGATTTTTTTCTAACAGGTTTTTGAAAAAGCATGGTACCATTTTTAATTTATAGGTATCTTCGGCTATCGTATGAAAGGATTAAGCCTGATTGGAAAAATCGTCATTATCATATAAAACCGTGCAGGGAAGAACCTATTCCCTTTTTGGCCCGAATGATGATACTGAAGTGTATTATGAAACGATCCGGAAGGTAGCGGAACACTCACTGGAAATTATTCCTGATCATGAAATCCTGATTGTTCATCTCAGGAAATGTTCGCTGAACAGAAGATATTTCCCCGGGATACCGGCAGGCAGTCGTTTTCACAGCTTGCATGAATATTTAATACATGCGTTTGAAACAGAATTATCTATGTATACCTCCGCGGCGGATGTTTTCAGCCGCACATGGAGATGGTCGAAGTTATGGGACAGGCGCCTCCGCACCACACGTTTTCAGCACCATCTGTATATGCTTGAAATTGAACTGACAAACAGGATGAACAGGTCGGCGTTTTTTAAAAGGAACAAAAAGATTGCCCTCCTGCCTTATTGCCTGCAGGATTTTGACCAGGGATGTAGTGCACGGTTCGACGGGACTGATTACCAGTGTGCAGGCTGCTCAGGCAGATGTTTTGTAAATGCTGGCAGAGGAATATTGTCCGGGTACGGTATCAGGATCTACCTTTGGCAGTCGGCCAAACTTGAAACCTTGGGCGGTCCGGATTCGGGTATTCTTGGTATTGCCTGTATTCCTGAGCTGGCATGGGGCTTGAGACAGTGTGCTTCACTGAACATCCCGGCCACAGGTATCCCCCTCAATGCCAACAGGTGTAAACGATGGATGGATACATTCCATGAAAATTCCTATAGCCTGTCCGCTTTGGAGAGAATGTTGAAGGAGGGAGTAAATAAATAAACTACGGCAGGTGATGCGTTGGAATTAGTGTTATCCTACTGATCAATTGTTTAATTGCTAATTTGCCAGGATGGTTGGCAGTGATGGTATTGTGAAATATGCGGTAACCCGACTGTTGTTTATTCCGATTTCATATAATCTTCCATAAGATCCACCAGGTTCTGCACTTGTTCATCGAGGTTCCTTGCATAGTCGTTCATTCCGTTGAAATGGTAGATGTCAAAGCGTGTATTTTCTTCCAGGGGACATTCGGCAGGCTCCGTGGTATAGAGCATGAACATACTAGCTGTACCGTAGGTATAAAAATCGGTAAGCTCATAGCGGATCATCTCAGGTTCATAATAAATCCTCAGCCTGGCTTTCACCCACCATACATAGGCTCTCACAACCCTGACGATATTAAACTCCACCGTTGACTGGATATATTTTCCGTCAAGGATCTCAACGACGGGTCCGAAATGTCCCCTGAAGCGGATTTCGGAAGAGAACCAGGTCAACAGTTTGTCGGCAATGGAGTCCTGGCTCATACCGCGAAGGGATATCTCCCCGTCATAGATCACCTTTCCTGTCTTCCTGTCCACAGGTAATCCCTGTGAGAACAGCGGGGATATTATCAGAAAGAAAAGTATTGTTGCAGCAGTATTTCTCATAATGGGGTAATGATGAAGTTTACGAGGGAGTGACATATGGTTACTGTAATGGATGAATAGTAGGAAAATTAGTCCGGTCAGTCGTGTCTGAGTGCCCTGACCGGGTCGACATGAGCGGCTCTGGCGGCGGGGTATAGTCCAGCCACAAGGCTCACCACGACAGAGAAAGCTAGAGATCCGGCCAGGAGCCACAGCGGGAAATAGAACATATCCACCGGCTGCTGGCTCATCTCGGGTATCTGGGAATTGATGATCAGATTGGCAACCCGTGTGACGAGCCATCCCAGCACAAGCCCCAGGATACCTCCAATGAAACCAATGGTGCCGGCTTCGGTGAAAAAGATCCAACGTATCTCTCGTTCACTGCCACCGATGGCTTTCATGATTCCGATCTCGCGTGTCCGTTCGAGGATTGACATCAGCATCGTATTAATAATACCGAGTGCTGCGACAAACAAGGCCACGAAGCCTATGGCTCCCAGCAAAGAGTTCACAATAAGGAACTGCTGTTTAAACTCCTGCAGCTGATCGGCCAGGGTAAATACGTTCAGGCCCATCCCTTCGATCTTCTTGCGTACCGTATCAAGGTCTTCCATCTTATTCACCCTGACATACAGTGAGCTGTATGATCCTGCCGTCTTGTTTGATGACAACAGGTCCCAGACACTGGAAAAGCTGAGCTTAGGTATGTTTTGCGCAGTGACCGGAGCCATAATGATGCCACCCCGGAAGCGATCAAAGGAAAAATCGCTCGATCGTTTGAGGATGCCACAAATGGTAAATACCGATACATGCTCCGACACGGGATCGCTGCTCATCGTTGCCAGGGGATTAAACATGTTGATCTTTGAAGGATCAAATCGCATGGAGATCACATCAATGGTTTTTCCGATAATTGAATCGGCAGGCAGGAAGGCAACGGCAGCAGCAGAGTCGCCGCGGGGTTCGAGATTCCTTTTCCCGTTTATATCCACGACAATCCGCAGCCTCGAAAGTTCTTCTTCCTTAATCACCACCTGCCGGGATGAATCATTTTCAAAGAAATTACCGGCGATGATATCCGAATAGGGTTTAACAGTTCCCATTTGGGCCGGTAGAACCTGGACGGTTCCGTTGGTTTCATTCCCGCGAAACCTCAGTTTAACAGGAAAGCTTACCTCAGGTACAGCTACCCGGACTCCATCGATGGCATTGATATTATGTATGACGGAATCGGTAATCGGTATTTCTTTCCCCCGGTTCAGATCCAGGCCGGAAGGCAAATTACCCTCCATCAGTTCATTGATATCAAATTGTTTGGGTGTAACCGACATACTGGTGAACAGGTCATTCTCGTAAAACGCATCGGTTACATTCTTCTGGATTCCTGTGCCAAAGGATATCATAGATGACAGGGCGCCGATACCCACAATTACCCCGAGGATGGTAAGTACGGTGCGGAGCTTAGTGCGCGCAAGGTTCTCGAAACCCAGAAGAAGCATATCGGTAAAGCGCATGGTAGTTCCTGTATTGGTTGTTTCGACTAAATAAAAGTATTAATTATGGATTCCCCCTTTTCAAATCGTTTCAGATATTTTTAATACGCATTTCGTTCTAAACCAAAGCAAATACATATTTCCGTGAAGTTTCGCTGTGTTCTGGATACTGCTTTTATTAAGGTTTTGTGTCTGGTTCATTTAAAAATTCCTTTCATTGCAGAATTATTGGCTCATCAGGGCGGGAACCAACATAATCTGACTTCAGCTTTTCTGGTTGTGGATACAATACCGAGTTAACATAGTTTAATTCAAATATCACACCTGTCAAGGACAAGAAACGATGATCGGGATTAACAGAGCTTGTTAAATCAGGATTTCCAACCTCATCGACATATATACGATATTTGCTCATTTTTGAAGACCCATGGAGTGTGAAGTATATTTATGCAAATAAAATAACTGCGTACTGTATTCTGAGACTTTGTACTAGTTTTCCACTTTCCCGTCTTTCAGTCTTATTATCCTGTCAGACACCCTTTTGGCCGTATCCTCGTCGTGGGTCACCATGATGATGGTGACTCCTCTGTTCTTGTTGAGCGACAGGAGGAGGCCTACGATTTCAGCGGAGGTGAGGCTGTCGAGGTTGCCGGTAGGTTCGTCAGCCAGAAGTACGCGCGGATTATTGGCCATGGCGCGTGCGATAGCCACTCTCTGGGCTTCTCCGCCCGACAGCTCATCAGGTTTGTGGTGGACACGTTCCCCCAGGCCAACCATCTCCAGCAGTTCTGTCGCTCTTGCTTTCCTCTTTCTTCGCGGCACCCCTCCAAAAGCAAGGGCAAGGACAACATTCTCCAGGGCCGTCCTTGAATGCACCAGGTTGAATGACTGGAATATCATTCCCACGGAAAACCTTCGGTGCATGGCCAGTTCCATCCGGTTCATATCCATCAGGTCACGGCCACTGAACAGGATATGACCTGAGGTAGGACGATCCAGCCCACCGATAAGATTGAGAAGCGTCGACTTGCCCGATCCCGACCGCCCGACAATAGTGAAGTATTCACCCTCAGCAATGCTGCAGGTAACATCCTTCAACGCGGGTATTACCACATGCTGCCTGTAATAGTCCTTCGACAGTGTTTTAACCTCAATCATCCGGTGGAATTTCAGGAAAGATACAATAATTATGCTAACGGCTCAGGCCGGCAGCCTCTTTCGTACCAGTTGATCAATCCGGTTACACATGGCCAGCGGCTTCAGGTTACGCCAGTTGACCATATCCAGCTCGCCGCCATATGCAATGTACGAATCCAACCCAGCAGCGCTGAATTCTGCAAGCACATGATCCCGGAAATTGACAGCCACGATATATCCATCCTCAATCTCGTCAAACCATTCTTCGTAATAGGAGTCGTCGGAACGATGGAAATTGAGAATATTCTCCCCGATGAGTATGAATTTATTAATACCGTTCTCTATTAAATGTTCAATAACATTCCGCTTGAGGTACATGATATCATTGTACAGGCAATCGTTCCATTCACCGAAGAGCTCGATCACCGCAACACTGTGATTGTAGTCCACATATAGTATTTTCAGGTATAGTGTATGTGAGCCGAAGAAATCCCACTGCGGGTGTATCAGGTGATCATAGATGGCATGTACGAACTCAACCTCTGAGTTTACCACACCGTAAAACGGCGACAGTGGATCATCAGAGGAGATATAATAGTCACGCCAGGAGAAATATGGTTCTATCGTATGCATGTAAAAAGCGACACCCTCAATTATCAACAATATTATAAGTTTTCCCGGCCAAAGATAAAAATACTTATATTCATCTTGTCAAAAAACCTTTCGTATATGGCACGTTTGTTCTCTATTCTTATTGCAATAACTGTTCTTGGGGTGGGATGCCAGCCAACAGCAAGGCAAAACAGTGTCACTCCTGTCCGCCGGCCGGTTGATACGGTCGGATTTGCCCGTTACAACTGGCAGCTTGACAGCCTGATCACAAGGATTGAACGCTATCAGGGCAACCGGCTGGCCCAGGCTCTGGTTGATGGAGACATTCATCCGGAGACCTGTTGGAAAGTGGTCATCACACCCCACGATGACCATGCCTATGCAGGATTTCTCTATCCTGCCCTGTTCCCGTCGCTTCGTGCAAAGACCGTCATCATGTTCGGGGTGGCGCACAAAGCGAGGCAACTGAACCTTGAGAACATCATCGTGCTGGGCAGCCACATGGCATGGCAGGCCCCCTCAGGACCTATAAAAATATCCGGGATGCGGGATGTAATCCTCAGGGATATATCCCCCGACATATGCACCATCAACGACAGTATGATGAATATCGAACACTCGCTGGAAGCTGTCGTACCCTACATCCAGCGTTATAACCCCGATGCGGAGATACTCCCCGTCCTTGTCACGGCAATGGATTTCCCGAGGATGAATGAAATAGGGCAACGGCTGGCCGAATCCATCTACAAGGCGATGAAAACAAAGAATCAGGTATGGGGCCGTGATGTGGCCCTGGTCATCTCCTCCGATGCGGTTCATTATGGTGATATGGACTGGGGAGGAAAGAACTACGCACGTTTCGGCACCGATAGTGCAGGCTACCGGAAAGCATGGCTGTACGAAAGAGAAATCATCGACAGCACGCTCTCCGGTGAGATCACGCCGGAAAAAATTGAAAGGTTTACGAAATACACGGTGGAGGAAAGTGATTTCAGGCAATATAAATGGTCATGGTGCGGAAGGTATTCAATACCTCTTGGACTGCTTGTCGCTTATCATCTTGAAAGGAAATTTGATGTCCGCCTTTCGGGCCGGCTTGTCGGGTATTCCACCAGCATCGCCATGCCGGCGATCCCTGTTTCTGACCTGGGAATGGGACTTACCGCCGGTGCCAGCCTCCACCACTGGGTGGGATATGCCGCCCTGGGATATGAGTAAACCACGGGTAAAGAAAGACGTACCCCGGTATCCCGTTGAGACAGAAGGAATACTATTCAACAGGTAATGCACTTGACAGAATCTGAAAGTATCCTATATTTACAAAGTATTCAAAACCATTAGACATGGATTATAAGGAGAAAGTTTTGCAGACCATCAGAGGTGCCGGCAAACCGATGAAAGCCGGGGACATCGCCTCCGCATCAGGGATAGACAAAAAAGAAGTGGATAAGGCCATCAAAGTCCTGGTGAAGGAGAACAAGCTCCATTCACCGGTCCGTTGCTTCTATGACGTGAAGAAGTAGCGCCTGCGGTTCGCACGGCAGGATATACAAGAGGGATCTGGTGGGGTAAAGCCTTATTCTACAGATCTTTAATAAGAAGATTGTACTTGGAATTTTCCGTTGACTTGTGGAAATTCCCGAGGATTTCTGAGATTTTAAGAAAAGCAAAGTTCTTGCTGACCACCAGTTCCGTGGATCCCCTTTTCTCTACGGCATCAATCACATAGGTTACGGTTATCTTGTTGATATCCAGTGCAGGCTGGTATGCCCTCTCCCTGGGATCACTGGTGGTGATTTCGGAAAAGATCCCGGCTTCGGTCAGCTCATAAATGATCTCCCTGACAAGGCGGATCGGCACCTTCAGCTGTTCCGCTATCAGCGATGCAGTAAGAGGTTGTTCACCTGCCTCAAACTGTTTTATTACCAGCTGGGCAATCAGTAATGTCAGGGTCCGTTTGTTCTTTGCACTTACATGCAGGGATTCTGTCTCATACTGATACCTGCTGACATTCTGGTTGGCGAATGATATCTCTGCGCCGGTCAGGAGGATGAGCCATGCTGTCTGGATCCATATGACAAAGAGCGGTATGGCGGCGAAACTGCCATACAGGGCTCCATACCTTGTGATTCCCACCTGGAACTGTATATAGATCCACTGCGAGACCTGGAACATTGTGCCGGCAATAATCGCCGCAATGAGTGCCGATCTGAAGTTCACCTTTGTGTTGGGCATGACCATATAGATCAACGTCATCAGCAACCAGATAAGCACATATGGTATCAGCAGGAGGAGGAAACGGAGGTTTTGAAGAAATGGTATGATCTCAACGATCTTGTCAAACTGGCTTGAGACGAAGTAGGTAAAACTGCTGGATAGGAAGAGAAATACAGGTGCAACAAGGATGATCGAAAGGTAGTCGCTCATTTTCCTCATGAATGTCCTGCCTTTTTTGATCTGCCAGATATCATTGAAGGCCGATTCGATATGGCTAAGGAGCTGCATCACAGCCCAGATGAGGAGCACCAGGCCAACACCGGCGATGGCTCCGCCTTTGGCGCTTTCAATAAAGTTTTGTGCTGAATCGAGCACCCATGAGATCAGTTCATTATGTCCCTCCACCTGTTGATACTGCTGGAAAAACTGGAACACCTTCTCACGAAGCACATCCTGTATTCCGAAGCCCGTTGAGATGGCGAACACCATGGCAATGAGGGGTACAATGGACAGTATGGTATAGAAAGTCAGGGCGGATGCTTTCAGCTGAACATTTCCCTCACGGAAACCTCTGAAGGCAATCACAAGGATCCTCAGCTGCCGGATGAGGAAAGACTTCTTTTTCGGAAGCTCTTTCAGCGGCATCACCCAGATATCATGGGTGATGTATCTCAGTCCTCGCGATAATAACTCCTCTGTCTTGCTCATTATTAAAGAATTTATCCGAAATATATACTCATTTATCCGATATCGGAAGTGAATTCATACGCATCTTCCTGAATTCCGATCCTTCCTTCCATTGCGGGAAATGATCAGAGTCAGCCAGGTCGAGTCCCACCAGGAACAGAAGTTGCGCATCTTCGGCTATGCCCTTCATATCCCATGTAAGAGGGTCATATTCATCGGTAACGTGGTGGTATCTGTTTGTTAAATATTCCTTTTCATACGCAGCGGCATATTCCTTCCCTTTGTCCCTGTGGTCGCAGTTACCCCTGGCGAACAATGCAGGCACGCCGGCCCGTGCAAAAGGGAAATGGTCGGCCCGGTAGTACATGCCCGTATGTGGATTAGGATCGGGAAGCACGTACCTCCCCTGCTGAGCGGCATACCGTGCCAGGTAATCTTCCATCTCCGATTGTCCGTATCCGGTGACCATCACATCCCTCATGGGTCCCATGGGCAGCATGAGATCATTGTTGATGTTGGCCACGGTTTTGTTCATGGGTATCAGGGGATTTTGCACATAATATTCGGCGCCAATGAGTCCCTGTTCCTCGGCTGTGGGTGCCAGGAATAAAACTGTCCTTTGTGGTTTTTTTCTCAGCAGGGTGAACGCCCGGGCTATCTCCATCATCCATGCCATACTGATACCATTGTCCACCGCTCCGTTAAAGATCGAGTCCCCTTCTGTTGGCTCACCCACCCCCAGGTGATCCCAGTGAGCCGAATAGACGATACATTCGTCAGGGCGCGACCGGCCCCTGATCATACCCATCACATTCATGGAACTATTATACCGGAAGGAGGAGGTCATTGAAACGGTCATCTGCATGCCGAGGCAGAAAGGTTTAAAACGCCGTGTACGAGCCAGTGCAAACACGCTGTCGGGCTGTTGCCCGACCGCACGGATCATCCGCCGTGAAGCTTCCTGAGTGAACCATCCCTCAAGGGCACAACGGCCGGCATAATGATCATCCGGTGCGAGGTAGAGCTTCGGTGTCACCGCTCCGTTACGCACCACAGTCCAGCCATACCCTGCCGGCCCGTCATCATGTATGATCATGATTCCCAGCGCACCCTGCCTGGCAGCTTCCTCATACTTGTATGTCCAACGGCCATAGTAGGTCATCGCATGACCATGAAAGAATGAAGTATCCGATGAACCATACCCCGGATCATTCACCATTACCACCACTATTTTGCCTTTTACATCCAGTCCTTCATAGTCGTTCCAGTTGTATTCAGGTGCAACGATGCCGTAGCCTGCGAAAACCATTTCGGCTTTGTCAATAAAAATCTTTTCTGTTATTCTTCTCGAAAAGATGACATAATCGTCCCTGTAATACAGTTCCATCCTCTTCCTGTTTCCTTCCAGCGGCATAGCCGGTGCGGGACTGACAGTGATCTCAACCATGGGTACCGCCTGCAGGTAACTGTCGCCGAACGCAGGCTCCAGGCCTAGCTTACGGAAGGCAGACACCAGGTATTCAATGGTTTTCCTCTCCCCTCCTGTGAATGGTTTTCTCCCTATAAACTCATCCGAGCCCAGCGTTTTTACATATTCACTTAGATCACTTTCCGTTATCGAATCCAGCGATCTTTTTACGGAGGCTTTGTCGGAACAGGAATGGAACAGGAAAACAAGAAGGAGAGAAAGAAAAAGGCGGATAAATGATTTCATATTCCTATTTTTGGACAGCGATAATCAGATCAAAGATAGGATATTCTGTAAAACAGGAATGTCCTCTTTTTTTACGAAGGTAAAGGATTTTTACTATGGTAATCAACATATTGCATTTTGTTGAAGGAGCACGGGAAGCTCGCGGGCTGACAGTGGTCATTGATGTGTTCAGGGCGTTCTCGCTGGCCTGCTATGTGATGAACAAAGGTGCCGCAACGATCATCCCCGTGGGGGATATTGACATTGCCCTGCGACTGAGGAAAAATATTAGCAATTCAGTGCTCATGGGTGAAAGAAAGGAAAAGAAACCTGAAGGATTTGATTATGGAAATTCTCCGTATGCCATTATGAATGCCGACCTCCAAGGGAAAACCGTTATACATACCACCAGCTCAGGGACACAGGGGCTGACCAGTGCCTCGCTGGCAGCAGAGATCATCACCGGGAGCTTTGTCAATGTAAATGCCATTTACCATTATATCCTTCAGCGTAAGCCGGAGGTGGTTTCAATGGTCTGCATGGGATACAGGAGCTATGAACCCACGGATGAAGATTCCCTCCTGGCAGAATACCTGTCGAACCTCATCGGGGGAAAGGAAAACAACTATCCTGCCATGGTTGAGCAGATGAAAAACGGCAGTGGCAAACGGTTTTTCGACCCGCAGAACCGCCCCCATGCCCCCACGGAAGATTTTTACCTTTGTACCGATCTTGACCGTTTCGGTTTCGTGCTGAGAGCCGAACCGTGGAAAGACGGTCTTCTTTGTCTAAAAAAAATAATCCCCGTATAACCCATGCCTGTTATCACTAAACCAACACTTGTTCTTGATAAAGAACGATGCCTTGCGAACATTCGCCGGATGAGTTTGAAGGCGGAGAAGCACCACCTGCTATTTCGACCGCATTTCAAAACGCACCAGTCAAGGATCATCGGACGCTGGTTCAGGGACGCGGGAGTAACCCGCATTACCGTATCCTCCGTTACCATGGCCCGTTATTTCGCCCTCGATGGATGGAAGGATATCACCATCGCTTTCCCGGTGAATCTGCATGAACTGGGAATGATCAATGAACTGTCACAGATGGCAACGGTCAACCTGCTGGTATCGTCGGGTGAGAAGATTGAAACCATCGGGAGACAACTGGCGCAGAAAACAGGCATTTTTGTTGAGATCGATACGGGATACGGGCGCAGCGGTATCAATGCTTCCTTCACGGATATCATCCGCGATGTCATCAGAAAAATAAGGAATACACCACACCTGGAATTCTCCGGACTGCTTAGCCATACAGGAAACACCTATTCTGCCGGCAAACGGGAGGAGGTGCTGACAATCCATGACCAGGCGCTCAGACAGCTCATCAACCTGAGGAAGGAACTGTCAGACCTTGCCCCAGAATTTATTATATCCATCGGCGACACGCCTGCCTGCTGCCTGTCGGATAATTTCAGCGGTATCGATGAGATACGGCCCGGAAATTTCGTGTTTTTCGACCTGATGCAGGTGGAGATCGGTTCGTGCACGGAAGAGCAGGTGGCAGTATGTGCCGTATGCCCCGTGGTGGCACGTTACCCGGAAAGAAACGAGGCAATCATTTACGGAGGGGCGGTACACCTTTCCAAGGAATTCATGCCCGGGAAAAAAGGAGAAAGGAACTATGGCAGCGTTGTGCAATGGAAGGAAAACGGGTGGTCGTCCATCAATCGCCAGGCATACCTGTCGTCCCTGTCCCAGGAACACGGCAAGATCACTGTCGATGCGGAAACGATCAAACAGCTGGAGCCGGGCAAGCTGGTGGGTATTATCCCCGTCCACTCCTGCCTCACTGCCGACCTGATGAAAGGATACATCACCACCACCGGGGAAGAGATCGATCATATGTCCAGGTACTACTAAGAACAGCAGAGAATGCCGGATGTAATGGACCGGATACCTGGCCCTTCAACCGTTTACTCCGTCATACAGATGAATTTTTCACAGCCTTATGAAGAATCGGGATGAATGTTAATAATGCAGCACGCGGCTCCTGGAAAAAGAACAATATCCGGCATATGACCGGATCATCACAATGCAGGCATCGCTCCCCCCGGAGCGGCATTGGTCAGGATCAGGTAAAGGCAGGAAACCGTATGCGATATACCTCAGACAGCAGTGAACAGGACAGTCGCGGAGATTTTTTTGGGAGCATTTTCATCGGTTTCTTCCACCCCGTTCATCATTCAGTCGATGAACATTGAAGAGTACCGGCAACTTCGCGGGGTCAGAAAGATTAGAATTACTGAATTATATGAGAGGAAATTCAGTAATTAATTACATAATTAATTATGTAATTAATATGCAGCATATCATAATAATCCGCTGGATGAACAAACTATTTTGTTTCCTGTTCATTTAATACACATTACCTTTACTCACATAACCACCGGGTGCAAATGAATAAAACAGTCACGCTTTCCCTTGATATGATTCTGAAGCTGGGTGATCCGAG
Organism: Bacteroidales bacterium; assembly: GCA_034678415.1. Classification (GTDB taxonomy): domain Bacteria; phylum Bacteroidota; class Bacteroidia; order Bacteroidales; family VadinHA17; genus JAXDBV01. The sequence goes on from JAXDBV010000113.1 coordinate 11,944, forward strand.
GTTATACGAGGTATCGGAGCCGGTGGATCAGGAGGAGTTGTCATCACTGCTGCCGTTCATTGGCCGGATGCATGCGCTTATCCGTTTGTTCCGTGATACCTACGGTGCCGGCCGGGCGATTGCAGCCCCGCAAACGGGCCTCATGAAACGCATCATATGCCTGAACATTGACGAGCCACGGGTGTTTATCAACCCTGTGCTTACCGGCATGAGCAAAGAAATGATGGAACTATGGGATGACTGTATGTATTTCCCCGACCTGCTGGTACGGGTGAGCCGTCACCACCGTTGTACCCTTCATTACCTGGATCTGCAATGGAGACCGCATGATCTCCTGCTGGAAGGTGAACTCTCCGAGCTTATACAACATGAGTATGACCACCTGAATGGCATCCTTGCCATCCAGCGTGCTATCGACAACCGTTCTTTCCGCTGGAGAACACAATGAAACGAACCAATGAAAAAAGTATTCGATCTGATACGCGATCACTACCGCCGGCGTTCAAGATTTGCCCTTGTTTTTGATATCCTTTTTTACACGTTTATTCTGTTGCTTATCATCCCTCCCACCCGGCGCATGATTCTTCCGCCGTTGATCAGGCTTACCACGGTGCAGGCGCGGGAGAAACAGCCCGGTACTGCAACCATCCTGCAACCCGAAGATTATTCATGGCAGGTGATGAGCCCGGATGGAAAAATGGTGAGCCTGAACGACCACAGGGATAAAGTGATCTTCCTGAATTTCTGGGCCACCTGGTGTCCGCCGTGTATTGCTGAAATGCCGTCGATTGAGACGCTCTACCGCGATTACGGCGACAGGATCGCGTTCATTCTTGTCACTCATGAGGAGATCGCCGTAGTGAAGGCATTCCTTGAAAAACGGGATCTTGATCTCCCTGTGTATATCCAGAGATATGCTGCACCCGGGATCTTCAGCACCGGAGCCATCCCTGCCACCTTCATCATATCCAGGGAGGGCCGGGTTGTCCTCGAAAAGAAGGGAGCCGCGAAGTGGGACGGGATCAAAACAAGACGGTTGCTGGAAAAACTGTCTGGCGAAGCATAATACGATTCAATATCACCAGGTAACCCGGCCATGTCTTTCAATAGCATGCCGGAATCCTGAAGAATCTTTCCTTCCTTCCTTTCTTGTCATGATGCTTCAATCTTACTATTTTTGCAGCCACAGTCATAAACATCATGAAGAAACGGTTGGTTGCACTCGGAATGTATTTCCTGTTCTGGTATGCCTTCTTCATCATAGCCAGGGGCCTCTTCATTTTTGGACAGTGGGGAGACACTATCAGGTACCCGGCAGGCACCATACTGGCAACGTTCTGGCACGGGCTGAAGCTTGATCTATCGGCCACGGGTTTCGTGATGATCATTCCCATGTTGTTATCGCTAGCGGCAGTCTGGTTCACCGGCAGATGGGTGGTTCGTATTATGGATACGTATACCATTATGTTAATCATTTTATTCTCCATAATAACCATCGTGGATATCGTCGTATACAGTTACTGGGGTTACAGGATCGACATCACTCCCCTGTTCTACATGAAAACACCCGGTGCGATGCTGGCGTCGGTCCACACGTGGCAGATTCTCCTGTTCCTTCTTGCCATCCTGTGCCTCTCCGTTCCCGTCATCTTGTTCTATAACAGAGTCATCCGTCGGCACTTCCAAGGGATGAAACCGGCAGGATTGTCTTCATTCGCGGTTATCCTTATTCTGTTTGCCGGCCTGATTCTGCCTGTCAGGGGCGGCACTGGCATAGCACCGGTCAATCTCGGATCGGCATATTTTCATAAAGACGCCTTTCCAAACCATGTAGCCATAAACGAGATATGGAACATGGGCAGTTCACTGGCAAATCATCAGCCAGGGGAAAACCCATATGTTTTCATGAATCATGATGAAGCGGAAACCATCGTGGCCGGTATGACAGCAGCCGATGACGTTTCCGACAGCTTGTTGCACAGGGAGGATCCTAACATATTAATCATCATTCTCGAGAGCTTCAGTGCTTATCTGTTGGGGCCGCTGGGCGGAGACACTACCGTCACACCCAGTCTTAACCGGTATGTATACGAGGGAGTACTGTTCTCCCGTTTTTATGCTACCGGGGTGCGAACCGACAAGTGTATTCCCGGTATTCTCTGCGGCTACCCGTCGCAGCCCACCACCTCCATCATGAAGAATCCAAGGAAAACACAGTCGCTGCCGTCCCTGGCATCCATCTTTGCCAGCAGGGGATATTGCACCTCATTTTGGTACGGAGGGGATCTTGAGTTTGCCAATATGAAATCTTTTATTCATAATGCAGGGTTCCGCCGGATAATCACGAAGGATGATTTTGACAAGTCGTCGTACAACAGCAAATGGGGTGTGCACGATCATGTTCTTTATGACCGTTTGATCAACAGCCTTGACACTGCCCGCCAGCCCTTCTTCACGGTGGCTCTGAGCCTGAGCAGTCATGAGCCGTTTGAGATACCGATAGAGCCTGTCTTTGAAGGAAATGACCGGATCACCTTGTTCAGGAACTCGGCCTATTATGCCGACTGGGCCCTCGGCCGTTTCATGGAGAAGGCCAGGACGCGCCACTGGTGGGATAACACACTGGTGATCCTTCTACCCGATCATTGCTGGCGCCTGCCGGGGACCATGGCGTATGATCCGTTGAATTTTCACATATTCATGCTATGGATGGGCGGAGTCCTGAAAGAAAAAGGGAGGGTGATAGATAAAACCGGCAGCCAGACGGATTTTCCTCCCACCCTTCTCCGCCAGTGCGGGATGAACGGAGAATTCCGGTTCGGGAAGAACCTGCTGGCGCCCGATGCTTCATCGTCTGCATTTTATGCCTATAACGAGGGTTTCGGGATGATAATACCCGGCAGTTATGCTGTCTATAACTTTAACAAATCCGGACTGGTTATGGCGGCAGGCCAGGATTCATTGAAGGCTGAATCTCTCGGGAAAGCCTTCCTCCAGGTTCTAACGCAGGATTACCTGGAGAGGTGAGGGAAGGTGCGGCTTACAAGAAAGATCACCCTTCGTCACCGGCCGAGCCGGACACGACAATCCGGCGCTGCATGTACAGCGTGCAACATACAGGCGGAGCCGTTTTGTATACATTAATAAGAAACAAGATTAATGGTTAGGGATAAAATTACATGTACCTCGCACCCCACATTTTTTCATGGAACGTTAAGTATATATAGATCCAGTAATAATAGCATAACATTATCATAATGATTACAGGAGAAAGTGTTTTACCTCGGAATGATACTTGCTATACCAGTAAACAACGCGTGATATTGTCTTCCTGCACCTTATGTCCAAGGGAATGCAGGGTGGACCGGTTTCACTCTTCCTCAGGGGTATGCGGCACGGATGCGGGCTTCCATATCGCATCCGTATGTATCCATCGTGGTGAAGAACCTGCGATCATGGGTGAAAAGGGAATCTGCAATATCTTTTTCACCGGGTGTAATCTTCACTGTATCTATTGCCAGAACCATCAGATCAGCCGGGCAAGATCATCGGTAAAGGTGGCTCCCGTGAGCCTGCAGGCCGTCCTTGACCGGGTGGAGGAGGCACTCGATCAGGGAGTACGGGCAGTAGGACTGGTCTCGCCTTCGCATGTTGTGCCACAGGCAGTTGCTATTATCAGAGGATTACATTCGCGGGGCAGAAAACCTGTTATTGTATGGAATACGAATGCGTACGAGAAACCTGAGACGATCAGGAGCCTTGAGGGACTGGTGGATGTGTACCTCCCCGATCTAAAATATATCTCGCCAAACCTGTCGGCGATGTATTCGGGCATGCCCGATTATCCTGTCTATGCCAAAGCATCCATCAGGGAGATGTACCGGCAGAAAGGATCGAGCCTGATCACGGGTGATGACGGACAGGCGGAATCGGGCCTGGTGATTCGTCACCTGGTACTGCCCTGTCAGGCGGAGGAGAGCATTGGGGTGTTGAAGTACATTGCAGAGGAGATATCCACCGGTGTAAGCATCTCCCTCATGGCCCAATATCACCCTGTGGGCCGGGCAACGTCCATTCACGGACTGAACCGTACGATCACTGATGATGAATACGGCAGGGTTACGGATGCCTTTCATAAACTGGGGTTCAGGAAGGGTTGGATCCAGGAACCCGGCAGCCCGGCATGTTTCATGCCTGATTTCGGCAGGGAACAACCGTTTGGGTGAAAGAATAACAGACGGCCATAGTTACAGATGTGCAAGGACAATGAAATATAAACATAATACAATATAAACCTTATCTTAAGCGATCACCTGTGAAAAAAACGGTTGCTATATTGGTTGTACTAACCTTTATACCCTGCAAGGGTAACGAGTCGCGGGAGTCCGGTGTAAATAAAATGCATATGTCGACTCAGGTCCAGGAAGCCTTCCTGCATGCCTGGAACAGGTATAAGAAGTATGCCTGGGGTCATGATGCGCTGCTGCCAATTAGTAAAAGAGGAAAAGACTGGTATTCACACAGTCTATATATGACACCCCTTGATGCCTTTGACACCATGATTTTGATGGGGCTGAAGGATGAGACAGAAGAAACCAGTAACCTGTTGCTGAATAACCTTACGTTTGATCATGATCTCTCTGTGCAGGTGTTCGAAGTGGTCATCCGTATCCACGGAGGGCTTATAAGTGCATACCAGTCAGACGGTGATGAGCGGTTACTGGCACTGGCCAACGACCTTGGAAAACGCCTCCCACCGGCATTCAACAGTGCAACAGGCATGCCACACCGGTATGTCAACCTGCAGACAGGAGCCATTCGGGATTCGTTGAATAACTCGGCCGAAATTGGTAATCTGATCCTTGAGTTCGGCACACTGAGTAAGCTGACGGGTAATAACGTCTATTATGAAAAAGTAAAAAAGGCTATTAATGAACTGTATTGCAGAAAGTCTGACATAGGCCTGGTCGGCACAGTAATTAATGTTGAGACAGGGGAATGGATACAAACGGAGAGTCACATATCGGGAATGATTGATTCTTATTACGAGCACCTCATCAAAGCTGCCCTGTTGTTTGACGATGAAGATTTCCGGAATATGTGGGAGTCCTGCATCACACCTGTCCACCAGCCCCTGGCCGATACAACCGTCGACAGTTTATGGTATAGGCATGCTGATATGGCTAACGAAGCAGAAAAATGTACTGTCTTCGGTGCCCTTGCTGTATTCAACCCCGGCAGTCCATTTACTGGCAGGCGATTTTGACGATGCAAAAGCACTACAGGAGAGCTGTTACAGGATGTGGATCATGTAAGGTATAGAGCCTGAGGTTATGAACAATAAAACAAATGAAATTCTATCACCTGCCTATCATCTCAGGCCTGAAAACATTGAATCGGTTACCTATCTCTATCACTAAACAGGCGAGGAGAAATACCTTCAGATGGGAAAGACAATGTTTGAAAGTTTCCTCAGGTACTGCAAGACGGATGTTGCTTTTGCAGCAATCCGTGATGTGCTGACGATGGAGCAGATGGATGATATGGAAAGCTTTTCCCTGGCTGAAACACTGAAATACGCTTACCTCCTTTTTACAGAGATTCCGGGATTTGAATTTAAAAAAACTATCTTCAATCCTGAAGCACATCCGATACAGAAGATGTGGTAGAGGATTGAATACAATCACACAGTTGCGTACTGAAATTATCAGGTTGTCTTCATAGAATGTAAATCCTAGGAACCTGTAATAGACGTTTCGTGGACAACAGACAGGTACTTGTATCATTCATACCTCAGAGAATCCGCCGGGTTGTTGCGGCTGGCGTTGACAGCGATGGCTCCCACCGAGAGCCAGGCCAGTATCAGGGTAAGAATGGTTGCTCCAATCAGGATAAACAAAAATATCACAATGTTGAAATGGATATGGTATGCGAAATTATGAAGCCATGCTGTCGCGGCGAACCAGATAGGTGTAGCGAGGATGGCCGATACGAGAACAAAGCGCCCCGTTTCTTTGGCAAACAGCACGACAATCTGCCTGCCGGTCGACCCCAGTGCCTTTCTCACCCCCACCTCTTTTGTCCGTTGCACGGCGGTATAGGAGATTAGCCCTATCAATCCCAGGATCGCGATGATAAGTGAGATGACCGCAAAAGCGATAAACACCCCGCTGGTTTTTTTCTCCGTGTCATACAGTCGTGCATAGTCATCCTCCATCCAGAAGTAATCGAAGGGATAGTCCGATGTGAATGATTCCCAGGTTCTTTTCACATAGGCCACCGTCTCTTCCAAATTATTTCCCGAGAGCCTGACAGGGATAAATCCTTCCCAGTTTCCGGCCATGATAAAGTAGGCCATTGGTTCAATAGACAGATGAAGCGATTTGAAGTGAAAATCCCTGATCACACCGATGATGGGAATTCTGACTATGCTGTCCTGGCCTGTGGGTCCAATGAGTGCTTTGCCGGGGACCGGATCCTCCAGGCCCAGCGATCTGACGGCTGCCTCATTGATCACCACTGCCGACGAATCACCAGATATATCCCTGGAAAAAAACCGGCCATCGGCCAATTCCAGGCCAAACACCTTGTCATAATCGAAACCAACCCAGTCCTGCCAGGTGAAAAATGTATTTTCCATTCCTTTGCCTTCAACGAAGGTGACATTATTAGAGTAGTCTTTACCTGGCAGTCTGCGTGAGTGGCTGACGGCCACCACATCAGGATTCTTGAGCAATTCCTGTTTGAATGTCTCCAGCTGATCCCTGAGCGCGTCTGAACGGCGTATAACAAGGACGTTTTCGCGATGGAAGCCGGGATTGGTACGGATGAGGTACCTGAGTTGGCTGAAGGTGATGAAGGCTCCCACTAGGATAAAAATGGACACACCCATCTGAAGGATGACAAGGAGGCCGCGGAGGATCCTTCCCTTTGTTCCGCACCGGATGGTTCCTTTGAGGACTGCCGCCGGATGGAACGAAGAAAGGAAGAAGGCGGGATAGCTGCCTGCAAGGCACGCGATAACCAGCAGGAAGAGGAAAATCACAGGGATGATCACCGGCTGTTTCAGGAAGTCCAGGTTTGATTTGATCTGTATGAGGTTTGAAAATGCTGGTAACAGCCAGCTGACCAGCAACACGGCCACCAGGAAGGCTACCAGTACCAGGAACACCGATTCAGTGAGGTGCTGCATCACGATCCTCGTTTTATGTGCTCCGGCCAGCTTGCGCAGTCCCACCTCCCTTGCGCGGATTGAGGCACGTGCCGTGGCAAGGTTCATAAAGTTGATACAGGCTGCCAGAAGGATAAGAACAGCAATGACAATGAAGATATATACCAGGGTTTTGTTACCATTGGGCTCAAACTCATACTGAAGGTGGGATTTCAGGTGGATGCTTTTCAATGGTTGCAGGTAGTATCCAAAGGAAAATCCCTGTTTATCCATTTCCTCCATTGTAACACCGATGGCATCCTGGATGGCTGGCCCCATGTATTTCTTAACCATATCGTTCAGCCTGGGTTCGAGTTGTTCCTTGCTGATCCCTTCCTTCAGGACCACATAGGTATAAAAGTTATGACTCAGCCAGGAATCATTCTGCGGACGTGCATAGGTATGTACGGATCCCACCATATCAAAATGGATATGTGAGTTACCGGGCACATCCCTCATCACACCTGTCACCTTTGTCAGGACGGTATCCCTTTCCAGCTTGATCATCTTACCCACGGGATCATCGTCTCCAAAATATTTTCTTGCATGGCTTTCTGTCAACACCACTGAACGGGGTTCATCCAACACTGTTTCCGGATCGCCCTGTATGAGTTCAAAATCAAAAACCCTGAAGAATGTACTGTCGGCAAACAGGAAGCGTTCTTCATGAAATTTTTTATCCTGATAGCTTACCAGCCAGTCGCCATATTGTCGTAACCGTACCACGTTTTCTATTTCCGGGTAATCGGCACGCATGGAAGCTGCCATGGGTTGTGCAGTAATGGCCTGGTTCAGGTCGCCTCCGGCGAAACGCCCTTTTACACATACCCTGTAGATACGATCCGCTTTTTTATGAAACCTTTCGTAGCTCAGTTCATGGTATACGAAGAGGAGAATAAACAGGCTGGTGGCAAGACCTATGGCCAGACCGAAAATATTGAGCAATGTATATCCCTTATGCCTCAGTAGGTTTCGAATTCCTGTCAGAAGATAATGGCGAAGCATGACGAAGGTGTGTTTACGTGGTTTTATTGGGGCAAACATAATAATTATTACGACGTTAAGCAACCTGAATTGTTACAGGGATGCCGCCCTGTGAGACGACCGGCATGGGGTACCGATTTTTTCAAACCTCGGTTCAGAGCGGTCGGTGTTCTTTAATAAAGATTGACCAACAAGATCACCTGTAACTGATCTTCCTAATCGATTTATCTGTTAATAAATTTGCTGAGAAAAAACCGGTGAGCATGAACGGGATTGATTTTCCAGCATATATTTTTGTACAGGGAGCATTCCCGTGAATGTTTATTTTATCGAGGTGGGAATGTAAGAGCCTGGTGTTGAAATTATGAAGCATAGACGCAAACACCTGCCTTTTCTGGAAGCTTCGGCAATGCTCTACAGGTATGCCTCGTCGCGGATTCTTGAGCAGGTGAAACTGATTGCGTTCATTATCATATACCTTGTTGCCTTCCAGACGCTGATCCTCCACGTACCGTTGACCAATGCTCTCTCCATTGCCGGAGGCATCGCCATGGTTATACTGGGCCTGTCATTTTTCCTGGAGGGTCTTATTCTTGGTCTCATGCCGTTGGGTGAGCGTGTCGGGGTAAAGCTTCCTGCCCATGCCGGCATTATTATTATTGCTTTGTTTGGTTTATTGCTTGGTTTTGGTGCCACGTTGGCAGAGCCTGCCATCAGCGCTCTCAGGACGGCCGGATCGACTGTTACTGCCTGGGATGCTCCCCTACTTTTCATGATGATTGAGAAGCATACAGAATGGCTGGTTTATGCGATAGGATTTGGGGTAGGAATTGCCGTTGTTTTTGGTATGTTCAGGTTTTATTATGGTTTGTCCATAAAGCCTTTTATCTATATCATCATTCCAGTCCTGCTGGGTTTGTCGGCGTATATGTCGTTGCATAAGAATCTGGCAACCATCATTGGGTTAGCGTGGGATTCAGGAGCTGTTACCACGGGAGCTGTCACGGTGCCTCTTGTCCTTGCCCTGGGGATAGGCGTATCCCGGGCTACAGGGAAGAGTGAGTCGGCCATCGGCGGGTTTGGCATTATCATGCTGGCTTCCGCTTTTCCCATCCTCAGCGTATTAGTGCTGGCCTTTGTCCTCAACAATGGTGCGCCGGCGCCAACGGATGAACACACGTTTTTCTCGCCCGCCTCACGGACGGAATCACTCAGGCTCTTCAGGAATGAGAGCCAACTGGTGAGTCATGTGTTCACCCACGGAAGTGAATATGGACGGCGAACCGTTTTTAGCGACAATAAAGAATACCAGCAGGTACTTATCTCGTTGTTTGAGAATCCTGATAAACGCCGTGAATTTCTGGGGGAGATGCCGCTTTCATACTGGATATCCTACCGGGCCTCCGACGGGGAACGGAAAATAATGTCTGATCTGAATCTTACGGAGACAGTAGAGAAAACAAGTATTCATCTTGGCACTGTCATTAAAGATGAATCGGTTACATCTGCACGTGCGGTGGTCCCGTTATCGGCACTGCTATTGCTCGTACTGCTGTTATTCCTGAAGCAGAGACTGCGGTATAGCGACGAGGTAGTTCTGGGCATCGGCTTTGCCCTGATAGGACTGACACTTCTCACGTCAGGCATAAAGATAGGACTGGCACCCCTCGGACGGCAGGTGGGGGCACAACTACCGATTGCTTTCCGCAGTGAAGAGAAACCTATCGACCGGTTGGTGATCAACAATTTCAACACCGATCTGCTGGTAAAAAGTATCGATACGGAAGGGAGGGTAAAGAACTATTTCTATTTCACCGACAAGAACGATCCCCGATGGATTGAATTCCATCCCGAACATTTCAATCCGGAATTAAACCGGTATGAACATATCATAACTCGTCCTCCCCTGTTTGGTCCTAACCTCACCCTCATCGGTATTGCACTTGTGTTCCTGTTTGCCTTTGGCATGGGTTTTGGTGCCACGCTGGCCGAACCGGCGCTGAATGCCCTTGGGCGAACGGTTGAAGATCTGACGGTGGGCACGATCAAACGTAATCAGATACTCTGGGTTGTGTCTATCGGGGTTGGTCTGGGTCTGGTTATCGGTGTAGCCCGTATTCTGTATAATATACCTACTATCTGGCTCATTATCCCTTCCTACATATTGCTCATTCCTCTCACCATTCTGAGCGAGGAGGAATTCACTGCCATTGCATGGGACTGTGGGGGTGTCACCACGGGTCCGGTGACAGTGCCGCTGGTCCTTGCCATGGGACTTAGTATAGGCAATGAGCTGAAGGTTACCGAGGGATTCGGTGTACTTGCGCTTGCATCCGTCTTTCCGATCATCACCGTGTTACTGTTTGGACTTTATGTCAACTTCAGGCAGAGACAGTCGATAAAGGCAGCTACCGGGGAGGATGAACAATGATCAGTGACCTGCATAACATCAAGTCGCCTTCCCGGATCGTCTGGAGGACCCAGATGATCAAGGGTGTGCATACGCCTCACCGGGTGAGTAAAATCACCTGTTGTGTAAACACCAGCCTCAGTGAAGCAGTTACCGATCACCTGGTAAGCCTAGGTATTCAATCGGTGTTTGTCGAGAGCGGCAGGAATGTCCGCAAGGTGATAAAAAAGCGGCCATTTGGCTTACCCGGTTCAACCATCCGGCTTCAGGACACCCCGTCAGAGGTGTTCCGTTTTACCGTGCCGCGTGACAACTCGCGGAAGGTTGTCAGGTCATTGATCCAGGCTCTGGAACTATATATCCCCGGCCGGGGCACTATTTTTGCGCAGGACCTGATTGAATTCAGCTATACCGAGCCGCCGCGGATCATTGAACATCCGATAACGGTTCACCGAAAAGGGACTATTGATGAACCTGAGATACCCCTGTTCCGCGACCTGGCGTATGTAACCTGCGTGCTCTCCGTCCCCGGCGGAGCCGACCGCCTGGCCGAGATCGCCCTCGAGCTGGGTATCTGTGTCCCACTTATCACCAGCGGGACAGCCACCGACATAAGGGATCATCTGGGACTCATACGTATTACTCTTCCCCCCGAAAAAGATATCATCCATCTGGTGATGCCTGAGCAGGATTCCGACAGTATATTCAGGATACTGATCGATGCGGTGGGTCTCAACCATCCGGGCCGCGGGTTTATCTACCGTACACCCGTGAGCGCCGGGCTTATCGATACACGTCTGCGGATAGGTCCGCAAGAGAATGCTGCCACGATTGAGCAGATTATCGCGGCCATCGACCAGTTGAAGCACGACACCGGCTGGCGCAAACGATATGCTTCCTCTGAACAGGAGCGCAGCACCACAAGAATACTCATTCCCGACGACAACTGTGAGGTGACTGCCATCTGTCTCGAAGACCGGCTTGAAGAGATGGTAGAGGCAGCCAAAGGTGCAGGTGCAAGCGGCGCGACGACATCCAGGGTGAAACGACTGGTGATCAACGAGGACGATATCGGCACCGCCGCCCAGGTACACAGCACCATCAGCGTCCCCGCCAATATCACAAGCCAGGTTGTTGATGCACTACTTGAGGTGAGCACCATAGGCGATAATGAGGACGACCGTATTCAGGTGCTTGACTCTCCCGCCGCATACGTGCATAACTGGTAATACCGCCCGTACAATCACCACTTCTCAAACCGCAACTTTCCGGTGTGTAATATGAAGCCATTCACGCCTTAATTGTTCTCGGGTCCTTGGCATGCCATGTCCGGGAAGGAACAACCTGCCTCCGTTATCCAGCAGCAGCTTCCAGCTCTGCATCAGCGTCATGATATCATCCCCGAAGGGAGGCAATGTCCTGCCGGGAAAAACACCAAACAATGTATCCCCCGCGAGCACAACCTCATCGTCAAGCACCAGGCAGAGAGACCCGGAGGAATGACCGGGAGTGCTGATCAGTTTAAGTCCAGGTTCATGCTCAAGCAGCAAGGTTCCTGATACGATAATATCAGGTGTAAGCGCCTCAAACTTCCCAATATTTTTTAAATATCGCCGCCCAAGATACATTAGCGGACGGGTAATGAATCCAGTCCCGGCCGGTATGGATGAGAATCCTGCCTTGAGATTCTGTATCTCATTCTCATGCACTATCACCATTGGATTAAACATTTTTTTAACGAATTTGGTGTTGGCAGCATGGTCATAATGGGTGTGGGTCAGCAACAGGTAGCCGAGATCCTCGTCTCTGTTAAGCACGGTCTTCAGCCTGCGGTATAGCTTCATACGATTCCTCGCGACACCGGTATCCACAAGAATGGTGATCTTACCCTTCATGATAAGGTAACAGTTACACCTTCCGGAAAGAATCCTGATGATAGTAGCACCCTTTCGGGTAATCCAAGTTTTCATTTTTATGAGGATGATAATCATTCAAAATAAATAAACAATTATGGAACAGCAATAATACCTAGCATTATGTAAGCTTATGATACAGGGGCCTGTGCAAATCTTTCCCTGTCGTGTCACAGGTGCGACATTGGCATGTTGTTGAACAGAAATAAGGTTCCTGTATAATTAATCGAGGAAATCCTTGATGAATAGTCCTATATTTGTCTTCATACTTAATTTCCACAACATGGGATATTATCAAACCAGCGGGTTCAGAACACCACCTAACTGGAAGAAATACCTTATATATACAAGGTATTTACTTCTGGGAGTTTTTTTGATTATTCTCCTCGTGGGTACATTTTTCCAGATCCGGCCGGAGGAAATAGGTGCCATTACGCGTTTTGGCAAGTATATACGGTCGGAAGAACCGGGGCTGCACATGAAGTGGCCCGTTATAGAAAGGTTGTACAAGGTTCCCGTGGAGAGGCAACATAAGGAGGAGTTTGGCTTCCGGACCACGGAGACCGGCATCAAATCACAGTTTACGAAGGTAGGCACCAGTGATGAATCGCTCATGCTCACCGGTGACCTTAACCTGGCCGATGTAGAATGGGTTGTACAATACCGTATCGAAGATCCATACAAGTTCCTTTTCAAGGTCAGGGAACCTGTCAGCACAATGCGTGATATCTCGGAAGCATGCATGCGGCAGATCGTTGGTGACCGGACAGTGAACGAAGTGCTCACCGTGGGCAGAGGAGAAATAGCGATAAGCGTGCATCAGGAAATTCAGGAACTATGTACGGAATATTCGTTAGGTATTAAGATTGAACAGGTGGTGCTTCAGGATATCAATCCTCCGGATCCGGTCAAGGATGCGTTCAATGCCGTGAACCAGGCCCAGCAGGAAAAGGAGACACTGATCAACCAGGCCCGGTCGGAGTACAACAAGATCATACCAAAAGCCAGGGGTCAGGCAGAGGAGACCATACAGAAAGCGGAAGGCTATGCCACGGAACGGGTGAACCATGCGCTGGGCGAAGCAGCAAGATTCAATGCTCTGTACAGGGAATATGTCAAGGCCCCGGAAGTGACAAAACGTAGGATCTACCTCGAGACAATGGAAACTGTGATCCCAAGGCTGGGACATAAGATCATCACCGACGAGGATGGCAACAACGTGTTGCCCCTCCTTCAGATGCAGATGAATAATAAATAAATCAGGGACTCATGCAGTACAGAAACATCATATTTCAGCTGGTTGTCGTCATCATCGCGCTGATCGTTATTATTGACACCATATACAAGGTTAAGGAAACCGAACAGGTTGTCATCACACAGTTCGGGAAACCGATTGGAAAGGCCAAAATCACCCCCGGACTGAAAATAAAGGTGCCCTTCATACAAAAAACCAACTATTTTGAGAAGCGTTACCTCGAGTGGGACGGTGATCCAAATCAGGTTCCAACAAAGGATAAAAAGTTCATTTTTGTCGACACCTATGCCCGGTGGCAGATCACTGATCCTCTGCAGTTCTTCAGGCGTCTGACCGATGAACGAGGGGCGCTGTCAAGACTTGCCGATATACTCGATGGTGAAACCCGCGACTTCATTGCCAACCATAACCTCGAGGAAGTGGTAAGGAGCAGCAACAGGGTACCGATGCCGTCGGGATCTATCGGAGAAGAGGTTGGAGATACACTTTCCAATATATCGGAAGGCAGACTGGAGATCCAGAAAAAAATACTGGAATCGGCCAACCAGAAAGCCCGCGACCTGGGCATCATCATCCTGGATGTGCGGCTGAAACATATCAATTATGTAACAGAAGTCCAGACGCAGGTGTATGAAAGGATGAAAAGCGAACGATTCCGCATTGCAGAAAAGTTCAGGTCGGAAGGGCTGGGTGAAGCATCAAAGATCAACGGCCAGAAAGAGAGAGATCTAAAGGTGATACAATCTGAAGCTTTCAGGAGGGCAGAAGAAATCAAGGGTCAGGCTGATGCGCGGGCCACTGCCATCTATGCCTCAGCCTATGACCAGTCTCCCGCATCAAGGAACCTCTACAGTTTCATCAAATCCATGGAGACATTCGAAAAAACATTCGACACAACCACCACCATTATCATATCAACCAAAAGCGAGCTGTATAAATATCTTATTGATATCGATTAGTGTGTCTTGCACCGATTCAGCCTGAACCGGTCAGTACAACTGCAAGGAAGGCATTTACAGGATACGAAACCTTTTCTATCGGTTACCACACAGTGAGTCATGAAATGCCAGGATTGTTACTGTTGCTGATCATTTTGCTGTCAGCGTTCTTTGACGGGTTCTCCAGGATAGCTTATACATCCCCCTGTATGAAGCGTGAATGACAGGCAACGATAAAATAAGTCTTAACAAAAAGTGTTAATTGCCTGTAATACAGCTAATCATACACAGGGTCAGTATAGAGCATACCGCCGGCGGCCGGTTCGTTTCGCCAGGTACCGGCTTATGCAGAAAGATTAATCCTTCCTGCAGTTTTAAGAATTCCTGTTGTGTCAGACAACATCCCCAACCAGTTTTCATGCTGATGATCAACGTACTCACTGAAACAACCTTCCACAACCTGGCTGTATGAGATTTTTAGCAAACAACGGGAATCAATAATTGTTTAATTTCATATCCTGTAAGATTTCCATATTAAATCATCAATCGTGCGCCATGATTAGTTATGAAGCGTTGTTCAAGGTCACTTACGGCCTTTATATCGTCAGTTCAGGGAGCAGCGATAGCGGGAATGGTTTCATTTCCAATACAATATTCCAGGTAACGGCAGAGCCGCCCCGTTTTGCAGCCTGTTGCAGTAAAAACAACCACACTGCCACAATCATCCGGGACAGGATGGCTTTTTCGGTGTCGGTGCTGCATAAAGACGCGCCGGCAACCCTTATAGCCCGTTTCGGTTATAAAACAGGGAAGGATTTCAATAAGCTGGAAGGGATGCAGATCCGTTACGGGGAGACAGGAGTGCCCGTCGTTCTGGACGAATGCATTGCGTTCCTGGAATGCAGGGTCACCAATACCATTGATCTGGGAACCCACTGGCTCTTCATCGCTGACCTGGTTCATTCAGAGGTGCTGGATGATACCCGCGAACCCCTTACTTACCAGTATTACCGGGAAACGAAAAAAGGTATGGCGCCAAAAAACGCACCCACCTATATCGACCGGTCGAAGCTGGCGAAATAAGAAGCACGGTACCGCCAGGGAGGTACAGATACTATTCCTGTGAATATTTCTTTGATAAGTGAAGGAAGAAAGAATTTTTCCCGCTCTCCCGGATACCCGGGTGTGTTATAAGTGTAATGCAGAGATTTTATATCAATATTGACCTGATTGCTCCAGATATTGACCTGATTACTCCAAATGAATGGTATAATAAAGACAAGTTTCGATAAAATACATCCATCGATCAGAATATGGACACCGGGTCCGGAGCTATTTAAAAACCGTTGGAGAACAAGGTGTCGATGAAGGATGGCCGGATCGGGCGTAAAAATATCGGTGATGGTATGAATTTGAAACAGCAACAGCCTTCAAAAACAGTCCGGTATGCCGGATTTTTGTAACCTTGACACGGGAGACAGATCCCGTGAACGGTTGTGGAAGCATTTCATCCTTTCACGGGAAGGATCCCGTGCGCAAACGGCGGATCAATGTTTGTACCTCACATCCTTCCAGGTTACGTTTATGCACCCGTATACAACCCAGAGGCCATCTTTAAGGATATGATTTTTCGTTCAGATACACCCTCATGGGTGCTATTCCTGTTTCTGAAGACATCTTTTTTCCTATAATTCTGTAAATTAGCATGCGGAATAATATATTTCAAATATCAGTTATGCTGAAATCAAAATTCTGTTAAGATATGAAAGCAATGTATGGTATTATTTTCTTTTTCACCTGTCTTGTTGCCTACGGGTATGGACCCGAAGTGAAGACGGAGGTATACACTACCGCGAGCGGTGAGACCGTGCTTCACTGCAACTTTTCCACAACAGCCAAGGTTGGGAAGGTATGGCAGGCTATTGCCACTCCTGAAGGACTATCAGGGTGGGCTGCAAGTGAAGCAAAGGTGGAGCTGAAGATCGGTGGCGCATACGAATTGTATTTCAACCCGGAGAATCCTGCCGGTCAGAGGGGTATGGAAGGAAACGTGATACTGAGTTTCTACAATGATCGTATGATCAGTTATTCAGGAGGCCTGCCCGACACATGGGTGGTTTATATGCTTGACAAGAAAAGCGACAGTGTGGAGGTACATTACTATGCCATAGGGACAAACCCGGAATGGGTTGCCAGGTGCAGTGACAAGGCATCTGAGGTGGGAGCATTCATTGAAAAACTGGCAAAATACCTTAAAAAGAACAGGAAATAGCCTTTTCTTTTGATCCGGAATTCCGGGAATAAAGACAGGGGATGAAATTATGAAATAAAAATTTTATTTTTGCCGCGGTCATCCGGTGACTATAATTACTAAAAAATTCTGTATCCATTGATGGAGGAGTTATTCAGAAATGTCATTGAGTGGTACATGGGAAATATCAACTATGTCACCGTTATGATCCTGATGGCCATTGAGAGTTCATTCATTCCCTTTCCGTCCGAAATTGTAGTACCTCCGGCCGCGTGGAAGGCTGCACAGGGTGATCTTAATATTTTCCTGGTAGTATTGTTTGCCACGGTGGGCGCTTTGCTAGGGGCTCTGTTAAACTACTACCTGTCGTTATTCATCGGGAGAACACTCATCTACCGGTTTTCAAACACCCGCCTTGCACACCTGATGATGATCCACCCTTCTTCCATAAAAAAGGCCGAGGATTACTTCCTGAAGCATGGACGCAGTTCCACTTTCATTGGCCGGCTGGTTCCGGCGGTCAGACAATTGATCTCTATTCCCGCTGGCCTGGCAAAAATGGATATTTGGAATTTTGTGCTATACACAGTCCTGGGATCGACACTGTGGAACATTTCCCTGGCTGCCCTCGGTTATTTTCTTTACACGCAGAAGGATTTGCTCGACAGATACTTCCATGAGCTATCCCTCCTCACTGCTATCCTGGGTGTCCTATTTGTTGTTTACCTGGTCTGGAAAGCATTCCGGCGTAAAAGTAACAATGACAGGAAGGGTACGGAAACATCAAAGGAATAATCCGGATGTAAATCCGGAAACATAGGGTTCCCAATAGCGTATGTTACAGGTTTCGTTGCATGTAACAGTGATGGGAACTTATTCCTCTTACCTGCTCAATTGTTTGTATCTCACTTATTATCAGGTTATTATTTCTATTCTAATTGCTTGCTCCGGTCGTTCCAGCGGAAATTTCACCAGTGTAAGGTAAGAACCTTCACCGGCTCCCTGGACAGAAACTGTTTTCCCGATGTTTTCCTTCCAAATCCCTGTCAGTCTTGTTGATTCATGAATATGGCCATGCAAGGTGACAAAAGGTTGTTTTTCGAATATAAAATCGCGAATGGCAACGGAGCCCACGTGGGGATCAAGGGGGACAGAATCGATCATCTGGTTGTCCAGGGCGGCACGGTCTAACCGGGTGTTGTACGGAGGTGTGTGAAACAGGATCACCGCTTTAGTCAGGTCTTTGGGTACCAGCCAGCGGAGCAGGTCTGTTTTTATTGTATCGCACCCGGGATTGTAGTCAGGAACCACTGTTCTTATCCCGTGCACCGGAGGTATGCACCCGGGGTCATCATTGCATGAAACATCATATTTATCCCAGTCCTTGAGCCGGAATGGAGTTGGCGGAACAAACGAATAGCCGTAAAAGTGGTATCCATAGAGGTCAACTTCCCGCATATGCAGGTATATCCAAAGCCCTGCCTGATCCCATGCCATTATCGTTTCTTCCTCTGCCCTGGGATCGTCATTGCCAAGGATGAGCATCACAGCGGGGTATGCTGCTCCCATAGTGTTCCTCAGCCTTTCAAACATAGGAACAAGGATGGTGGTGATGAAAGCATCGCCGGAGTGGGCGTGGGGAAGGAGATCGCCTCCCATAAGGAGTATCGCGGGTTTATCATTCAGGATCGCCCTCTCCAGCGCTTCATACCGTGTAGTTTTCCCGTGGAGGTCGGTAACGAAGAAAACCAGCTTCTGATTGTTGGGATCACCAGGATTCATAAGCTATCTTTTCCTCAGGCAGTGAGCCGTCATGACCTGAGGGTCGATCATCACGGCAAACGAGCTTTTCTTTCGAACATCTTCATCGGTAACCAGGTGAAGGTCGATGAGTCCACCTGAGGTTCTGTATCCTGTTTTCAGGTAATTGATCTCAGCCAGGCACAGCCCCCACCCTTCCATCCATACCTGCAACTCCTTCGCTTGGTCGGCAGTACCGGAGTGATGAACAAGCATGTCAATATCACTGGTAACGCTTGCTTCCGCTGTTCTGGTGCTCCCGATGAGGTATACGGCTTTCACGCCGAAACGATCCATATCTATTTTTTCAGCGATCAGCTCAGCCATATGATACCTCCATTTCCAGTGTATATCCGAATCCGTTGTCAGGAGTTTCACTTCACGGGCAGGCTTTTTCATGGGTTGCTGCAGGTAATCAATGGTGCTTTTCAGCCGCTGGAAGAAGATGTAATGGCTCAGCCTGTCGGCAATGGAATTGAGGAGTTTCTGTTCCTCGGGAAGGAAAAGAAGAGAGCTCTCCTTGTCGATTTTCTGCTGATAGTACACCGCCACTTCGCCCACAATGCTGTTATCCACTACCAGATCGGCTTTCTGGAACCAGTCGGTCTTTTGAAAGCCCGGGTGAAAGAATTCCTTCTCCTCAAACCGGATAAACGCTTCACAGGCGGTGGGATGTTGCCAGCCTGAAGGAATGATGTCAAGGAGGTTCAGGAATAAAGCCTGCATATCATACCGTTGATTCGTGAGCGATTCTTCAACGGCATAGATGCATTTCAGCTCTTTAATCCTTTCGTTCAGCTTTTCATATATTTTTCTGTCGATCAATTGCGACTGTATTTTTATACTAAGATAAGAAATCCGCGGTATTTTCCGGTAATGGTTATCATTTAATTGATTTACAAAATGTTATCAATCTGTTTTTGTTTGAAACAGGCGGGTTAAGTCATCCTTCTGCAGGCCTTCCCGCTCCTATCCCTCATGATTTCACTGATTTATCGGGTTGTTTTGGAATGTGTATTTCCCCGCTGTGCATGAACAACACATATCTCCTGTATAAAATTTATGTAATTAATTCAATAATTTATTACGTAATTATTCTTCACAGAAATAAAGGTGAATATGTATACTTTATAAATAATACTCGGGATAGTTTGAAAACATATTATTCTGCCGGGGATTAGAAACCATGAAATTTCACTGTTGTCAGTACGAAAGCTGACAGCACTGTTGAACAAAAATACCGGCTGGCTGTTCATTTGGATAGTTTATTATGAGACATCAAACAAGCCTATTGGGGATGACCGCTTTTTTAACGTTGATGGCATTATTTCTAATCCTTCGTCCTGCTGTATCACAGAGAGTATTTGTCGCGAATTTCGATCTGAGCCGTTACCTGGGCACCTGGTATGAAATCGCCCGTTTCCCTCACTCCTTCGAGAAAGGGTTGGTGGGTGTCACTGCGACCTATTCCCTGCGCAATGACGGAAAGATCAGGGTTGAGAATGCCGGATTCAGAGGGTCGCTTGACGGGCCGCTAAGTGTTGCCACCGGGAAGGCAAAGCCGGCAGGCAGTTCCGGCAGCGGGCACCTGAAAGTATCCTTCTACCTTTTCTTTTATGCCGACTACTTCATCATGGATATTGATCCCGGCTATCAATGGGCACTCATCGGCAGCCGGTCAGACAAGTACCTGTGGATCCTTTCGCGTACTCCGATCATGGACGAGGGCACCTACCTCCGAGTACTTGACAAAGCCCGCAGCCTCGGGTACGACCTGTCGCGACTCTATAAGGTACCGCAGTAGACACCTCAGACTCTTTTACGGTATGCCCTGATGGCGAACGTGATAAAGGCAACAGCCAGGATCGACAGTGCACCCATATCATGAGCTATATCAGTAAACCCAGATCCTTTCAGCATCACCATACGATTAATCCGCATCAGGTAAGCTACCGGATTCACATAATTGAACTGTTGTGCCCACTGCGGCATGCTCTCGGTAGGTGTGAATATTCCACTCATCAGGACGAAGACCATCACAAAGAAAAAGGCAATAAAAAGAAACTGCTGCTGTGATG
>JAXDBV010000114.1:0-13250 GCA_034678415.1 Bacteroidales bacterium
AAAAGAGCCGGTGCATTGACCGGCTCCTTAACTGTGCCCAGGACAGTACTCGAATCCCGTGGTCCATGATCTGCACAGCAGATCATGGAACCACGAGGATCCCGGATTACCAAAAACCAGCCCGGAGAACTTGCTGATCTGCTCGCAATTCTGAGCTCTCCGGGACCTGCACATCCTTACGAACACTAGTCCCTGAAACTAGCGCGTCTACTCACAAAAATTCCCGTTCGCCTGTGCCGAACGGCTGAATTTTCGCAGATGCCCGTTAAAGCTTCGGCTTTTACGGCACAATTCCCCCACCCCGTCGTTTCACCCTTCACAAATTCATATAAACAAAAGAGCCGGTGCATTGACCGGCTCCTTAACTGTGCCCAGGACAGGACTCGAATCCCGTGGTCCCTGATCTGCACAGCAGATCATGGAACCACGAGGATCCCGGATTACCTCAAACCAGCCCGGAGAACTTGCTGATCTGCTCGCAATTCTGAGCTCTCCGGGACCTGCACATCCTTACGAACACTAGTCCCTGAAACTAGCGCGTCTACTCACGAAAATTCCCGGTCGCCTGTGCCGAACGGCTTAATTTTCGCAGATGCCGTTAAAGCCTCGGCTTTTACGGCACAATTCCGCCACCCGTGGTTTCGCCCGTCACAAATTCATATAAACAAAAGAGCCGGTACATTGACCGGCTCCTTAACTGTGCCCAGGACAGGACTCGAACCTGCACATCCTTACGAACACTAGTCCCTGAAACTAGCGCGTCTACCAATTCCGCCACCTGGGCAACTGGAAGGATCAGAAAGGGATACAACAAGAAGCGGTATGTTATCTCCCCTTCCCTATACCCTTTCCCATGCTCCTTTATGCGTGCCCAGGACAAGACTCGAACTTGCACACCTTTGCAGGCACCAGCCCCTCAAGCTGGCGTGTCTACCAATTTCACCACCTGGGCAGCCTGTCAATAAACAGCCCCGCAATATCATGAATATTCGGGACTGCAAAATTAAAAATTTTCAGATAATAATCCGCTTGTAGCATAAATATAAAAAAAATGCCGGTTATTCCGGCATTTTTTCTCTTATTATCTTTACCGTGCGCGGGCCTTTCGTGGATTTTATGCCGCGTTCCCTCGGAACGGCTGATTTTTTCGATGAGTAATAATCAACCGCTGCATCATAATAGTTAATGTCTGTATTGGTAAGAACCTGCGTCGTGATAAACTGATCCGCATCTTCATCCCTCAACTGGTAGTTATCATGGTTTTCTTCCCAGATATCCAGGTAATAACTGTACGGACCCAGGCCGGTAAAGACCACTATTCCGTTATTATCGGTAAATCCCTCGGCCACCATGTTCGTTTCATTGTCCCAGTCCTCTAAGGTGGGATACAACCGTACACTGGCTCCTGCAACGGCATATTCATCATAATATTCATATACCAGGACATCCAGTACATATTCCGGCAGCACACTGATATCCATGTATGCCCTGTCTACCACATCTTCTTTGGAAAAGGCCATGAGTTCAACCGTGTAGTTACCTGAAGCATCATAGCGATGTACAGGATTGGCATCAGTAGAAATATTCCCATCGTTAAAATCCCATAGGAAGCTCACTCCTTCATGGGATATATTGATGAATTCCATGACTTCCCCGAGGTAAATGATTTTCTCATCAACAGTGAACCCGGCATCGGGTCTGTTGATACAACCGGTCAGAAAGAGGCCGGTTATTAGGCTGAGCGCTGTAATCCTGGTTTTCATAATGGCACTGTGTAATGGTTTCTGCAATAAAAATCCAAAATTAGTGCCAATCTTGACACTTTTACAATTAAAATCGACGGATTAATGCAATGATCTCATATTCAGTATGATATCTTATTGTTTTTTTTGATCGTCAGCAGATATAAGAAGAGTTCGCCTTTCATCCCGTGTTTTTTAACAGAAATAATTATCTTTGCAAACCATTTTTGAAAGGGTTTAGTCATGATTAACATTACTTTTCCGGACAAGAGCACCAGGGAATACCGTGATGGGGTGACCGGACTGGAGATTGCCCGCAGCATAAGCGAGGGGTTGGCACGGGAGTCACTCTCGATCTCCGTCAACGGAGAGGTATGGGATCTGTCCAGGCCTATACACCAGGATGCCACCATCCGGTTGCACACATGGGATGATACTGAAGGAAAGCACACCTTCTGGCATTCCTCAGCCCATCTCATGGCAGAAGCCATCGAAGCCCTCTTTCCCGGCACCAAATTCGGCATTGGTCCCGCTATTGAGAACGGTTTCTATTACGATGTCGACCCCGGCAACAATACGGTGATCTCCGACAACGACCTGCCGCGGTTGGAAGAAAAGATGGCCGAGCTGGCACGGAACAACAGCCCTTATGTACGCGAAGAGATCGGCAAACGGGATGCTTTGTCCCTGTTCAGAAAACGCGGCGATGAGTACAAACAGGAGCTGATCGACGAACTGGCTGACGGAACCATCACCCTGTACAGACATGGCAATTTCACCGATCTGTGTAAAGGTCCTCACCTGCCGAACACCTCCCCCATCAAGGCTATCAAGCTGCTTAACGTGGCCGGCGCTTACTGGCGCGGCGATGAGAAAAGAAAACAGCTTACCCGCATATACGGTATCACCTTCCCGAAACAGAAGATGCTTGACGAATACCTCGATATGCTGGAAAAAGCCAGGGAGAGGGATCACCGCAAGTTGGGCCGGGAGCTCGAGCTGTTCACCTTCTCGGCACGCGTGGGACAGGGACTGCCCCTGTGGCTGCCCAAAGGAGCACAGCTGAGAGACAGGCTCGAAGGATTCCTGAAAAAGGTGCAGCGGGAGTATGAATACCTGCCGGTTATTACTCCTCATATCGGCTTGAAAGATTTATATATCACCTCGGGCCATTACGAAAAATATGGCACATATTCATTCAAGCCCATGCAAACACCCGTGGAGGGAGAGGAGTTCATGCTTAAACCCATGAACTGTCCCCATCACTGTGAGATCTATCGCAGCAAGCCCCACTCTTATAAGGACCTGCCGATACGCATGGCTGAATTCGGCACCGTGTACCGGTATGAGATGAGCGGTGAACTGCACGGACTGACACGCGTTCGGGGATTCACCCAGGACGATGCACACATCTTCTGCCGCCCCGACCAGCTGAAGGAAGAATTCATAAAGGTGATCGATATCGTATTCCTCATTTTCAAGGCACTGGATTTCAAAGATTTTGTCACACAGGTCTCCCTGCGTGACCCGGCCAACAAGGAAAAATATGTCGGATCGGATGAGAACTGGGAAAAAGCCGAGAAAGCCATCCTAGAAGCCTGTGAAGAAAAAGGGCTGGACACCCTTGTGGTAAAGGGAGAAGCTGCCTTTTACGGGCCCAAGCTCGACTTCATGGTGAACGATGCACTGGGCCGCAAATGGCAGCTCGGCACCATACAAGTTGACTATAACCTGCCCGACAGGTTTGAACTGGAATATACCGGTGCCGATGATAAGAAGTACAGGCCAGTCATGATCCACCGTGCCCCCTTCGGCTCCATGGAACGTTTCGTGGCTGTGCTGCTGGAGCATACAGCCGGCAAATTCCCCCTCTGGCTCGCTCCCGAACAGGTTGTGATATTGCCTATCAGCGAAAAATATTACGATTATGCAAAAAGTATTTTGAATTTTCTAAATAATTACGATATTCGCACGTTGGTGGATGAGAGGAACGAAAAGATAGGTAAAAAAATAAGAGACAATGAGTTAAAGAGGATCCCCTACCTGCTGATCGTGGGCGAAAAGGAAGCGGCAGCCGGTACGGTTGCAGTAAGAAAGCAGGGCGGGGACGACAGAGGTACCATGAAACTGGAAGAATTTACAGCCCTTATAAGGGAAGAAATTGACAAACAAACAGCATTTATTTACTCAAAACCATAACATATCAGGGAAGGAAATTACATACAGGGCCCGAGACCACCACATAATCCCGGAAGAGAACAAACGGGCCACCGGGTAAACAGAGAAATCAGGGCAAGATTAGTCCGCGTGGTGGGAGATAACATAGATAATCCGGGCATCTATCCTCTGGATGAAGCACTCAGGATGGCCGATGAGCTTGAGCTCGACCTAGTGGAAATATCCCCGATGGCCGAGCCGCCCGTTTGCAGGATCATTGATTATCAGAAGTTCCTCTACCAGCAGAAAAAGAAACAGAAGGAGCTGAAAGCCAAGGCGGTGAAAATCGTCGTGAAAGAGATTAGGTTCGGCCCCAACACCGATGAGCACGATTACCAGTTCAAACTGAAGCATGCCGAGAAATTCCTGCAGGACGGCGCCAAGGTGAGAGCATTCGTGTATTTCAAGGGACGATCCATCCTGTACAAGGAAAAAGGCGAGATTCTCCTCCTGAGACTGCTGCAGGACCTGGAAGAATTAGGCAAGGCAGAACAGCTGCCCAAGCTCGAAGGCAAAAGGATGACGGTGCTTATCACACCAAAAAACCTGCCGAAAAAATGAAGTTTAACTTAAAACAACAGCATAATGCCAAAAGTGAAGACGAAATCCGGTGCGAAGAAAAGGTTTAACCTGACAGGAACAGGAAAGATCAAAAGAAAACATGCCTACAAAAGCCATATACTGACAAAAAAAACCATTAAACGGAAACGGAACCTCACCAAAGCAACACTGGTGGACAAGGCCGACAAGAATAATGTGAAACTGTTGTTAGGTATTAAATAGATTGTTTAACCAGGTGGCACAGCCCCCAAGTGCTTGCCTCCGGCATGCCGCTGACCACCGCAAATTGTATAATCATGCCACGTTCAGTTAACACCGTTGCATCCAGGCAAAGAAGGAAGAAGATTCTGAAACAAACCAAGGGATACTTCCTCGGCAGAAAAAATGTTTACACGGTTGCCAAGAATACCCTTGAAAAAGCCCTGCAGCATTCCTACAGCGGAAGGAAAATCAAGAAACGCGACTACCGTGCACTCTGGATACAGCGTATCAACGCAGGAACCAGGGAACATGGGCTATCGTACTCCGAGTTCATTGGAAAACTCAATAAAAAAGGATTGTTGTTGAACCGTAAGGTTCTGGCCGACCTCGCAATGCATCACCCCAGGGCATTCGCAGCCGTCGTGGAAAAAGTGAAAACCGAAGGATAAGGATCGTGTATACCCCACAGCATAAAGGCTGTCTCTGTCACCGGGACAGCTTTTTTTATTGTAAGAATTTAGCATATATTTATGTACGAATCATCCTACAAATATGAAACTTGCAATCATCGGCTACGGGAAAATGGGGAAGGAAATCGAAAAAATTGCACAGGAACGTCATCATGAAGTGACATGCATCATCGATATTGATAACCGGCACCAGATCTCCGGTGAGTGCCTCCGCACAGCCGAGGTGGCCATCGAGTTCACCAGCCCGGCAAGCGCCGTTGACAATATCCTCTCCTGCTTTGAAGCAGGCATCTCGGTGGTTAGCGGAACAACGGGCTGGCTCGACAGGTACGCCGAGGTGGAAGAAGCCTGCAGGAAACATGATGTCGCATTCCTTCATGCTTCCAACTTCAACCCGGGGATGAACATCTTCTCCTGGCTGAACCGTGAGCTGGCCGCCCGAATGAACTCCTTCCCTCACTACGAGGTGGAAATCGATGAGACCCACCACGTCCAGAAGCTCGATGCACCCAGCGGAACAGCCATCATGCTGGCCAATGAGATCATCGCGTCATTATCAAGGAAGAACCGGTGGGTGCTTGATAACGATCCTGCTGCCGGCGAGATACGCATCCGTGCATTCCGGGAAGGAACAGTACCCGGCATACATACCGTGCGTTATGAGTCAGACGCCGACATTATCGAGATCAGACACTCGGCTAAAAGCCGTAGGGGCCTTGCCATGGGTGCCATTATGGCTGCAGAATTTATCCGCGGTAAGACAGGCTGCTTCACCTTGAAGGATGTGCTGCATTTTTAATCTATATGAACCATGAGCAATAGCATGCCAAGGCGAAAAGGTTACTTCTTCCCCCTCGCCACCATCTACGTGCTGATGGTTATCTGGATTGGTAACTACTGGCTGATGGCCGGACTTCTCATCTTTTTTGAGTTTTATTTCATTCAGAAGGTTAACTGGCTGTTCTGGAGGAAGGATCGGTCAGCGGCAGGAAGGATCGCCGTGTGGACGGAAGCCTTTCTGGCAGCCGCTGTGCTCGCCATCCTCATCCGTCTGGTCCTTGCCGAGACATTTGTCATACGCACGCCCTCCATGGAGAGGTCTCTGCTAACGGGCGATCACGTGCTCGTCAGCAAGATTGCCTATGGCCCGCGCCTGCCCAACACCCCCATCGCCGTGCCTTTCACACATGACCTCCTGCCGGGCTCAAAAAAATACAGGTCATACCTCGGCAAACCCGAGCTGCCATATAAAAGACTGAAAGGTACCGGTACCGTAAAAAGGAATGATATCATCGTGTTCAATTTTCCCCCGGGCGACAAGGTCATCCGCGGCCATCCTGAACTGTCGTACTACGGGGCGCCCGACAGCCTGCCCAATGCCGGCATGAGCGGCAGTTACAGCACGGAATACCGGCCCGTGGACCGGCGCGAGAACCTGATCCTGCGCTGCACAGCCCTCCCGGGCGACACCCTCGAGATCCGCAACGGTAACCTCTACATCAATAACCAGCTACAGCCTCCCCTCCAACAGGCACAGTTTACCTATATTCTCACCGCCCACCGACAGGATATTTCCTATACCGACCTCAACCTTGAAAGGGATCCCCGCTGGACAACCCTGGCACCCGGCACCGCTAAAACCACGCTTACAACGGCAGAATATGAAAAAATAAAATACAATCCCGCCCTTTCAGGGATAGAACGGATACTTGCTCCCGACAGTATATACAGCCCCACCATCTTCCCCTTCGATACCCTCCTTGGATGGAATGAAGACCAATATGGCCCGCTGGTGATACCGGGCAAGGGAATGGAATGCAGTATCCATCCCGGCAACCTGCCGCTCTATGCGAGGATCATATCGGTGTATGAAAGGAACACCCTGGAGAGGGAAAACGGCCGCATACTCATCAATGGACAGGAAACAGATACCTACACTTTCAAAATGAACTACTACTTTGCACTGGGGGACAACCGGAACAACACCTCTGATTCCCGTTTCTGGGGCTTTGTCCCCGAAGACCATATCATCGGTAAAGCATCCCTCATCTGGCTTTCCGTCGATCCTGAAAGGAAATTCCCCGGCAACCTGCGGTGGAAAAGAATGTTAAAGAAATTGCATTAAGTGAAATAATTTCTCCATTTTTGCGTATCAAAAAAAACAGGTACGATGAAGGTAAAGGAACTTCTCAGCAACAGGTATTTCAAATTCACCGTTGCAGCCATCATATATCTTCTCTGGGTTTTATGGGTTGGAAGTTACTGGCTGCTGGCCGGGCTTATCATCCTCTTCGACATCTATGTGACAAAGAAGGTGAACTGGACATTCTGGAAAAAACGCGAGGGGAAGAACAGCAGTCTCGTCGAATGGATCGATGCCCTGATCTTTGCCGTGATTGCCGTAACATTAATCAACATATTCCTTTTCCAGAACTACAAGATCCCGACTCCCTCAATGGAGAAATCCTTGCTGGTGGGTGATCACCTCTTCGTGAGCAAGCTGGCCTACGGGCCCAAGATGCCCAACACACCCCTGTCGTTCCCGTTCACCCAGCATACCCTTCCTCTCCTGAAGAGCAAGTCATACCTGAAATGGATCAATTGGCCCTACCACCGCCTGAAAGGCCTGAGGAAGGTTAAGAATAATGATGTGGTGGTTTTCAACTTCCCGGCAGGCGACACGGTAGTGGTGGAGCAGCAGGCCTCAAGCTACTATTCCATCATCAGGGATTTTGCACAAGAATACATTTCCAATGACAGGGCCGCAAGAGCTGAGATGAAACCCTACGATTACTATTACCACAAAGCGAGGAAGTATGTCAATCAGAACTTTACCATCACAGTAAGACCTGTTGACCGCCGCGACAACTATATCAAGCGATGCATCGGCATCCCCGGCGATAAGGTTGAGGTTCGCCACTGCCAAGTGTTTGTGAACGGCAAACCGCAACAGGAGATCCCCAACATGCAGTTCAAGTACTACGTACGCACCAACGGAACCGCCATCAATCCAAAAACGCTCGAGAGAATGAACATCTCGAGAGACGATATTAGTCTTGACCTCACCAGTAATGAGTATTACATGCCCCTGACCGGCGAGAATGCACAAAAGATTTCAGCGATGAACAATATAATGGGAGTCTACCGGCAGGAAAAAGATTCGGGTTACTATGCCTACTACATCTTCCCTCACGATCCGCGTTACCGATGGAACGAGGATAATTACGGACCTGTCGAAATACCTGCAAAGGGACAAACAGTGAATATCACTACGGAAAACATATCCCTGTATGAACGGATCATCACGGCCTACGAAGGAAATACGCTGCAGGTGCAAGACGGCAAGATCTTCATCAACGGACAGGAAACATCCACCTACACATTCAAGATGGATTACTACTGGATGATGGGTGATAACCGTCACGACTCGGCCGATTCCAGGTTCTGGGGGTTCGTCCCCGAAGATCATATCGTCGGAAGCCCAAGGATGATATGGCTGTCCCTGGATAAGAACAAACCCTTCCCGGCCAAGATCAGGCTGAAAAGAATGTTCAGGGGTATTCGTTGACGCCAGGATATTTCTTCAGATATCCTTACCCCCCTCCCCTATTCCCTGAATTGACGGGCTCGTCAGGTAATTATTGAATTAAATGAGAGGGAATTTCATAATTAATTCAATAATTAAAAGGCGGAATGAGAACCACCGATCCTTTCTCAAACATTTGTCACTTGGGAGAAAAAGCCCATAACACACAAATGATCTGCAGGAACCCTGAAACAAGTGGCAGGAAGTGAAATCACCCTTTGTGAAAAGGAAGGCTATGAAGCAAAGGAAAAGCAATTCCTTCTTCTCAGAACGGGAACTCCTCCTCCAGATCAATCTTTAATTTCATCTGTTTCCCGGGCAGTTTGGCAACACGATGGACAGGGTTACCGTCGACATAGATGGCTTTGTAGGGGGTGGTTGGACAGGCATATTCACAGGCGCCGCAGCCGGTGCATATCTCAATATTCACTTCCGGGATCACCAGCGTGCCTTCGTAGGGTACCATGTACACCGCCTTGGTAGGACAAGCTTCCGAGCAGGCTCCGCAATCGGTCTTCTCTGTGTGAACGATACAATTATCCTTTATGAAGATCGACCTGCCCAGCTGTATCGTCTTCTTCTCTGCCAAGGGGACAGGTAACAACGCCCCTGTGGGACATACTTCAAGGCATTTGACACAGTCGTAGGTGCACTTATTGGTGTGGTAGTCCATGCGTGGCTGCATGAAACCGGCCAGGCCGTATTCGAGAAAAGACGGCTGCAGCACCTGTGTGGGACAAACACTCACGCAGAGTGCACAGCCGGTACAGGCATCATTGAACGTAGAAATACTCCGTGAACCGGGAGGAGAAACTGGGAATTTTTTCTTTTCAGGAACCGTGGATGCTTTTTTCGGCACAGGTGTTTTCTGTGCCAGGCTGAAGCCAATGGCGCCGAGGAAGAAAGCCAGCGATCCGAAGATGAATTTCCGTTTGTCCAAATCGGCCTCCGCCACAACCGTGTCTCCGGCTGTATTATTCGTTACAGGTCGGCCCGCCCTAACGGGAAGAATACCGGCCCTCGTGTCGTACTTCATCGCCGACTCAGGACATGACACGAGACAGTTATAACAGTTGACACACCGCGACATATCCACCAGTGTGTTCTTTATGTCGATACACTCTGATTTACACCGCCGGATACATAACCCGCACCGGGTGCAACGGCTTTCATCAATCCTTATCTTGAACACCGACACTCGCGACAATAATCCGAGCAGTGATCCTACCGGGCAGACTGTATTGCAGAACAGCCTGCCGCGACGGTACGAGAACCACAGCACAACGATCAGTATAATGACCGGGACCAGCAGCACTTCCCAGCGGATACCGGCCAGATCCACCCTGAAGACAGAATATATCCTTCTTGCCTCCAGAATGTGTGCCACCAGGTTATTTATCTCAACAACCAGTGGCTTTACCAGATAGGTGAAGATCCTTCCAAAGCCGGAATAGGGATCGAGGAGGTTGACGAGGAAACTGCTGCCGGCGATCAACAATGCAGCCGTTAAGGCCAGCAACCCGTACCTGACGATTGTGTAAGGCCTGGAATAACGGAAACGGCGTTTATTTCGCCGTTTCAGCTTTACCGACAGGCTACTGACAACATCCTGTAACGTTCCCAGCGGGCATAAGCTAGAACAATAGATACGACCAAAAATTGCCGTGAGAACAAGGATGACGGCAAATCCAAGTACTGAGACGGAAAGCACCTGAATGAATTTCATTAAGGACGGGATGAACTGCAGGTACAGCACTCCGCTGATCAGCTTTTCAGGCAAGAAGTGCCGGTAATCGATGAAGAAAAGAGAAATAAGAACCAGGAAGATGAGGGATACTGCCACCCTGGCCCATCTAAGCACCTTGTAATTCATTTATTTACAAAGTAATACGATTAATCCTCAGTTTGGCAAGATCCATCTCGCCCACACCCATAGCGCCGGCTATACGTATATGGCTTACGTTTTCCGGTTCAAGGCCAAAAAATTTGGTCGCGGCAACATCGGCAGCGACAATATCGGTGGATGCCACCATCACCTGCAGGTTCACCACATCCTGGATGGACACTCCCCTCGGACCGTTCCTTTTCATCACATTGTAGGCGTCCACGATGTTCAGGTCGGGTTTGCGGTAAGTGGCATAATCCGCGATGCACTGGCTCAGGTTGTTGCCATGCCAAAAACCACGGTCCCATACCCCTCCCATCAAGTTCTTCATCGATATGGTGAGCTTCGATGAGTTATGGTTTTTCAATACCGGGACATTGATGAAAACATCGGACTCAAGCAGAAGCTCATGTTCTTTTGCTGTCTTCAGGACCTTACCCCCCGGAATGTTCACCGCCTGGTAGTATGATTCCGTGTGTGCCGGAACCACTTTTGCCCCGTTGTCTTTTGCTTCTTTCTCAATCCCGCTGGTTTTATAGCATCGCTGCCAGTCGTCACAGGTATGATCAAACACGTAGACTTCTTTTGCACCGGCTTCAACGCAACGTTTTACCAGCTTCCCCACAAGCCTGGGGTTCGTGGTGGCAGCTTTCTCGGGAACCACGTCCCACCCAATGTTTGGTTTTATAACCACCGTCTGTCCCTTTTTCACGAAACGACCAATGCCACCCAGCGATTCAAGAATCTTGTCGAGCATCACTTCGGGAGTACCCCCCCTGACAGCCACCAGATCATAATCCGTTTCCTGTACCGCTGCCGCCAACCCGTTAATGGAGGAAAATCCCCATCCCGTACCTGCTAAAATACCGGCACCAACCGACGTACGTATAAATTCCCTTCTTTTCATATCTTCGGGTAAATAATTATTCTGAAATGCTCCCCTTTTCAGAGCGGCAATTTAGATATTTTTTTAACGATGTCCGATATACATATCCGAATTTATAGACATTCTAAATAAATCTATATATATAAATATTCAACTGTTTATACCTTGCGTAAGCGATTATTCGTAATTTTACGACACACGGCTTTATTTTAATGGAACGGACGCATCATGAAAGTATTATATTATGATTGTTTTTCCGGCATCAGTGGTGACATGAACCTGGCAGCCATGATTGACCTGGGCGTGGATCCCCGGTTTCTTATCTCAGAGCTCAACAAGCTGGGTTTGAAGGAATTCGAGCTGGTGGCGGAAAGGTCCCAAAAGATGGGTATTGCAGGAACACAGGTACGGGTTTATGTACACCCTCATCATAAAAAGCATGATCACAGACACTTGTCCGACATACGCAGTATCATAGGGCAAAGCAGCCTTGACGAGGAGGTAAAGAAACTGAGTATGGAAATATTCCTGAAGATTGCAGAATCTGAAGCCAGGGTGCATGATCAGGATGTGGAGACGATCCATTTTCATGAAGTGGGAGCAGTGGATTCCATCGTGGATATTGTTGGAGCAGCCATATGTTACCGCTCCCTGGGGTTGGACAGGGTCATGGCGTCGACGGTTGAGCTGGGCGGAGGGTTTGTTGACTGTGAGCATGGTAGCCTGCCTGTGCCGGCCCCGGCAACCATTGAGATCCTGAAGAACATACCGGTAAGCATGGGTAGAGTGCCGGCAGAGACTACAACCCCTACCGGGGCAGCCATACTGGCTACACTGGTAAATGAGTTCAACGACAAACCGGCAATGAAAATACTGAAGACGGGCTACGGAATAGGTCACCGCGATCTTGCCATTCCGAATGTGCTGCGGGTAATACTGGCAGAGGATATGGCACATCAAACAGACAATGCTGTTTCCACCGGTGTGTTCATGGTTGAATGCAACATCGACGATATGAATCCCGAGATATATGAATACATGGTTGAAAAGCTCCTTGCTGCGGGGGCCGATGATGTGTTTCTTACGCCCATCATCATGAAGAAAGGCCGGCCGGCCACCATGATTTCCGTCCTGACCCGGAGCCAAACCATGGAAAACATAACTGAACTGTTGCTGACGGAAACAACCACCCTCGGATTACGAAAATACCCGGTGGAAAAAACAATGCTTGAACGGGTGACGGTTGAGGTCGACACAAGGTTCGGGAAGGTGCCTGTAAAGATCGCATTATACAGGGGCAGACAGATACGGATGAAGCCTGAATATGAGGTATGCAGGAAGCTGGCGGAAGAGCATCATGTCAGGATCAGTGATATTTATGATGAAGTGCGCCGGCAGGCAGACAAACAGGAACCGTAGGCTATGAGCAATCCGGAATACCAGGCCTTACTTGATCACTTGGGAAAGTATGGCAAGGCAGCCGTCGCTTTCTCGGGCGGCACCGACAGCACCTTCCTCCTGGCGGCGGCCGTCGAAGCCTATAAGAATGATGTGCTTGCCATCACGGTTAACACCCCTTATACCCCGTCCGGCGACCTGGAGGACACCCGGCATATTGCCGCAATGCTCGGAGCCCGTCACCGGGTACTGACATTGACAGTGCCGCCCGAGATACGTGAGAATCCTGAGAACCGTTGTTATC
>JAXDBV010000115.1:0-5946 GCA_034678415.1 Bacteroidales bacterium
TCATATCGACCACGGCCAGGCGGCCGGGGTAAGCCTGTGCCGCCTGTTCTATACGTAAATTGAAAGCATTGATCCTCGCCTTGATGAAAGCGATCTCCGTCAGGCTCAGGTAATAATTTTTTACCAGCGGATCCAGCCAGCCCAGGCCCGAACCCACCATTTTATCGGGAATGGAATAGAGAACCATCTCGTTCTTCACCAGCTGGCGGTACTTTTCCAGTGGCTCACCACCGGGATACCATGCATCGCCCAGGGTTGAGTCGATGACGATAACATCCTGGGGGGATATGATGCCCGGACCGTTATCGTACATCGAAATGAAGGGCCGTTTTATAGCATCGGGGGTCATATTGTTGATCTCGACAGCATCGTTGAAATCGCTGTAGCGATAATTCACCTGTATGAGCCTGGCATTGCTGAGCTTTAGGAAATTATACGGGTACAGGTAGAAGTACGGAATATTTTCAATATCGGGAATGTTGGTTATAATACCCTTGGTTTCGGGGTCTTCCATGAGGGAAGAGATGACATGGTTCAGTGCCTGTTCAAATAGGTCAACCGGTGTCATATCTTTTTCGTTCACCTGTTCGGGGTCGGAAGGAGGATCCGTCAGGCCGTCGGCTCCTGATGCGGCATACTGCATGATATCATCAAAACCGATGGATAGCAGGAAGAATGTCGGATGTTGTGCGAGGGCATCACCGAGGAGGGTTGAATTTCCGGGATCAGGCGCCATCCGTTCATAGAAGGGGTTCGAAACCAGGGAAGGATCGTCGATACGGAAGGCCTTAAGGAAGGGGACAGAAAAGTCGCGAAGGGTATTCTTTATCCCGTTGAACAGGTCGACCGGCTCACCAGCAGTAACCACGTTCTCTGGTGAGGTCAGGCGGGGGGAATAGAAGCTGTAGATGAACCTCCCGTCGGTTTGCGTGGTTGTTGATGTAATCCAGTTGTACCCGTTTTCCGACCCGATGTCAGCCTGGAGGAATGGTGTGCCGCCAATAAGGCTCAACTGGCGGGCAAGGATGGCAGGGAACGAGTTCTTCTGCCCATCGCTGTAGAGAGCTCCGTCCATGATACCCGATGAGAATGAGCCTCCAATACTGATGAAGACCTCCGGATTGACCGTACCGGCAGAGTACTCCGACGTCGTCTCAGGAAACTGGTATTCGCAGGCTGAGACCAGGAACAAAACAGGGATGATATAGATGAACGGTCTTCTCATCGTTGCTTAGTCAAACAGAGCTTCCATGGTGTATGATACATAATAGAATATTCCCACCTGCGGGCCCCCGTATGAAGTGGTATGAAGGATATTGAGGAAATTATTCACTCCGGCTTTCAGCACCGATTTTGGTTTTTGAAAAGTATATGACAGCTGGAAGTCGGTAGTGGCAAACTGGTCGATCTTTCCCGAGGCATACGGGCTTTCCCAGTCGACGGGTGACTGGTAGCGCCAGTTAAGGTTATACCCCACGTTTTTAAATCCCGGGTTGTTCGGCATCTTATCCAGTTTCCGGTTGGCGATAGAGAGGTTCACCTTCAGGAAAGGTGTATTGAATCCAGGGACGATAGGATCGTCAGGATTCCTGTTTATATCGGTGATGGTTGCATTGAGTGAGAAGATGGAACCGATCGGCATCATCCATTTCATCCCGAAGATAAATCCCTGGAGTGAGATATGCTCATGCGAGTTTGAATAGACGTACAATACATCCCTCTGGGAGGAGTTGTCGAGCTGGCTGGCGGCGTTAAACAGGTCAACAGACGGGCTGGTGCGGGGTTTGACGAGGGGAACATATCCAATAAAATCCCGGTAGGTGCTGTAGTAGTAAATCAGGTCAAAGAAGAGGCTGTTTGTCACCCTGCTTTTGTATCCCATCTCGATGGACAGTACCTTTTCCGGCTTCAGGCCGGTAAAATCACCCTCTTCGACGGTACCTCCTTCCAACAGGGGGAGGTTCTGAATAATTGCCTGGTTCCGGGTCACCCTTGCCCCGGTGCCATACATGGCGGTATCGACTGCCTGCTTGAAGCGTTTCACCGTTTCATAATAGAACGCATTTCCCGGCAGGTTAAAGGGGGTAAACATTTCCCTGAGCCCTCCCACCATATAACTTTCTCCCAGGTCATGCCGTATGAACTGTTCCTTGGTACCTGGAAAGCGGGCCCCGGTGAGGATGGAGAACCTCAGGTTATTATATTCACTGAATGAATAGAGGGCGGAAAAACGGGGTGTTACCACTCCGGGAAAATTCTCGCTCCTGTCGTAACGGAGGGAGGCAGCCAGGTCCAGCTTCTCCTTCATCATCTTACCCGACAATTCCACAAATGATCCATATTCATAATATGTGATATCATTCCCGGTGGTATCGGGGAAGATGGTTCCTTCCGATTCAAGGTCGAAGAAGCGGTATGATGCTCCGATCAGGATATCTGGCAGCATTCCTTCACCCCTGATCAGGTATTGACCGTCGGTCTCATAGAGGCTTGAGTTATTCACCAGGCGTGCCCCGCGGGAAAAATCGGTAGAGTCGATGAGCTGTCGTGCAACTTCTTCAAAGGGGGCGGTCTGTGGGACCAGCCGTATATCATCCGCCACAGCGCGTGCCACTCCATGATCGTAACCGATGATACCGAACCGTGCGTATTTGCCGAGGTATGCATTTTCGTATTCCCTGAACCATTGTTCATCGCTCTTGGCATAACGGTTCAGATGCATGGCCAGGAATCGGGTATCGTAGGTGTCACCCGAGTATTGACGGGTGGTATAGGCCCTCAGGAGAAGGTGGTCACCCTGCAGCTCGGTCTTCGCCTGGAAGATCCCGAAGTTGGAGAGAGCGATACGGTTATCACCCGTGTATGCTGTCGTGGCCAGGCCATAATGACCCGACAGCACCGCCGTCATCTTATCCGTAATTTTATAGTGCACTGCGGTTCCCAGCTTCAGGTTCTTCACCTTGTTATCCACCAGGTACTTGTCCTTGTACCCGGTTCGTGACACGGGTATCATCTCTCCGTTCTCCCCCACGGCGAGCATGGCCACGACTTCATCCCCGTACTGGTTGAGGCCGTCATGCCCCGGGTCCCACACATCGGTCTCGTGTCCTTCACGGATATTAGTAGTGTCATCGGCATACCAGTCTCTTCCCCTCATGAATGAAGCGGTGAACTTGTATCCCAGGTTGCCATATGCTTTGGCATACCGGATCGATGCATCGATCAGCGGTTTACCGTAGAACTGGAAAGGGTAGTCGTTTCCCGGTCGTATATCGGCTACCCCCGGCTTGACCATAACACTCAGTCCCTGGTTCATGAACGGATCCTTTCCTTTCAGCTCGAGTATCCCGTTGAGCGCATTGTTTCCAAAGATAACCGAGGAGGGTCCGGGAAGAAATTCCATGGATTCCACATCCAGTTCATTCAGCCCGAGGATATTGCCAATAGGGAAATTGAATCCCGGAGCCTGGTTATCCATTCCGTCGACCACCTGTTTGAACCGCAGGTTTTCAGTTGAGTTGAAGCCGCGGGCGTTGACACTGAGGAACTGGAGGCTCTGGGTGGTCACATCCACTCCCTTGAGATACGCCAGTGCCTGGTAATAGTTATGGGCAGGTGTCTCCCTGATGCTGAGAGCATCCATCATTTCCACCGAGAGAGCTTCCCGGAATACTTTCTGTTCCACCTCCATCACAGGAGCAGTCACAACCACCTCACCGGTAACCACATCCTCTCCCGTCATTCTTATCCTGAGGCCTGATTCATAGGTGCGGGTAATTTCATAATCAACGGTGCGGTAACCTACCATCGACACCCGGATGGATACCGGAAGCTCCACTCCGCTCACCTGCAGGAAAAAATACCCGTCGTTATTGGTGACCGTCCCTTTGAACAGGGAAGGTATGGAGATATTCACTCCTGCCATGGGTTCGCCGGTCGACATATCCGTCACACGGCCCGATATGTTGACCGTTTGCTGAGCAAGTATATATGATGGATGAATGAGCAGCACAAGAAGGAATGCCATCCGAAGAGTACGAATCACGCCTGTGTAACCTATTCTTTCCATCATTCACGCATCAACATTATCTCCCGTCAATACAGGATTCACTTGCTCCCGCACATATTCGGATGATCATCATTCCTGATTCCACAAACACAATCAATTGCCGGTGTAAGGTACGGCAACCGGTGCCGGAAGGGACGAAGGTATTAAAATTTTTAGAAAGACGCTATCACCATTTCATGTCCCGAAAAAGTTAAGTATGAACCCTGCAAACCTTTCCAACAATTAATTTTAACTTTGCGCGTTTTTAGTGAGTTATGAACGACACCGAAGTTATCACCTTGTTGTGGTCGGGGGGCTGGGATTCCACATTCAGGATACTTCAACTTGCGATCATAGAAAAGAAACGCGTACAGCCCGTTTACGTGTATGATAAACGGCGAAAATCGAGGTATTATGAACTGCATGCCATACATAATGTTTTAGCTGGGCTTCTCAAGGATTTCCCGGAATCTTCGCAGCGGATACAACCGTTGAAGATGATCAACAAGTCGGGGCTGCGGAAATACGGTGATCTGACACGATATTTTGCCAGGCTGGACCAGACCTATAGGCTGGGGATCCAGTACCTGTGGTTTGCCCGCCTGTGCCGGCAACACAAGATTGATAAGCTCGAAATCTGTTTCGTCAGGCATGATGTGGATACGACTCCTGAATTCAACCGGCTTCTTGAAAAACATGTTGAAGGGACGGGTCATGATTGCAGGATCAAAACTTTTCCGGAGAACGGTTACCTGGAGATGTTCAGGGCCTTCCGCTTTCCCACCCTTCATATATCAAAAATCGAGATGGGAAAGACGGCCCTGCAGTACGGGTTCCATCATTTGCTCGTCATGAGCTGGTACTGCTTTAATCCGACTCCCGACGGGTCTCCCTGCGGTGTATGCCGCCCCTGTCAGCTGGCAGTAAACAGTGGAAATCAGTATTCATTGAACCCGGGAATACATAAGCCTCCTGCCAGGAGCTTTCTCTACCGTATTTTCAACAACCTGTTGCGCTGAAATGTTGTTGCATTTTCGGATCACTGCCGACGGATCGCACACCCTCTATGTGCCGGAGCTGGACGAGCATTATCATTCCATAAACGGTGCGGTGAGTGAATCCATGCTTGTATTTATAAAAAACGGATTCAGGTATATCAACCCCGGACATACCATCCTGTTTGAGATGGGATTCGGCACCGGGCTGAACGTGCTGCTCACCTGGATAGAGGCAGAGCGCGACGGGCGTAGTGTGACCTGTCATTCCATCGAACGTTATCCCCTGCCGCAGGACACCGTTGGCCGACTCAATTACCCGGTGATACTGGGAGGCGATTCCGGTCAAATGATGGAACGGATCCACTCGGCACCATGGAACCGGACGGTGGCACTGAGTCCCCTGTTTTCACTGAAAAAAATAGAGGGCGATATGCATCATTTTGAAGCGGAGGAGATGTATCACGTGGTTTATTTTGATGCCTTTGCACCCGGCAAACAACCTGATGTATGGACCGGTGAGATATTCAGGAAGATATACAGGATGATGGTTCCGGGAGGAGTACTGACCACCTACTCATCCAAGAGTATGGTCAGGCACCGGCTTGCCGAAGCGGGGTTCGTAACCGAAACACTGCCCGGCCCGAAGGGGAAAAGAGAAGTAACACGGGCCATAAAACCGGGATTTGAAGATTATTTCAAATCATAACCGATATTCAACGAAAAATGGTAATTTCGAATCTTTAATACATTAATACATAAATAATGAAAAATCTATTGATTATTTGCATCTTACTATCGGCCATTGTTATCATGTCCTGCAAGAATAATATTTCAGGTTCGAAGATGACCAGCGCTGCCGATACAGCCAGTTATGCTTATGGGGTATATATTGCCAAAGGG
>JAXDBV010000116.1:0-3513 GCA_034678415.1 Bacteroidales bacterium
ACCCTTCTTTTCGAATCTGTATTATTGTTGATTATGAGAATTCTGTTGTTTTTTACCGTTTGTTTGTTGATGGTCAACCCCACAAATGGGCAGCTATGCGATACCAATCTGTTTCCAGGGGGCAAACAATTTTACGATACCTATCATCCTGTTGCAGCTGAAATTGAAAACTGGCAGCATTATAACACGCATGACCCCACTGTTAATAAACAGGGAGAGTGGTATTATATGTACAGCACAGATGCTTCGTGGGGCAATCGTCATGAAACCGGTGCTTTAAAACGTCGTTCAAGGGACCTTGTAAACTGGGAATTTCTTGGTACTGCATTCGATGGTGTACCTCAATCTGCTGCTGAGTTTTTTCAGAATTCCGGCAACCCCGGATATACAGATGCCGGAATTTGGGCCCCTTACCTGTTGAAATATAAGGAAAAGTATATCTTTTATTACAGTGCTCCAGGAGGATTAAATGGTATCACCCTGTCATACATTGGTTATGCGACAAGCGACAGCGCTGCAGGGCCGTGGACAGATCAGGGAATGATAACCACTTCAAAGCCCATATTTTACGATGGAAATACTTTGGTGCAGGATACCATCAATGCGATCGATCCCACCGTGGTTTTTGACAGCGTGGAAGGAAGGTTATGGATGACATATGGTTCATGGCATACTGGTTTGTACATACTTGAACTTGATACCGCGACAGGGGGTATCAAAACTCCCGGTGACAGGGGTACCAGTATTGCGGCAAGAAATAACAACAGAGGCCTCGAAGGGCCAGAGATTATCTACCGGAACGGATGGTATTATCTTTTTGTTTCTTACGACCGCCTTGATGATTTTTATAATGTAAGGGTTGGAAGATCAAGAAGTGCATCAGGGCCTTACTATGATATCGACAGCATTGATATGGCCGCGCATTCCGATAATTACCCCATGATACTGTCGCCCTACAGGTTCAGCGACCACTTCGGATGGCAGGGTACCGCGCATTGCGGTGTTTTTAACGATGGGGGAACGTACTACATGTTCAATCAGGGAAGACCGAGTATTGAACCCACCATGATGGTGCTCCATGTACGAAAAATTTTCTGGTTGAACGATTGGCCGGTACTCTCTCCCGAGAGGTATGCCGGCGTTCACCCGTGTCAGATTACTTCCGATTCACTTGTCGGAACTTGGCAGCATATGCCGCTGATATACAGAACTTCACTTTACTACCATTCAACGCCGGCAGATCTGGATCTGAGCTCCGACGGAACATTTAACGGGGACCCCGGAAATACCTGGACCCTCGACAGCGACACCCTTTGGCTGAACTGGAGCAACGGTGATATTCATAAACTCATTGTTTTCAGGGGATGGGACTGGGAATATCAGTGTGAGACAGTTCTGTTTACCGGTATGGATACTGAAGGGACCTGTATCTGGGGCAAAAAAGTCAATCGCAGGCAGGCCGACGGCTATACCCGGATTGTGCATGGAGGGACCTATTCAATCAGGAACCTGCACAGTCACCTGTTGCTGCAGACCGATAATAATCTCAGTGCTCCCGCCACGACAGTAAAACAAGGCTATGACAGGGATTCATGGGGTTCACAACTATGGAAAATTAAGGAAGCCGGTCCTGGTTATTATTATTTCTTTCCCCAGCATAATGAGGACAATCTCGTGATGGAGGTCTTTAACAGTAACCCGGGCAATTCAGCTTATATTGTTATAAATCCGGTCAATGGTACCGATCGTCAGAAATTCAGCATCAATTACAATGATAACGGATATTTCCACATTCTGAGCAAGGTCAGCAATGAGGAGCGATGTCTGGATGTCGCAAATTTCTCGGTACTGGACGGTGCCATGGTTTTTCAGTGGGAATATCTCGGCGGTCTGAACCAGTTGTGGAGGTTTAAACTGATCGATAGCATTCCTTTGGATACAGAACCTGCTGATACTTTTACCCTCGACGCAGGAGAAATGTCCTGGCTTACTGATATAAAGATATTTCCAAACCCAAGTCAGGACGGGAAATTCACAATAGACATCTCCTCTTTGAAGGATAATGATATTCCTGTTCAAATTATTGATGCAAGAGGTATATCTGTCTTTAATGCTACGTTCACGAAGCCTTCAGCATATGAATTGCAGCTTGATCTGCCTGAAGGCATTTACCTGGTCAGAATAGGGCCTGCGAACCGATATGTAAAAAGACTGATCATTTATTAGCAGCATAATGCAGAATCTCTTAAAGAACATGAATCAAAGATTTTATAAGAATGCCGGAATATGGTTTTTGGGAAATTTTTTTACTGTTTATCCGGTTCTGATTTTCCTGCTCTGCTCATGTTTGTCTGAACCGTTGCTGTCACAAAAGAATCCTGTAATAGTCCATGATCCTGTTGTGATCCGTGAAAATGGCACTTACTATCTTTTCTGCACGGGACCCGGCATATCCATGTTCACGTCGGCTGACAGGAACGACTGGACTTACTATGGAAAAGTTTTTAATGAAATTCCTGCCTGGACCTTTGCAGAAGTAGACAGTTTCAGGGGGCACATCTGGGCACCTGATATTACCTTCAGGAATGGAAAGTATTACCTGTATTATTCCATCTCATCATTTGCCAGCAATCGTTCCTGCATTGGTGTCGCCACAAATACGACCCTCGATACCGGAAACCCTGAATATCATTGGGCCGATATGGGGATTGTAGTTCAGTCTTTCCCGGGCAGGGACATGTGGAATGCCATTGATCCGAACCTTATTTTCGACGAGTCCGATGTTCCCTGGATGGTTTTCGGGTCATTCTGGAACGGGATTAAAATGGTACGGCTTGATTCTACATTATGCTCAGTAAGCGAACCCCAACAATGGTATACGGTTGCCAGGAGGGAACGTAGTTTTGCGATACCCGATGCATCACCGGGCGACGGCGCCATTGAAGCTCCTTTCATTTTCAGAAAACACGGATACTATTATCTGTTTGTTTCATTCGATTACTGCTGCCGTGGAATAAAGAGCAACTATAAGATCATGGCCGGTCGCTCCCGGAATATTACCGGTCCTTACCTTGACAAGGATAATAAGCCTTTAGATGAGGGGGGCGGAACGCTTATTCTTTCAGGTAACGACAGATATCCGGGGGTCGGGCACAACGCGGTATATACTTTCGATGGTAACGATTATCTGGTATTTCATGCTTATGATGCCGGGAAGAACGGCAGGCCTGTACTTAAGATAATGAAACTTGACTGGACTGATGATTTTTGGCCCCTGGCGGATTTAAGCGCGGATGAATAAAAAACTAACAAACTAATAAAGAAACAGAATGATGAAAAAGTTCACGAACTGCACCTGGGTAATGCTCCTGCTGATCATTATGAACATACCTTTATATGCACAGCATGCCCGCATTAAAATTGATACGGAACGGCAGATCGGCGAGATCAGTCCTTTGCTCTACGGGAATTTTGTTGAACATCTCGGACGTTGCATATACGGGGGTATTTATG
>JAXDBV010000117.1:0-7309 GCA_034678415.1 Bacteroidales bacterium
CAACGGGGGTTCCTATGGTCTCCGGCTTTTCACCGTTGACCAGGCGGCAGGCAGCATCGAGCAGCGCACCGCCCATGGGGAAGATATCCTGTCGTCCATCGCCCTTGAGTTCGATGATATGCCCCGGATCATTTTTGAAGAGGAGACCAAACAGACCGTTATCGGCTCCCACGAAAAAATGATCGTCAGCACTGATCAGCAGATGCCTGGGCACCGGATCCACCATGCTTTCCACACCGATCATATGAACGGTCCCTGCCGGGAAATGAGCGTAGGTGTTCCTTAGGATGAAGGCGGCCTGGGCAATATTGAAACTCTGTACCTGATGGCTGATATCCACTATGGTGACACCCGGGCAACGGCTTAATATCTTACCCTTCACCGTACCGACATAATAGTCGTACTTGTTCCAATCGGTGGTAAGGGTGATGACGGGCATCTGGCTGAAAAAATGACGTTATTTTTGTTTTAGCTGCCGAAAATGAGCTTATTTTGTATGATCCAAAAGTAATAAAAAATAGGTTTTTCATGAATGAACGGATCATATATTTGGAAGGGGTAGACCCAGTGCATATTTACGGTGCCAACAATGTTTTGATGGAAAAGGTCA
This sequence comes from Bacteroidales bacterium, assembly GCA_034678415.1. Taxonomy (GTDB): domain Bacteria; phylum Bacteroidota; class Bacteroidia; order Bacteroidales; family VadinHA17; genus JAXDBV01. Next base: position 611 of record JAXDBV010000117.1, read on the forward strand.
CTGCTTTTTTCCCCCGGCTGAAGATCATTGCCAGGGGGGATGAGATAAAGGTGATCGGTGAGAAGGACGAGCTGGACCGGTTCGAGGAGAAGATCAACAGCCTGATCGATTATTACCATGAGTTCAACAGCCTGTCGGTGGATGATGTAGAGAAAATCATGGCTGAGAAGGGGGTGTTGCCACGGCAAAGCCAGGACGACATTCTCCTGTATGGTACGCGGGGACAGCCCATCAGGCCACGTACACCCAACCAGTACAGGCTGGTGGAAGCCTACCGGCAGCATGACCTTATCATGGCTGTCGGACCGGCAGGCACAGGAAAAACCTATACCTCCATCGCCCTGGCAGTGAAGGCGCTGAAAAATAAACAGGTGAAGAAAATCGTGCTTACCAGGCCGGCCATAGAAACCGGTGAACACCTGGGTTTCCTCCCCGGCGACATCAAGGAAAAGCTCGATCCTTACCTGCAACCGCTGTACGACGCCCTGAACGATATGATACCCTTCAGGAAACTGGAAACCTACCTCGAAGACTCAACCATACAGATTGCTCCCCTGGCTTTCATGAGAGGCCGTACGCTTGAGAATGCCGTTGTGATCCTTGATGAGGGACAGAACGCAACCGTCAGGCAACTGAAAATGTTCCTCACACGGATGGGTCTCAATTCCAAGTTTATCATTACCGGCGACATCACCCAGATCGACCTGCCGGGAAGGGAAAACTCAGGACTTCTCCAGGCCATGCGTATACTACAGGAAATCGAGGGGATCACTACCGTGTTCTTTAACGTCGATGATGTGGTCAGGCACAGGCTCGTGAAGGATATCGTCAGGGCATACGACAGGGAAGACCAGAATGACAGGACAGGGAATAAAACGAACGAAGGAAATAATGCATAGTATACCAATGTACAAGGCGTTTACCAGAACCGATTTTTCATTTCCCGGTCAGAAGGATGTATACCATGGGAAAGTCCGTGATGTCTATACTATCAACGACGAGTACCTGGTAATGGTAGTGACCGACCGTATTTCGGCATTTGACGTGATCCTCCCGCGCGGGATACCATACAAAGGACAGGTGCTCAACCAGATCGCTGACTATTTCCTGGATGCCACCGCCGAAATTGTCCCCAACTGGAAAATAGCCACTCCCGATCCCAATGTGATGATCGGGTTGAAACTGGATCCTGTTAAGGTGGAGATGGTAATCAGGGGATACCTGTCGGGTCATGTGTGGAGGGAATACAAATCAGGCCGTCGCACTATCTGTGGCGTGTCGCTGCCGGAAGGTATGAAAGAAAATGACCGCTTCCCCGAACCCATCATTACACCTACTACCAAGGCAACGGAAGGACATGACGAGGACATTACCAGGGAAGAGATACTGGAGAGGGGATGGGTGAAGGAAAATATCTATCAACGGATGGAGAAATATACACGGGCGCTGTTTAAGCGTGGTAGCGAAATGGCCGCACCCCGGAACCTGATCCTGGTCGATACGAAATATGAGTTCGGGTTAAGAAATGATCATTTATACCTCATCGATGAAATCCATACCCCCGATTCATCACGCTATTTCTATGCTGAAGGATACCGCGAACGGCAGGAAAAGAATGAACCGCAACGCCAGCTGTCAAAAGAATTTGTGAGGGAATGGCTGATGAGCCATGGATTCAGTGGCATGACAGGACAACCGGTCCCCGAAATGGACGATGCATTCGTCCAACGCGTCTCCGAACGCTACATCGAACTGTATGAAAATATTACCGGCCAGCCATTTATCCGCGTTGATAATGAAAGAATTGAAGAAAGAATTGAAACGAACGTTGGTCGATTCCTGGATTCTTTATATTAATATAAACAGACTTGATAATATTTAATATGTAATTAATAATATTAAAAGAACATTTAATATTATTAATATTCAGCTGTATCGCTTTACTCTCCCCTGATCCAAACTTAACAACCTGTTATGATACCATGATCATGCAAACCCGCCTGATCATCAGCGGCCGGCTGTTGCACAGCATGAGGCGATAGCAAGGTACAGGGGAGGGCTACTGCGTAAGATCCAGGATATAGTTATCCAGTAGTTTTTTGATATGATCGCTGATAAGGGGCAGTTCGTTGAAGGGCATTTGTGAGTAGTTCTTTTTCTCCTGCAGTTCTTCGAGGCTTTCCGGGTCGCCGTTCTTAAAGTTGAGCTGTTTCTCCGTCACCTTCATTGTCAGCGGCAATTCCTGGAATGCATACCGGTACAGTTCGCTGAGCAGCTCATCCTTCTTTTCTTCCAATGAAAGTATTACGAGGGCATTCCTGAACAGTTCCGAATCTTCGAATCCCCTTTCTTTTTTCATGTACAGCTCTTTTCTCTCATGGAACAGGTGTATCTGCCATGGATCGAGCACCCTGGCCATGTCGAGGCAACATTCGATAAACCGGTATTCAAGGTATTGTTTGGCTCCATGCCTCGAGCTGTTGAGCTGTGACAGGAAGGCAGCTGTCTGGTACCATTTACGTAACCTCCGGATATAGGCGAACCGTTCGATCCTGGGATGAAGCAGCTGCTTTGATTTTTCAAGATACAGCTGTGCCTGTGTCTGGTCGTGCTTCTCGATGAACAGGTCTGCCAGCAGGATGAACATGCCAAAGTCATCCCTTCCCGAACGGGATGTGCTGGTCTGTTTTATCAGATAGTCGATCGACTCATCAGTATTCTTTGACCGGATGAGTTCGGCCATGGTGATGTGCAGGTTCTCAAAAAGAGGATCATGCCCGGGGGAACGGTCAATCACCTGCTGAAGATATCTTCTTGTTTCCTCGAAGCTGATCTTCGGGTCCCTTTTCATATAAGGGATCAGCTTATTGATACACGTGACCAGGGCGGTATTGCCCGACTGAAGATAATCTTCCGCCAGGCCTTTTAGGTACTTCACGGCTGCATGATACCCATCCTGTTTCCGTATTTGTGTTGCCCTGATCATCAGCTTATGCACATCGGCATCCGGCACTCTGGGAGCCGGTTTGGCTTTGGCTTTTTTATGAAGACCAAGCTCAAGCATGCCGTCGCGCGACATTCCCGGATGGAATAACCGGCTGCTGAAGAACTTTTTCAGGAACGATAACATGATGCGTTTCTTTGAGTATCCCGGAATGCTCCTCTTCCCCTACCGTTTTCCGGGAAGGTAACAAATTACAAATTTCCTCTGTTTATACCAAGATAATTACCCCATATATTTACGGTACAGGCAATAACTTTCCCTGGCTTCAGTTAATTCACCGGAATCTGTGCACAATAATTTGAAAAATGATTAATTTGCACCTTCTGTAACAAAGAAGCCTGCCGATCTGCCAATGAGTTGTGATGGTTTGTTTATCAGACTGCTGAAATTCAAAGGGGGAGTGTTAATTCTCCTGATGCTTGTCATGGCTTCCCTTGTATCCCGTGGTCAGGAACCGGTGGTTCGTTCCAAGGAAAAGGTCATGATCAATGGCAAGACCTATTACATTCACGTGGTAAAAAAGGGAGAGACTTTATATTCCATCAGCAGGGCCTACCAGGTAACGCAGAAACAGATTGAAGAGATGAATCCGGCGGTACGTGACGGCCTGAAAACGGATATGTCGTTACGGATACCTGTTGTCAGCGGCGCTTATTACGATCCCGTGCCGGGAGAATACCTGCTGCACAGGATCGGGGTGAATGAAACGGCCTATTCCATTGCCAGGAAATATGCCGTGACAGCGGACGATATCATACGGGCGAACCCGGGGCTGGATATCCATGCACTGGCCATAGGAGAGAACATCAGGATCCCCCGGAAGACCGGTGCCCCGCCGGTGCAGAGGGTCGACTCCGTCTCGGGAGGATACCTTTACCACTGGACCAGTCAGAAGGAGACCCTCTATTCCCTTGCAAGGAAATATTCTGTGACGGTTGACATGATCAGGGAGGCAAATGGCGGCCTTCCCGGAGGGTTGAAATCCGGGGCGGTGATCCGGATCCCTCTGGCCGTGACAGGAGAACCTGTGTCTGCTGAACAGACAGTCGAAACGGTGGCTGAGCCGCCTCCTGACAGTCCGGTGGTCATCCGAACAGGGGAACAAGGATACAATCTGACAGGCATCTGCGATTCATTGTTGCATGAAGGTTTCTCCCAACGCCTGAATGTCGCCCTCATGCTTCCTTTCTATCTTGATGAGAACGCAAAACGGACCGTCGTTGATTCCACCCAGCTGAATGAAAAGGGAGACAGAATCTATAAAGTGATCAACCGTCCTGCCGACTGGATCTTTCCCCGTACCCTCAACTACCTGGAGTTTTATGAGGGAGCGCTGCTGGCCATCGACAGCATGGCACAGAGGGGATTATCGGTGAATCTGCATGTTTTCGACACCAGGCGTGACAGCCTCACAGTTATGAAGCTGGTGAGGAACGGAACACTGGAGGACATGGATCTCATTATCGGACCCGTGTTTACCTCTGATCCGTCAACACTGCCGGTCGTGGCCGATTATGCCAGGATGCGCCGGATACCCATTGTATCGCCACTCTCACCCAACCCCGAGATCCTGCGTTTTAACCCTTATATCTTCCAGGTTCAGCCTTCACGTAATACGGAAATACAAAAAGCTGCCGAATACCTCTCCGGCCATCTCGACAAAAACCTGATACTCGTGTATTCCGATGATACGACCAACCGTAACATGGTTGACTATTTCAGGAAGAATCTCCGGTACCAGGCCTCGGATTTCGGCCTGCCGGGTGTTGTCAGCATGAAGGAGGTGGAATACAACCAGTTGAGGCCTCTCACCGATTCTACAAATATCCTCATGCAACCGATGGTGACCGACCGGCAAAACATGGTCATCATCCTGTCGTACGACGAGGGATTTGTGAGTAAAGTACTGGCTAACCTGAATACCATGGCCGGGAAATACCCGATCTCCGTTTTTGGTTTTTCAAACTGGCTCCAGTTTGAGAATATTGAACTGGATTACTTCTATACCCTTAAGATACAGGTGATCACAAACCATTTCGTGGATTACGAACATAAGGAAACCAGGAACTTCCTCAGGAAATACCGGAAAAAATACTATACTGAACCGGCACAGAACAGCGCTGCCTGGGACGGGTATGATATCTTCCTGTATTTCCTCACAGCCATACAGAAATACGGAAGGGATTTCAGTTACTGCATCAGGTATCATAAGATGCCCCTGATCCATATGGAAATGCAGTTTAAAAGAAAATACTTCTTTGATGGTTTTGAGAACGATTCGTTTTTCGTGGTATCGTTCGAGCCGGGATGGAAAATGAAGAAAACGAGTGTGAGCGCCACCAGGTATTGAATCCGGAGTGCTTGTGTTATCTGACAATACCATCATCTTATGAGACATATGTTCCGTAAGGGTTGTATCGTTTTACTGTTGCTCGGCGGCTGCTCACAGCCCAGTGATATGACGTTGCCCGGAGCATTGCGCCAGGGTGCCTTTCTGACGGAAGAACAGGGGCGAACGGAGCTGCAAATGCTGCTGGAACTGTCCCCTGACCTGAAACACTGGAAATACAGGAGGAAAGAGTTGCGAAAAGGCGTGCTGACAGCCATGAACCTGCATCCTCTCCCTCCGCGTACACCACTGAAAGCGATTTACAGGAATGAGAGGCATTACGACGGGTACACGGTTTGCAATGTCGCTATCGAGTCTATACCTGGTTTTTTCCTTTGCGGGAACCTGTACCGTCCTGTGACACACCGTAAAAAGTATCCTGCGATCCTCTGCCCTCATGGCCATTTTAACAGTGACAGCCTGCTGCTGGGCGGACGGTTCAGAGAGGATATGCAGAAACGCTGCGCCACACTCGCGCGTATGGGAGCTGTCGTGCTCAGCTATAGCATGTATGGCTATGGTGAGAATGTATGGCAGGTCGATACCCTCGTATCCCATCCCGATGGATTGCCCGTGGAGAATACCACCCTTCACGATGTCCCTTTTGCGCTTACCATGCAGACATGGAATGGTATCCGTGCCCTTGACTTCCTCTTTTCGCTGAAGGATATTGACAGGAGACAGATAGGCGTCACGGGGGCTTCAGGCGGCGGCACACAATCGTTCCTCCTGGCGGCCCTCGACCGCCGGATAAAGGTGTGCGTGCCGGTGGTCATGGTTTCATGTCATTTCTTCGGGGGATGCAGCTGTGAAAGCGGCCTGCCCGTCCATTGTTCCGTTAACCCCTGTACCAACAATACCGAATTAGCCGCCATGGTGGCTCCACGGCCTATGCTGCTGATATCCGACGGAGATGACTGGACAAGAAACACTCCCGGCGTGGAATATCCATACCTCAGAACGGTCTATGGATATTTTAATGCAGTTCAGAACATCGAAAATATCCATTTCCCGGAAGGAAAGCACGATTATGGTTATGAGAAACGGGTGACCGCCTTCCGGTTCCTTGCCCGATACCTGGGGCTGGATCTCAATACGGTTACCGCATCCGACGGCTCCATCAATGAAAACGATGTGGTGATCGAACCCCCCGCCGACATGCTCGTGTTTGATGCCGCCAACCCTCTCCCGCATTACGCTCTCAAAGGTGAACAACAGATGCGGATTACGATGGAATCACTGCGGAAATAAGACAGCCCGCGTTCGCTATCAATGCCGATCAACGGATCCCCGCAGGGCCGGGTGA
>JAXDBV010000118.1:0-4659 GCA_034678415.1 Bacteroidales bacterium
GCGTGTCGGGTGTAATGGGCCTGCTGGCCGGTGGCCTTGGTTCGGGTTTCGTCCTGGCAATATTCCTTGCCAATTCGGGCGGAGCATGGGATAACGCAAAAAAATATATCGAGGAAGGCAACTTCGGTGGCAAAGGTTCACCGAATCATAAGGCTGCAGTGGTAGGCGATACTGTTGGTGATCCCTTTAAAGATACATCGGGTCCAAGCCTGAATATCCTCATCAAACTCATGAGCATGGTGTCTATTGTCATGGCGGGGCTGACCGCTGCTTTTAGTATCCTTTAGTAATATAGGTTATTGATATTGTGATAGATAATGAATGGACGATGCATTATTCTTATTTAAATTTATGCTAAATAACATATTTTTATAACATGTTTCATGGTTTTTAAAAAAGGAATTTATATTTTTACAGCACAATGAAATTAATCAGCCGGCATATTATCCTCATTCATATTCTCCTCCTTCATGGCGGAAGGGATGAGAATGGTATGCCGTAGGCGATAAAGAACCTGTAAAAGGAGCCGTTCTCATCCATTAGAGAACGGCTCTTTTGTTTTAATGCATTATGAAATGAAAATACCGTTGAGGAGTGTTGTTACAATGCATGGCCGTAGCATGGCGGGGGCCAGAAGCCTTTGGAGGGCCAACGGCATGAAGGAAGAACAGTTTGGCAAACCGGTGATCGCCATCGTTAACTCGTTCAGCCAGTTCGTGCCGGGCCACGTGCACCTGCATGAGACAGGGCAGTACATAAAAAGAATCATTGAAGAGGAAGGATGCTTTGCTGCCGAATTCAACACCATTGCCATCGATGATGGTATTGCCATGGGGCACGAGGGTATGTTGTATTCCCTTCCTTCACGTGAACTGATTGCCGATAGCGTGGAATACATGGTGAATGCTCACAGGGCCGACGCCATGATATGCATCAGCAATTGTGATAAGATCACACCCGGCATGCTGATGGCAGCCATGCGACTGAATATACCTGCCGTGTTTGTTTCAGGCGGACCTATGGAAGCCGGGGTGCTCGGTTCACAGCATTACGACCTGATCGATGCCATGGTGATGGCTGCTGATCCCTCCGTGACGGATGAGATGCTGGCCGAGGTGGAGAGAATAGCCTGCCCCACCTGTGGATGCTGTTCGGGCATGTTTACCGCCAACTCGATGAATTGTCTTACGGAGGCCCTGGGTTTTGCTATGCCCGGCAACGGCACCCTTGTGTCCACCCATTCAAACCGCCTGCTCCTTATTGAGAATGCTGCGCGTCTGATCGTTCATAATGCTTTCCGGTATTATGGTGAAGGCGATACCTCAGTTTTACCCAGGAGCATCGGAAACAGGCCGGCATTCCTCAATGCCATGGCTCTCGACCTGGCCATGGGAGGATCCACCAATACGGTACTGCATCTCCTGGCCGTTGCCAGGGAAGCGCAGGTGGATTTCACCATGCGTGATGTTGATCATCTGTCACGGCAGGTCCCAACCCTTTGTAAGGTGGCACCTAGTTCCCATTTCCATGTGGAAGATGTGAACAGGGCTGGTGGTGTCATTTCCATTATGGCTGAACTGACGGGCATTCATGTGCTGGATGAGACGGTAAAGCGAGTGGATGGGTTTACACTGGGGGAAGCCATACGACGGTTCAGCCTGCTGAGCGATTCGGTAAGCGGTGAGGCCCTTAACATTTACCGGAGTGCACCGGGACGGCACAGAACCCTGAAGGGATTTTCGCAATCGGAGTACTACCATATGCTGGATACCGATAGGGTGAGCGGGTGCATCCGTTCAATAAAACATGCCTATCATACCGACGGGGGACTGGCAGTACTGACGGGAAATATTGCCGCGAACGGGTGTGTGGTCAAGACCGCCGGCGTCGACGCTGGTATGTTCCGCTTTGAAGGCACGGCTTGTGTATATGAATCACAGGAGGATGCATGCCGAGGTATACTCGATGGAGAGGTGAACGCCGGCGATGTGGTGGTTATCAGGTATGAAGGACCGAAAGGAGGGCCTGGAATGCAGGAGATGCTTTACCCCACCTCGTGGCTGAAATCAAGGAAGCTCGATAAACAGACAGCACTGATCACCGATGGAAGGTTTTCAGGCGGTACATCGGGATTATCGCTGGGTCATATATCTCCCGAAGCCGCTGCCGGAGGGAATATTGCCCTGGTAAGAAACGGGGATACCATTGAAATTGACATACCAAAAAGGTCAATTCGAATGCTTGTTCCGGATGAGGAGTTAAGCCGGAGAAAGGAGGAGGAGATGAAGCGAGGAGCACATGCATTTACGCCTCTCAGGAGAGAGAGGATTATCTCACCTGCCCTAAAGGCGTACGCACGGTTTGTTTCGTCAGCCGACACCGGTGGAGTGAGGATTGTTGAATAAAAAAAATATCATGATGTTCAAGGAAAACAGTGTATTGGAAATGAAGCCATCTTTAAAAAAGAAAGGAACCAGGGTTGCTGGTTCGGAGGCCTTGATATTGTCTCTCCTGGAAGAGGAAGTAGAAGTGATTTTCGGTTATCCCGGGGGAGCTATCATGCCCGCGTATGATGCATTGTATCATTACCGGAAACAAATCAGTCATATACTGGTAAGGCATGAGCAGGGAGCTGCCCATGCTGCGGAAGGGTATGCGCGAGTAACCGGTAAGGTGGGTGTATGTATGGCCACCTCAGGACCGGGAGCCACAAACCTGATCACAGGTCTGGCCGACGCCTTCATCGACTCGGTACCCGTTGTCTGCATCACGGGACAGGTCGTCTCAACCCTCCTCGGATCGGATGCGTTCCAGGAGACCGACATCATCGGAATATCGATGCCGGTAACCAAATGGAACTACCAGGTGACACGGCCGGATGAGATTCCGGAAGCCATAGCCAAAGCGTTCTATATCGCACGTTCCGGTCGCCCCGGCCCTGTGCTCATCGATGTCACAAAGGACTCCCAGTTCGGGTCACTTAGCTGGGATTATACCCGCTGCACCCGTCTGCGCAGCTATTTCCCGTACCCCAAGATTCGACTTAAGGAGGTGCAGACCGTGGCAGGGCTTATTAACACATCCAGAAAACCATTGCTCCTTGCCGGGCATGGTATAGTGATCTCAAAAGCGTACGATGAATTGCTCGAACTAGTCACCAGGGCTGATATACCGGTGGCGTGTACCCTCCTGGGCCTGTCAGCCTTTCCTTCCAATCACAGGTTATTTGCCGGGTTCGTCGGAATGCATGGAAATTATGCCCCCAATATCAAGACCAACGAATGTGACCTGCTCATCGCCGTGGGCATGCGCTTTGACGACCGCATCACCAGTAAGCTGGATGCCTATGCACCGCAGGCAAAAATCGTTCATATTGATATTGATGCTGCGGAGATCAATAAAAATATCCGGGTGGATATTTCGGTTGTTGCCGATGCCAGGGAAGCACTCACAACCCTTCTTCCATATGTGACGCTGAATGCACATAAGGAATGGATTGAATCGTTCAGGAATTATCAGGAGATCGAGGAGTCAAAAGTGATCCTTCCCAACCGGTTTCCCAAAACACCCGAAATAAAAATGGATGAAGTGGTGCATATCGTCTCGGAAAAAACAAAGGGTGAAGCGGTAATTGTGACCGATGTGGGTCAGCATCAGATGGTGGCGGCACGTTACTACCGTTTTAATCATCCCCGGAGCTGGATCAGTTCAGGAGGACTGGGAACCATGGGCTTCGGATTGCCGGCAGCCATGGGTGCAAAAATAGGCCTCCCCGACAGGGATGTGATACTCTTCGTCGGTGACGGAGGATTCCAGATGACTATCCAGGAACTGGGTACCATAGCCCAATCAAAAATACCCGTGAAGATTATCCTTCTGAACAACCGGTTCCTCGGAATGGTACGACAGTGGCAGGATATGTTCTTTGATAAACGCTATTCATATACCGAGATGCAGAATCCTGACTTCGTCACTATAGCATCCGCATACGGCATAAGGGCCAGGAAAGTGGAACAACGGGAGGAACTCAGCCAAACACTGGATGAGATGCTGGCATCCCCTGAAGCATACCTGCTAGAGGTGATCGTCGAAAAAGAATATAACGTTTTCCCGATGATACCGGCAGGTGAATCGATATCAAACGTAAGACTTGAATAATAAACCCGCATAAATTACGTAGCATCATGGATCCGGAAACCAAAGAATTCACGATCAATGTATTCAGTGAGAATAATATTGGTCTTCTCAGCAGGCTTACCATCATCTTTACCCGAAGGCATATCAATATAGAAAGCCTCACCGTATCTGAGTCCCATATTCCCGGTATACACTGCTTTACCATCGTGGTGAACAGCACCGAGACGATGGTGAGGAAGGTGGTGTTGCAAATCGAGAAGCTGGTGGATGTGATGAAAGCCTTCTATTACACCAGGGACCAGATCATATATCAGGAAATTGCTCTATATAAAATACCCACGGAAGAACTTACCGGATCGATCGGCATTGAGCAGCTGATCAGGGAGTACGCCGTAAGGATTCTTGAGGTGACACCGGAATATACGGTGATAGAGAAAACGGGGCACAAGGATGAGACGCAGGAACTGTTGGAAAAACTGAAGAATTACAACCTGCTTGAGTTCATCCGGTCGGGCCGGGTGG
>JAXDBV010000119.1:0-4332 GCA_034678415.1 Bacteroidales bacterium
TTTTGCTTTCATTGACTCCGTCTCAACCCATGATGTAACCTTCTGCTTGGAAGAGGACACGTTTTATCTGACAGCCACACATCCCCTTTCTGTTTCTGATATGAGGACCGGTGAACGGAATTTGTGCGATAGCGGAAAGACCATGATCCTTGAAAAAGGGAAATTATACCAAATCGGCGATATACGGCTGGTAGCGGAGTCCATGTTTTCCGGGGCAGAGGTGCGAATGGTTGCAGCTCCTCCCGGACCCGAACATACAGGTGTCCCCGCTTTTATTATTCACCTGATGAAGGACGGGAAGAAACATGAAGTCATTATTCCGCGCAGTGAAATCCCCAACCCGGTCGCTATACCCGTCAACATCGATGGTATCCGGCTCTCCCTGGCCTGCAGCCCTGAAGCAATCACAATACCATTCTCCCTGCTTCTCAATGATTTTGTCCTTGTCAGGTATCCCGGATCAAACAGCCCGTCCTCATACGAAAGCCAGATTGTTCTGAAGAATGAAAGAAGAAATCTGCTTAAGCCACATAAAATATATATGAATAATGTGCTCGATTACCGTGGTTACCGCTTTTATCAGTCAGCGTATGATCCGGATGAGAAGGGCACCATCCTTTCCGTCAGTCACGACCGTGCCGGCACGTATACTTCTTATTCAGGATATATCCTGTTGATTCTCGGTGCTATCGCATCACTCCTGAACAAACGTTCATACTTCCGGTCGCTGTGGCAGGCGCCCGTCCATACGGGAACAGCCACAATGATACTTTTGCTGCTTATTTCATTCCCCTCATCGGCTGGCACACTGCCGCCGGCTCGGGAAAGATCAATAACAGTCCCGATACCTGAAAAAACACATGCCAGGCAATTTGGCATGCTTCTGGTGCAGGACAACAGGGGAAGGACAAAACCTGTGAACACCCTGACATCAGAAATCGTACGCAAGGTTGCACGTCAGGAAAGGTTTATGGGATACAACAGTGACCAGCTGTTTCTGAGCATGACGATATACCCTGACTACTGGCAGGAGATACCTTTGATCAGGATCAACCATGATAAATTAAAAGAAATCACAGGGATTAAAGGGAAGTATACTCCTTTCTCCGGGTTTTTCGACCAGAAAGCCATGGGAACATACCGTCTGGCTGAACTGGTAGAGAACGCATACATGAGGAAACCATCCGAACGGGGCAGGCTGGAGAAAGAAATTATCCGGATCGACGAACGGTTGAATATTGTTTACTATGTGCTCAGCGGCCGGTTCCTCAAACTTTTTCCTGCGGAAGGAGATACCAGCCATGTATGGCATACCCCAGCCGATGCATGGAAATTCACAAAAATATCCGATGACTCACTGTTCGTGAAAACCATTTTTAATTCGTATTGCCTTTCTCTTGACAGCGCCATTCGAACCGGTAACTATTCCGGGGCAGATCAGTACCTCAGTGCCATCACCTCATACCAGCGTACAAAAGCAAGCTACGATATACCGTCACAGGATCATGTCTGGTTGGAAGTTATCTATAACAAACTGAATATCTTTAATAAGCTCTTTCCGTTCTACCTCCTGTTTGGCCTGTTGCTTCTCGTCCTTCATCTTGTATGTATTGTATTCCCCGGAAGAATTCCTTCAGTGATCTTCACTCTCTTTCATTCAATCCTCTTCTTTGGTTTGACAGTACACTTTGCCGGGCTGGTTGCCCGCTGGATCATTGCCGGGCATGTACCTCTCAGTAATGGTTATGAATCCATGATTTTTATTTCCTGGATCACAATTGTGGCCGGTTTTCTTTTTGTCGGAAAAAGCAGGATTTCCCTCGCCGCAACATCTATACTATCAGGACTGGCATTAATGGTTGCCAATATGAGCTTCATGGATCCTGAGATCACCAACCTTGTTCCTGTTCTAAAGTCTTTCTGGCTGATCCTTCATGTTACTGTGATAACATCAAGCTACGGATTTCTTGGACTGGGAGCCATACTGGGGCTGGTAAATCTAATCTTGTTTGCCATAATGATCCCGGACAATAAGAAGGAGATTGACATATCGGTGGCTGAGATCACACGGATCAATCAAAAAACCCTTATCATCGGTCTATACCTTTTAAGTATCGGGACATTCCTTGGTGCGGTATGGGCTAACGAATCATGGGGCAGATATTGGGGCTGGGATCCGAAAGAGACCTGGTCGCTGATAACCATGATTGTATATGCATTTGTCGGGCATATGAGACTCGTACCCGGCTTAAAAAGCACGTTTGCCTTTAACCTGGCTTCCCTGGCTGCCTTCGGTTCGGTACTGATGACCTATTTTGGAGTGAATTATTATCTTTCCGGGCTTCACTCCTATGCCGGCGGTGATCCTATTGCTATCCCTACGTTTGTGTATATCAGTCTTGCCCTGCTGATCACCGTGGCAGAGTGTGCATTCATGAACCAGAAACGTTTCCGCACTCCGGAAGGTGATAAATAATCACCTCGCTTCATATCCGGCCTGTACGATAGCTTCACGGGCAAGAATATCAAGAGGATTGACCAGGCGTATGGGAATCATATCCTGTTTCAATACCAGTGAGATCTCGGTGCATCCGCAAATGATGGTCTCGGCACCTTGTTCCACCAGTTTTTCCGATTGATCCACCAGGATAGCTGCCGGGCCCTCCCTGTAACCGGCTTTGATGCCCTGCTCACCATAAATCGCTGCCATCACCGCTTCCCGGTTGTGTTCATCCGGAACGAGTACCTCCATGCCAAAGGATGCAAATACCTGTTCATACAGGTGTGTATGGTATGTTCCCAGAGTGGCCAGCAACCCTGATTTTTTTACCAGGGGATATGACTCATGTATAAATCCAGCGGTTATTGCGATCATATCAAGTACAGGTATGTTCAGGGATCTGGCTAAACTCTTCACAAAATAATGTGCAGTATTACACGGGATAATGATCAGATGAGCTCCGGCCTCCTCCAGCTGCCTGGCTGTCTGAATCATGGCAGGCAAAGGATCGGGTCCCCTGCCGAGAATAAAAGCTGAGCGATCCGGAATCCGGGGATTGTTGTCTATAAGGATATGAATATGATCCTGGTCGGTCTGTGCCTGCGTCTGCCGGATAATCGATGAGAAGAGGTAAGCTGTCGCATCAGGCCCCATACCTCCCAGGATACCAATAGTCTTCTTCTCTTTCATGCCTCTGATTCCTGTGTAAATAAGATTATAGAAGTATGACATACTTTAAAAAAACCATCCACCTTGGGTGGATGGTTCTTCCCTGTCTTCATGCTGCTGGTTATTTAACCGGGAATACCACCAAGGTCTCCAGTTTCATCGGATCTTTCACAGAGGCAGGATCATTGCTGTACATCTCCATGGCTATTCCTGTCGGTATAGTCCCTTTTTCGTTCATATACGCCATTAAGGCATTATAGGTGGTTGGAAGACTGGCATACGGTCCAAAGTGTTTCGCTGTCAATGCCCTGAAAGACGGTTGTTTACGGAATTGTATTCTCCCGCTTGTTTTGTAGTCCCTGTTCACGGGTATGCAGGCTTCCATGTCAACCATTCCATCAATGACCATGGAATAATAACGGGTAAATGGCATACCGGCTACCTCATCTCCCGATTGCCGGATCAGAGCCATCATTTCACCATAATATTCACCTAACCTGGCTGATATTTCTTCCATTCTTATTTTATTTCTAATAGCAAGGTATTTGAATGGATCCATGATTGTTTCACTGATCTCACCTGTTAATCCTTTGGCCAGCAGCGCTGCTCTCTCATCTTGAAACCTGCTGAAGTTGTCCAGTCCACGCTCGAAACTTTTACCCATCATTTTATTCATGAACAGTCCAGCCCACACTTCCACCGGATACTTCAACCCGCCATCAATCATCCATGTCAGCCGGGTACTGTCGCCAAGGTTATCTGTCTTCCATATCAGATCGGACACAGAGCCACGTGGTTGAGTGAATTCCAGTCGGGTTTTTACCATCTCATTCCTTATAATATCTACTATCGTCTCACTTCCTTCTCCCACTATTTCCCCTTTCCATGACCAGGACGAACCGATCCCTGCCACCGGACCCGTTACAGTCACTTCTGCGGTACTGTCCTGCTCATACCATGGATCCCAGGCTGTGCGCAAATCATAATTGATCAGGTCGGTAAAAACCTGCTCTACAGGGTAAGCTACTACGGCTGACCGTTCCACATGATAGGTCCTTGGTAAAAACAGACCTATTGCAAAAAATAATGCTGCCAGTGCCAGCAACACTAAAATAATTACTTTTGTTATTTTCATACTTAAGGGTGTTTAAATCCCAAACAGG
>JAXDBV010000120.1:0-3873 GCA_034678415.1 Bacteroidales bacterium
TGTAAGCTGTTCCAAGGGCGACAAAAAAGACGGCAATCATGACAACAATAACAATGAAGACACCCTGCCTTATGCACCTGACAAATTCTGCATGGGAGCAGACCTCTCGTATGTGAACCAGGTGGAAGATCATGGAGGCGTATACAGCGATTCGGGAAAGGTAGCCGATCCGTTTCACATCATACGCAATCATGGCGCAAACCTTGTACGCGTGAGGTTATGGCATCAGCCCGTATGGATCAGGGATGTTTATGGTGATCCTGACATGCAGCTATACAGTGATCTGTTTGATGTCGAGAGGACTATTCGCAGGGCAAAGGAAAATGGCATGGTGGTGAACCTTGATATTCATTATTCCGATTTCTGGGCCGATCCGGGCCGGCAGAACCCGCCGGCTGCATGGAAGGATATCACGCAACTATCGGTGCTGAAGGATTCCGTATACCGGTACACCTTCAGGATTCTTAAATATTATAATGATAAAGGGCTGATGCCCGAGATGGTGCAGGTCGGCAATGAGACAAACTGCGGGATGCTGATGACCGGCCTGAACGCCGGATTCCCTGACCTGAACTGCTGCAACGGGCAATGGGACAACCTGGGCCAGGTGATCAATGAAGCCATACGGGCTATCCGCGAGGTGGACGAGGTATCGACGGTGAATACACAAATAGTCCTTCATGTCGCCGATCCGAAAAACATGGAGTGGTGGTTTGACAATATCCGGAGCAAAGGGGGCGTGACCGATTTCGACGTGGTGGGATTCTCCTATTATCCTTTATGGCATACTACTGTTCCCTTCGATGATCTGTCCATGCTTGTTGCCACCGTTGCGGAAAAGTATCAAAAAAAAGTGATGATCCTGGAAACGGGGTATCCATGGACCACGGCCAATGCGGATAATTACGGCAACATTCAGGGAGGGCAGTCACCCCTGACCGGATTCCCCTTCACCCAACAGGGCCAATACGATTTCCTGGTGAGTCTTACACAAAAAATTATCACGGCCGGCGGCCACGGAGTGATCTACTGGGAACCGGCATGGATCACTTCACAGATGAAAGATTCCTGGGGCACAGGATCCTCCTATGATAATTGCACCCTTTTTGATTTTAGCGGAAATACCATTCTGGGAATCAATTTTATGAATTACAAATATCTGTTCCCGTCAAAAAAATAATGCTATGTACAGGATTTACATGAAAAGGATTGCTTTAGCAGCAACATTGATTATTTCCGGGTTTTCAGTGATTTCTTTTGCCCAGCCCTCACCCCGGAAGATGATCAATCTTGATGAAGGCTGGAAATTTCATCTTGGTCATGCCGCGTATGCAAAAAAAGATTTCAACTACAGCGTTGCCCATATCCATGTAAAGAGCGGAACGGCCGATGGCACTGCCATCTCCCCGCGGTTCGATGACAGTGGCTGGCGCACCGTTGACCTGCCGCACGACTGGGCTGTGGAACTGCCCTTCGTCGAAGTACTCGATTACAACGTGATGGCACACGGGTATAAGCCTGTCGGCGGCCTGTTCCCTGAAACCAGTGTCGGCTGGTACAGAAAACATTTCACCATGAACGAGGCCGACTCCGGATACCGCTATGTGATACGGTTCGACGGCATATTCCGGGACAGTGAGATATGGCTGAACGGATTCTACCTGGGTAATAACATGAGCGGATATATAGGGGTTGACTATGATATTACCGATGTTGTGAATTTCAACGGGAAGAACGTACTGGTGGTACGTGTCGATGCTTCGCAATATGAAGGGTGGTTCTATGAGGGTGCAGGCATTTACCGGCATGTGTGGCTCATCAGGCATGACAACCTTCATATTCCTGCCGGCGGGCTGTTTGTCTATAGCAGTAATGAAGGACGTACCGTGCACATAGAAACTATGGTGGAGAACAAAAACATGTCGGTAACAGGGTGCACCGTGGCATCGTATATTACCGACCGCGAGGGGAACATCCTGTTCCGAACCCCGGAACAGGAATTGCCAGCCCTGCTGGCCCATGACAGACAGACCGTGAAACAGGAGGTAAGCGTTCCCAACCCCAGGCTATGGTCGCTCGAAGATCCTTACCTGTACCGTGCGGTATCGGTGGTAATGAAAGATGGTGTGGTGACCGACCGGGTCATGACGCGGTTTGGCATACGCACCATCACCGTTGATGCCGACAAGGGATTGTTCCTGAACGGCAAGCCGGTAAAGATTTATGGTGTGAACTGTCATCAGGATCATGCGGGGTTGGGTAGTGCCCTGCCAGATTACCTTCAATACTATCGTATTCGTTTGCTGAAGGAAATGGGCGTCAACGCTTACCGTACCAGTCATAACCCGCCAACACCCGAGCTATTGGATGCCTGCGACAGCCTGGGCCTGGTGGTGCTGGATGAGACACGGATGCTGAGCAGTTCCCCCGAGCACCTGGATCAGCTGGAAAGACTCGTATTGCGCGACAGGAACCATCCCTCGGTGTTCATGTGGTCGATCGGCAATGAAGAGTTCGGCATCCAGGCCACCGGCTATGGCAAACGCATAGCCCTCTCCATGCTGGCACATCTGCGCGGGCTCGATCCCACGCGCACAGCCACCTACGCTTCCGACCTCGGCAATGTGTTCCGGGGCGTGAACGAGGTGATCCCTGTGCGTGGCTTCAACTACAGAATCCAGTTCATCGATGATTATCACCGTGATCACCCCGAACAGCCCGTAGTGGGAACGGAGATGGGCAGCACGGTCACCACCCGTGGCATCTATGAGAAAGACACCATCCGCTGCTATGTGCCTGACCAGGACATCTCGGCGCCCTGGTGGGCTACCACGGCAGAATACTGGTGGTCGATCGCCGCCACACGCCCATGGTTCATGGGTGGATTCATCTGGACAGGGTTTGATTATCGTGGAGAACCCACCCCTTACCACTGGCCCAACATCAACTCACACTTTGGCGTGATGGATATGTGCGGATTTCCTAAGAACATATATTATTATTATCAGTCATGGTGGACCGACAAGGATGTGCTTCATATCTCTCCTCACTGGAACTGGGAAGGCAGGGAAGGTGATAGCATCGATGTATGGGTGAACAGTAATGCACGGGAGGTGCAGCTTTTCCTTAACGGGAAAAGCCTGGGCAGGAAAGAAATGCCACGGTACAGCCACCTGCAGTGGAAGGTGCCCTACCGGCCGGGCACGCTCGAAGCGGTAGCAAAAAAAGACGGGAAAAAAATCAGGGCAAAGGTGGAGACCACAGGCCGGCCATCGCGTGTAGTGCTTACCCCTGACCGCACAATCATCATGGCTGACGGGAAGGATGCCACCGTGATTAACGTGTCGGTGAAGGATCTGAAAGGCCGTGAAGTGCCCGATGCCGATAACCTTATTATATTCCGTATTAACGGAGACGCGAAAATCATCGGCGTGGGCAATGGCGATCCCAGCAGCCACGAACCGGATAAATGCATGGACGGTCAGTGGCAGAGAAAACTGTTCGGCGGTAAATGTCAGCTCATTATACAGGCAGGGAAAACAACAGGCACGGTGCAGGTGGAAGCCCTGTCGGAAGGACTGGAGACGGCAGTGGCAGAGATCAGTTTGCAGTAACCTCCCCGGTGAGCGCCTCCCTCCGGCAGGAATGGAAATGAATACGAATATGAAGGCAACAGAAATCCAGGTGAAACTGGAAGATCTCGGATATAATAACACTCTTGAAAAATTCAGGCAGGAGAACCATCTCGAAAGCCTTGATATCGGGAGGATTATCACCGAACACAAGGAACGATATATTGTCAGGACCGTTCAGGGAGAGATAGAAGCCGAGATCACCGGCAACATGCGATACACAGCATCATCCAGGGAGGAT
>JAXDBV010000121.1:0-9333 GCA_034678415.1 Bacteroidales bacterium
TTTGTTTTTTGTAAATTACATACTTCTATCAATAAACCACTTTATTCTCTATGGCATATATTAAATTTGAAAAGTCACAGCTTATAAACCTGGAATATTCGCTGTGCAAGGAAATACTGAGATCGAACAGAGCCGGTTCTTATGCCTGTACCACGATAGTCGACTGCAATACAAGGAAATACCATGGGCTTTTGATATGTCCCCTGAGACAATTCGGAGGGGAAAAATTCGTGTTGCTTTCAGCATTGGATGTGTCGGTTATTCAGCATGATATGGTATTTAACCTGGGCATACATAAATACAAGGGTGATTATTATGATCCAAAGGGACACAAGTACATCAGTGACTTTGAGACCGACATCATACCGCAAACGACATATGAGATCGGGAATGTTGTCCTTGTGAAGGAGACGATGCTTGTGGAACACAGGGAGCAATACCTGAGCCGGTTCACACTGGCTGAATCGAATGATCCTGTAATTCTCCGGTTCAGACCGTTTCTCGCTTTCCGTAATATACACGGTCTGACGCGTGCAAACGTGGAAGCCGATACCTGGGTTGACCCTGTACAGAACGGTATTAAACTAAACCTGTATCCCGGTTTTCCATACCTGCATTTGCAGTTCTCCAGGAAACCTGAATTTGTGCATATGCCCGACTGGTATTACAATCTCGAATACGATCGTGAGAAGGAAAGGGGCTATGATTGTCATGAAGACCTGTTTGTTCCCGGATATTTTGATCTGAAGGTAAAGAAGGGTGAAAGCATCATTTTCAGCGGCAGCACGGAAGAGGTGAAGCCCGCAACATTTGGGAAACTCTTTGTTCTCGAGCTGCAAAAACGCATTCCCAGAACCAGCTTTCATCATTGCCTGGTCAACGCTGCCAGACAGTTTATAATACACCATGAGGGCCGAACGGAAATCATTGCTGGTTTTCCATGGTTCGGCACCTGGGGGCGTGATACATTTATTGCTCTGCCTGGCCTCACCCTGGCCATTGATGATCCAGACACCTGTAAGGCTGTGCTCGACACCATGGTCACACGGTTAAAGAACGGCCTGTTCCCCAACATGGGCAATGAGGACGATGTAGCCTATAACTCTGTTGATGCCCCCATGTGGTTCTTCTGGGCGTTGCAGCAATATACTGCCTATACCCGTAAACATAAGGATGTATGGAACGAATACGGCCCGGCTATGAAATCAATTCTCCATGCCTTCCGGCAAGGAACCATGTTCGGGATCCACTTGCAGGATAACGGGCTAGTCTATGCCGGCGCTGAAGGAAAAGCATTGACATGGATGGATGCCGTGGTACATGGCGTACCGGTGACCCAACGGAAAGGGATGCCCGTGGAAATCAATGCATTATGGTATAATGCACTGAAATTCAGCCTAATGCTTGCTGGTGAAGCGAAGGATAATGCCTTCCATGAAGCATGGAGTCGTTACTCTGAAACGGTGGCTTCCTCGTTCATTTCAACCTACTGGGATCCCGATAAGGGATATCTGGCTGATGTGGTTGATGGCGGCATGGTCGACTGGAGTGTAAGACCGAACCAGGTGATTGCCGCTGCCCTCGACTATTCACCGCTCACAACGGATATGAAACAGTCATTGCTCAGGGTGGTGGAGAAAGAATTGTTAACCCCCAAAGGCTTGAGAACGTTATCGCCCAAGAACAGTGCTTACAAGGGAATATATGAGGGAAGCCAGGAAATGCGGGATCAAGCCTATCACCAGGGTACCGTATGGCCGTGGTTGCTTGAACCTTTCTGCAAAGCCTGTCTTGATGTGTTCAGGCACGGGGGCCTTCCCCTGGTGAAGAAAATTTACCATGGTTTTGAAGAGGATATGAACGATTACGGTATTGGTACTATACCCGAGATATATGATGGCGATCCCCCGCACCATCACAGGGGTGCGATATCCCAGGCTTGGAGCGTGGCTGCCTTGCTGAGAATAAAGAAAATGATTGAGACCTTTGATCCGGTAATTTGACGGAACGGTAATAAAACAGGATTATGCGCGTATTAATGTTTGGATGGGAATTTCCGCCGCATATTACGGGAGGGCTTGGTACTGCCAGCTATGGTCTTACCCGGGGGCTCTCACATTTCCCTGATGTGGATTTGCTCTTTGTTGTGCCCAGGATATTTGGCGATGAAGAACAGGAAGATATCCGTCTGATTGGTGCCGGCAGCATACCATTGGTCACGGAACAGACCGATGGCGGAAAGCTTGTGCGCAGATTTGATTACCTGCGGGTCGCTTCCGGCCTTGTTCCCTACGTCAGCCCGGAGGAATATGAGAAGCTGTCTGCTTCACGGCGGGGCGCTGCTACACGCCTGGTACCCACCGATGAGAAAGGAAGGATTGTTTTTACCGGAACCTATGGATATGGATTGATGGATGAGATCGCGAATTATGCACTTGTGGCCTCATACATTGCAGTTAACGAACAGTTTGACCTCATTCATGCCCACGACTGGCTCACCTATCCTGCAGGCATAACAGCCAGGGAGGTATCGGGGAAACCGCTGATTATCCATGTGCATGCCACCGAGTTTGACAGGAGCGGAGGAAATGTCAATCCTGATGTCTATGCTGTGGAGAAGAACGGAATGGATATCGCCGATAAAATCATCACGGTGAGCAACCGTACCAGAAATATTGTCATTGAGAAATACAACATCGATCCGGAGAAGGTGGTAACGATATATAACGCTGTGGAACCGATCGAACGTGAGAAGCCCGACAGGCTGAAAAAAGGAGTGGATGAAAAAATCGTTACCTTTCTGGGACGCATCACGATGCAAAAAGGGCCGGAATATTTTATTGAAGCGGCATACCGTGTGTTACAGAAGACAAGGAATGTCCGGTTTGTGATGGCCGGCAGTGGCGATCTCATGGAACGGATGGTGCACCGGGCCGCCCGCCTGGGAATCATGGACCGCTTCCACTTCACCGGATTCCTGCGCGGCGATGATGTGATCGATATGCTGAGTATGAGTGACCTGTACATCATGCCTTCCGTGTCGGAACCCTTCGGCATATCCCCGCTGGAAGCCATGCAATCCAATGTGCCGGTGATCATAAGCAAACAGTCGGGTGTGGCCGAGGTGCTCAAATATGCCGTGAAGATCGATTTCTGGGATATCGATGCCATCGCCGATGCCATATACGGATTCCTTCATTATCCTGCCCTGAAAAATTTCTTTCTCAACCATGGGAAAAAGGAAGTGGATACCCTCCGTTGGGAAGACTCGGCGAGACAGGTGAAGGAACTGTACCAGTCGGTAATGCATGACCATCAATAGCAATACAGTAAGTATGAAAACCATATGCCTCTATTTTCAGATCCACCAACCGTTCCGCCTAAAGAGATACCGTTTCTTCGATATTGGCAATGATCATTACTATTACGATGATTACCTGAATGAGTCGGTGGTGAGAAGGGTGGCCGACAAATGCTACATTCCTGCAAACAAAATCATTTTGGATCTGATAAAGAAGCACAAGGGCAGGTTCAGGGTTGCTTATTCCCTCTCAGGAATGTCGATCGACCAGATGGATCTTTACGCACCCGAAGTGTTAACCAGTTTCCAGGAACTGTCGGCCACAGGAGCGGTGGAATTCCTGGCAGAAACAAACGCACACTCCCTGGCATCGCTAAAAGATAAGGATGAGTTTATCCGGCAGGTGAATATTCACAGGGAAAAAATCAAAACTCTGTTTGGTCAAATTCCACGGGTGTTCAGGAATACCGAACTGGTGTATTCTGATACCATCGGCAGTATGGTGGCTGAAATGGACTTTATGGCTATCCTTACCGAAGGAGCCAAACATATCCTGGGATGGAGAAGTCCTAATTACTTGTATTACAACGTAATGAATCCAAAGTTGAAAGTGCTGTTGAGGAACTTTAAACTGAGTGATGATATTGCATTCAGGTTCTCCAACAGAAGCTGGAGTGAATGGCCCCTCACAGCGGAAAAATTCGCTGGCTGGCTGAATGCCATCCCTGCCGGGGAACAGATCATCAACATATTTATTGACTATGAAACCTTTGGTGAGCACCATTGGGCTGATACCGGTATCTTTGACTTTCTCAAAGCATTGCCCTCTGCCGTTCTGAGGGCAAAGATGAAGTTCGGTACTCCTTCGGAAATAGCCACGGAACATCAACCCGTCGCCGGGATTCATGTACCTCACCCGGTCTCCTGGGCTGATGAGGAAAGAGACCTTACAGCATGGCTCGGGAATGACCTTCAGGTTGAAGCGTTTAACAACCTCTACCGCTATACAGCCATGATCAGGCAATGTGACAATCCCGATCTGAAAAAAGACTGGGACATCCTCCAGAACAGTGACCACTTCTACTATATGTGTACCAAGTTCTTCTCCGACGGAGCTGTGCATTCTTACTTTAATCCATATAATAGTCCCTATGATGCCTTCATCAACTATATGAATGTACTGAACGATTTCAGCAGAAGGCTCAGCCATACATTGCCGGAAAACGAGGCAGAGATCGAGAGAATGCAATTCAACAGGATGCTGGAAGAAAAGGACCGGCAAATCATGAAATACCGGGATGAATGTGAAAAGCTTAGCAGTCTTCTCAATGAGAAAAAAATAACCGCCGGTCGAAAACGATCAACCGGAACAGCTGTAAAAAAATCTGCCGGTGAACAACCGTTCTCGGCTACCCTTTCTGAGATAATGAAGAAGGCCCCTGTCACACGGCAGGCATCAGGAAAAAAGAGCGGCAGGAAAAGTACCGTTAAGAATCGGTCTAAATCGAAGGGGAGACAACAACGGGGAAAATAATAATTAATATCTTTATCCTTTTCCGCAGGTGCAATCATATCTGCCAATACAATGTAATTCAGACATTTTAAATATTTTATTTACTCCATGGCAAAACATTATCTGAAACCGGATTATCTGTTTGAAACGAGCTGGGAAGTATGCAACAAGGTGGGCGGTATTCATACGGTGGTATCCACCAAAGCCAGGATATTAACCGCTGAATATAAGAATAGCTATATCTGTATCGGCCCTGATGTTTTCAGGGGAGAAGGTGAACATCCCGAGTTTACCGAAGATAAAGAATTGTTCAAGTTCTGGCGGGAAAAAGCAGCCGGCGAAGGATTACGGTTTAAAATAGGCCGGTGGAAAATTGGAGGTTCACCGGTGGCTATCCTGGTGGACTTTACTCCCTACTTTCCGGAGAAAGACCATATTTTTGCCAAGCTGTGGGAAACCTATAAGCTTGATTCTCTCTCCGGACAATGGGATTATATTGAACCGGCCCTCTTCGGATATGCGGTGGGCAAGGTAATTGAGAGCTTTGCCAGGTTTAACCTTACTCCTGCTGAACGCATCATTGCCCAGTTCCATGAATGGATGACCGGCACCGGTATCCTCTATCTTAAGAAGGAAGTGCCCCAGGTAGGTACCGTGTTTACTACCCATGCCACAGTTCTCGGACGATCCCTGGCCGGTAATAATTTCCCCCTGTACAGGAACCTGAAACAGTTCGATTCAAACCAGATTGCGAAAGATTTTAATATCCGGTCGAAACATTCACTGGAAAAACTGTCGGCGGCAGAAGCGGATGTGTTCACCACCGTAAGTGAGATCACGGCCAATGAATGCAGCCAGTTCCTTGAAAAAAACGTGGACCTGGTTACCCCCAACGGTTTTGAAGACAGCTTTGTCCCTGAAAAGGAAGAGTTTTTCGAAAAACGGAAGAAGGCCAGGGAGCAGTACTTCCGGGTGGCCAATGCCCTTTTTAATGTTGAGATGCCGCAGGAAACAATATGTATGGCCACCAGCGGACGCTACGAATTCAGGAATAAGGGCATTGATCTTTTCATCGATGCCCTCGGTAAACTCAACGAGAATAAGCAGCTTAAGAGACCGGTGCTTGCATTCCTCCTCGTCCCGGCTGGTCATTATGGGCCCCGGAAACACCTGGTTGATAAACTAAATAACCCAGAGGATAAATATGTCTTTGAAGACAGGTATGTGACACACAACCTGCATAGTACCGGTATTGATCTGATCATCAATAGATTAAAAAACTCCGGCCTCAATAATATGCCGGAAGATAATGTCAAGGTGATCTTCGTGCCCTGCTATCTCGATGGCAGGGACGGGATATTCAATATGCAATACTATGATTTCATAATCGGTCTTGACCTTACCGTCTTTCCTTCCTACTACGAACCCTGGGGCTATACCCCCCTGGAAAGCCTGGCCTTTCATATCCCGACGGTAACTACCAGCCTTACGGGATTTGGCCTTTGGGTGAGCGCTCACTACACCGAAATCGATCATGGTGCCATTATTATCCCCCGTACCGATGATAACGATGCCGATGTAGTGAACGAACTGGTGAAGAACATTAACCTTTACATCAATCTTTCCGAGAGCGAATATAATAAAGTAAGAGAAAAAGCATTGGAGATCTCCCGCATTGCTCTCTGGGACAACCTGGTTGATTATTACCGCATTGCCTATCATAAATCCCTCGAAAATGTGGAATCGCGGGCCGACACCTTTGTGTTTGAACCGCAAGCGGAGCCTGAACCGGTTATTATAGAGAGGCCGCTCGATATGACCCCGCAATGGAAGAAGGTGATCATTCATGCCAAACTGCCTGCACGGCTGAGCAAGTTGCGCGAACTGGCCATGAACCTGTGGTGGTCCTGGGACATCGAAACCAGGGAACTGTTCGAAAGCATCGACCCGGATGCATGGTATGAGGTACAACACAATCCTTTCCTGCTGTTCGAGGCAGTCAGTTACCAGAAATACAAGGAGCTGGAAAAAGACAAGAGCTTCATCTCTAAACTTGATAAGATATACGAACGGTTCCAGGACTACATGGCCAGGAAGGAGGAAAAAAAGCCTCCCAAGATTGCATATTTCAGTATGGAATATGGTTTGCATGACTCACTGAAGATCTATTCCGGCGGCCTTGGTATCCTTGCCGGTGATTACCTGAAGGAGGCCAGTGATAAGAATATCGATTTGGTGGGAATTGGGCTTCTCTACCGCTTCGGCTATTTCAAACAGCTTATCTCCATTTTTGGGGAGCAGATATCCCTTGATGATATCCAGCAGTTCTCCAAGTTGCCGGTTAAAATGATCAGGGATGAACAGGGAGCCCCGGTCACCTTGTCGATCGCTCTCCCCGGACGAACATTGTTGTCAAGGATATGGAAAGTGGAGGTCGGTCGCATCGATCTTTACCTCCTTGATACCGACCTTGATGAGAACCTGCCGAACGACCGTCCCATTACGCACAGGTTATACGGCGGGAACAGGGAAACCAGGCTTCTCCAGGAATTGCTCCTGGGGATCGGTGGCATACGCCTGCTCTCCATCCTGGGCATAAAACCCGATCTCTTCCATAGCAACGAAGGCCATTCCGCATTCATCGGCATTGAAAGGATACGGCGACTCATCCAGAACAGGACTCTCACCTTCCAGGAAGCCAAAGAAATCGTCAGGGCTTCCACACTTTTTACCACCCATACCCCCGTGCCCGCCGGCCACGATGCCTTCCCCGAAGATATGCTTAGAACATACATTCCCCATTATGCCGACCGGCTGAAAATATCATGGCAGGAATTCATGGGTCTGGGACGACGAAACCAGAACGACCCGAACGAGGAATTCAATATGTCGCACCTGGCCATCAGTCTCTCCCAGGAAGTGAACGGTGTGAGCATGCTGCACGGAGAAGTGAGCCGTGAAATGTTTTCTTCCATCTGGCAGGGCTACCTGCCCGAGGAACTATACATAGGCTATGTGACCAACGGGGTACATCTTGCTTCATGGACAGCCAAGGAATGGAGAGTGCTGTATGAGAGACTGTTCGGCACAGATTTTTACGAGAAACAAACAAAATTTGACCAGTGGAAAAAGATTTATACAGTACCCGATAAGGAAATATGGGAGATTAAACACGGGCTCAAGAAGAAACTGATACAGCTGATCCACCGCCGTGCCAAGGACAACTGGATCAAACGGCACGAAAACCCGAAGCACATGATGGAAGCCCTGGAAAAGATCAATGAGGACATTCTTACCATAGGCTTTGCCAGGCGTTTTGCCACCTATAAACGGGCTCACCTGCTGTTTAAAAATCTGGAACGGCTGGCTGAGATTGTCAATGATCCGGACAGGCCCGTGCAGTTCCTCTTTGCCGGGAAAGCTCACCCGCATGATAAGGCCGGTCAGGATCTGATCAAGAGAATAGTGGAGATATCCAAACGGCCGGAATTCAGGGGACGTATCCTGTTTCTCCAGGGATACGACATGACCCTCTCGTCTCAGCTTGTGCAGGGTGTTGATGTCTGGCTCAATACACCCACCAGGCCCCTCGAAGCATCAGGCACCAGCGGCATGAAAGCCGTGATGAACGGAACACTCCATTTCAGCGTCCTCGATGGCTGGTGGGTGGAAGGATACAAGGAAGGAGCCGGATGGGCCCTGCCACAGGAACAAGACTACGATGATAATGAGCTCCAGGATGAGTTTGATGCCGAAATGATCTACCAGATAATCGAAAACGAAATCGTCCCCGCTTATTACGACCGTAATGTCGAGGATATCCCTGAACGATGGATCCAGTTCCTGAAAAATTGTATCGCCGGGGTATCACCATATTTTACGACCGAACGGATGATCAACGATTACATGGATCGGTATTACAATAAACTGTACGAAAGAACGCTGAAAATGCGCGAAAACGACTATGCCATGGCAAAGAACCTCGTCCGGTGGAAATCCAAGTTCATCCGAAAATGGAAAAACCTGGAGGTTGTCTCCTATGCATTTAACAATAACGGATCAGGCAACAGCTTCCAGATGGGCGAGAAATATTATCCGGAAGTGGAGATCGACCTGAACGGACTCGATCCCAATGATATAGGTCTCGACCTTATCATCACCCGGCAAAACGAGACTGGAAATTATGAATTCGTTCATTCACAACCCTTCTACCTTTCCAAAGCGGATGGAGGGAAAGCCTGGTATAAGGTTAAAATAAGACCAGATTTCCCGGGAAACTTCAGTTTCGGTGTACGTGTTTATCCTAATAATGAGAACCTGCCTCATAAACAGGACTTCTCCTACCTTAAATGGGTTTAAACCCCTGAGGATTGTTGAGGTTAATGGAAAAGCCAGCAAAAACATAGCCGGTGAGGGTACCGGCCCCTCTGCTTTCTCTGGCCATAGGTGCAAACATCAGATATATCCTGTCCATGGGTTTTCATTAATCCGGCATTGTTGTACTACTCCTCCTGTCCAT
>JAXDBV010000122.1:0-33465 GCA_034678415.1 Bacteroidales bacterium
GGGAACACAAATTCTCCTGCCGGCGGAGAAGTATTGCATACCTTGGCCAGCGCCGTGGCAAGGGTCACCTCATCCTGAAAGTAAATTCTTCCCTTCCCGACGAATTCTTTTATTTCCCTCGATGCATTGATCACGGAAGGCAGCACGGGGAAGACAGGTTTCCGGCATTGATCCATCCTTTTATGGATCACCTCATACACGTTATCCACCGGGAACAGGCCCGGGTTACCGAAGATGACGGCCATGCCGTCGATCTGACTGAACTCGTTCTCACAGGCATCGATAATGGCATCGAGATGATCGGCAGTGCCGGTAGCGAGAAAATCAATTGGATTGGCTACCGATGAGCCGGGATACAGCCTGGCAAGCAACGCCCGGGACACAGGCCCTTCCAGGTGCGGGAGATTCAGTCCCAGTGTGGTCAGGGTATCGGTCATCATCACGGCCGGTCCGCCGGCATGGGATATCACGGCCACATTCTTTCCCTTCATCTCTTTGTTCATGAATACGGATGCCACCGCCACCAGCTCATCCCGGCCATAGCAACGAACAATGCCTGCTTTGCGGAACAGGGCATTGATAACCGTATCGGGTGTGGCCATGGCTCCTGTGTGAGACGATGCTGCCCTGCTGCCGGCTTCCGAAAAACCTGCTTTAATCGCAGCAATATGGCATCCCTTTTTTCTCAGCGACATGGCATGGCGCAGCAGCATGTCGGGCTTCTTAACGGACTCCAGATAGAGGATCTTAACCTTTGAGCTGACCTCCGGGATATATTCCTCATCCATGAATTTCAGTACATCTTCAACTCCAATCTGCGCACTGTTTCCCACTGAAAACACACGGGCAAAGGTCAGGCCTCTGGGAATCCCTGTTTCCATGATGAACACCGCCGTTGCTCCCGATCCCGAGATGAAATCGCAGCCCCGGGGATCCAGCCGTGGAATGGGAGTAGTGAAGACACCGTTATACCGTTGGTTGAGAAACCCGATGCAGTTGGGACCGAGGAGGCATGCCTGGTGACGGTTTACAATATCCACCATTTCCTGTTCAAGCTTTGCCCCTTCCTCATTTTCCTCGCTGAATCCTGCGGAAAGAACAATGAATGCACGGGTCGCCTTTTTACTTGCCAGCAAATCCATGGTGGACGGACAGTATTTGGCCGCTATGGCTATAATAGCCAGGTCAACCTCAGGCAGGGCATCAGGATCACGGTACGATGGGATACCCTGCACCATATCTGATTTTGGATTCAGCACCACCAGTTTCCCTGAAAAACGTCCGTCAATGAGATTCTTCAATACCCGCCCGCCGGGCTTGGTAATGTCGTCCGAGCCACCCACAACCACGATACTTGACGGATCAAGCAGTTGATTGTTAATCATATATTCCAGGTCTTCTGACAGATTTTATGTATAAAGGTATAAAAATATGTGTGCTACGCCGCTTGCTCTAAAACACATTTTTATTGTTCATCCCTTGCCAACAAAGGGATTATTTTTTTATTTTCATCGATTCAACATTGATTAGATCAGAATATGAAACGTTTGACGGGATTAATCGTTTTCCTGACAATCATTAAATTACTTTCTGGCCAGGGATCATTGGAATACTATTTACCGGAAGGAGTAAGCTATGATCCGTCGGTTCCCACTCCCGGTTCGTTCATCGGTTTTGAAGTGGGAACATGGCATGTGACGCACGACAAGCTTTACCATTACATGAAGGAGATTGACCGTGTTTCAGACCGTGCAGTGCTTGTGGAATATGGCCGGACCTATGAAAACCGTCCCCTTGTCCATCTGATTTTCACCTCTCCCGCGAATCATCAGGTACTGGAGGATCTGAGGCTTCTGCACCGCTCTTTGTCCGATCCGGAGGTATCTGCCAGGGTTGAACTCGACAGCGTACCCCTGGTGGTAAAGCTGGGGTACAGTATACACGGTAATGAATCGAGTGGGGCCAATGCATCCCTGCTCACCGCGTATTACCTGGCAGCAGCCCGGGGGCCTGCCATTGACTCCATGCTTGCCAGCACCATTATACTTGTTGATCCTTGTATGAATCCTGACGGGCTCACCCGCCATGCCACCTGGGCGAATATGTACCAGGGCAACACCCTTGTTGCCGATCCCGCCAACAAGGTTTTTCATGAAGACTGGCCCGGCAGCCGTACCAACCATTACTGGTTTGACCTGAACCGTGACTATCTCCTGCTGGTGCATCCTGAATCGCAGGACAGGGTCAGGGCGTTTCATGACTGGAAACCCAACGTGGTGACCGATCACCATGAGATGGGAGCCAGCACCACCTTCTTCTTCCAGCCGGGGATCCCCACCCGTAACAATCCCTGGACGCCGGAAGAAAATCTCACCCTCACGGAAAAGATCGGCAGGTACCATATGAAAGCCCTTGACAAGATGCAGGTATTGTACTATTCCGGGGAAGATTTTGATGATTTCTACTATGGCAAGGGATCATCATACCCGGATGTGAACGGTTCTATTGGGATCCTGTTTGAGCAGGCCGGATTCCGTGCCCCTTTACAGGAGACGCGTAACGGTATCAGAACCTTTGCTTACGGCATCCGCACTCAGTTCAGGGTGAGTCTCTCAACCCTTGAAGCAGCCGTTCACCTGAGGGATGAGCTGTTGGGCATGCAGCGTGAATTTTACCGCACAGCGCTCACCCTGGCCGACAGGGATCAACAAAAAGCCTATGTGTTCGGCGATCCGGGCGATATGGCAAAAACCTGGCATTTCATCGATATACTCCGTCAGCATCAAATCAGGGTTTATAAGTTGAATCAGACGATCACCGTTGACGGCCAGACCTTTTCTCCCGGTTCTGCCTGTATCATTCCCCTGCGTCAACCCCAGTACCGGCTTATCAAAGCTTGTTTTGAAACGGTTACCCGCTTTGTCGACAGCACATTCTACGACATCTCCACATGGACTATTCCCCTGACCTTCAATATGCCTTATGCACCGGTGGAACGGGTTAAGGATCTCTCCGCCCTCACCGGCAGAGAGATTGTTGATGCCGTAAAACCGGCCGGGGAAGTGGTTGGCGGACGAAGCACCTATGCATACCTCTTCCGGTGGGATGAGTACTATACCCCTGCTGCCCTCTATCGCATACTGGATAAGGGTATCAATGCCAAGGTTGCCACCCGTGAGTTCAGCATGACGGTTGAGGGGAAGCAGGAACGGTTCTCGTATGGTACCATACTTGTTCCGCTTGATGAACAACCCATGGATGATGAAGGGATCTCCCGTGTGATGAAGGATCTTTCAGCGGAGTTTGGGATACGCATTCTGGCTGTGAATACCGGTTACACACCACAGGGAATGGACCTGGGGAGCGGGAATTTCATCGGTCTCACCAAACCAAAAATACTGATGGTAATTGGTGAAGGTACGAGCAGCCGGTCGGCAGGCGAACTGTGGCATCTCCTTGACCAGCGCTACCGTATACCTCTAACCCTGATCGATAACCGGAACCTGGGAAGGATAAACCTGTATGACTATACCACCCTTATCCTCCCAGGAGGCAATCCCGATATGGCCGGCGGTGCAACGACTGAACGTCTGAAATCCTGGCTCAGCGATGGGGGCACCCTCATCGCATGCAGGGAATCAGCACAATGGCTGACGATCAACAGTTTTATCGATCTGAAGCTTAAGCCGGCGCCTGCCCCTGATCCCGGGGAGATTACCAGGTATGTTGACCGGGATAAGTTCAGGGCACTGCACGAGATCCCCGGTGCAATCCTCAATACGACCATCGACCGTACCCACCCGTTATGTTACGGATACCATCAAAACCAGTTACCTGTCTTTAAAACAGGAACCATTGCTGCCGAATTACCTTCCGGACTTCCCTCATGTCCTGTTCGTTATAGCGCTCATCCCCTGATGAGCGGATATGTGTCGGAGAAAAACATTGCTAACATAAAGAACACACCGTTTGTCATCACCTATCCGTATGGCAGGGGAACTGTTGTTCTTTTTATCGATCATGTGAATTTCCGGGGCATATGGTTCGGCACGAACAAGCTCTTTGCCAACGCTATCTTTTTCAGTAATATCAGCCGGAGTATGCATTAAGCTATGAACCCGCAACAAATAAAACGCTGTTTGTTTACAATCATCCTGTTACTAACCCTGCCGCTTTGTGTCATACCACAGGAAGATACTACAAGCTGTTCGCTGCTGTTCACGGGAGACATCATGGGCCATGACACACAGATACAGTCAGCATATAATGACTCTACCGGAGAGTATCATTACGATACCTGCTTTTTTGCCATCCGTTCCATTCTCCGCTCGACCGATATAACCGTCGGGAACCTTGAGGTGACGCTAGCCGGTAAGCCATACAAGGGCTATCCGCAGTTCAGCACACCCGATGGCATGGCGCTGGCATTGAAGAAAGCCGGGGTCGATGTGCTGGTTCAGGCTAACAATCATGCGCTCGACAGGGGAAAGACTGGACTGGAACGAACACTGGGCGTGCTCGATCTGCTGGAAATGCCTCATGCCGGAACCTATCGTAACAAGGAAGAACGCGACAGCACCTATCCCCTTCTGATTGAAAAGAATGATATCAGGATCTGCCTGCTCAACTACACATACGGGACAAATGGCATTCCTGTTCCTGAGCCAACCGTCGTTAACCTCATCGACCGGGGAATCATAAAGAAAGACCTGGAGAAAGCCAGGATGATGAACCCGGATAAAATCATTGTCTGCATGCACTGGGGTACGGAATATGAACCGTTACCTGATGCACAACAGCGGAGCCTCGCAGAGTTCCTGTTCGGGGAAGGTGCGGACATCATTATCGGCTCACATCCACACGTGATACAACCCATGGAGAGATACCCTGCCCGGGACGAGTTAAAGGAGCGGGTGGTGGTATGGTCGACAGGTAATTTTATCTCCAACCAGAAAACTCCCGGCACCGACGGAGGAGCATTAATATACCTGAGGCTTGAGAAAACCGACAGTATCTGCACTATCGCTGAAGCAGGATACCTGCTGTGCTGGGTGTACAGGCCGGTGGTAAATTACCGGCAACAATTTTTCGTGTTGCCCGCCGCAGAATATGAGCATGATCCATTGTTCTTCCCCGAAAAAAGCCATTATCAACGGATGAGGGAATTCATACTGGAATCAAGGACGCACCTGCAACGGCACAATACCGGCTTCTCTGAAATCATCCCCGGTGTAAAAGCTGAATAAAACCATCAGGTTTAATTTCAAATCCGGCATAAAAAAGCGGATGACAAGTGCCGCAAAAGCTATAGCCGCCGGAAAAGGCACAGGAATAACGAGGCAGATGTTACTGAACATCACCCGAAGGAACACCGCTGGTAATAAAATGCGTGGAAAACTTCCTTTTCGCGGCAGGACCGCCCCTTCCGGGAACGCCTCACCTGCCAACCTGTAATATGCTATCCCCGACAAAAAAAGTGAACCCACAGGATAATTCAGTACTGCTGCCCGTTGACTTTTTCCCGGTATCACACCTCAAAACCAAAGCTTTTCCTATTTTTGCCTTTCCTAAGCAGAATTACATATGAATGGTAAGTATCCAAAGCTCAGAACGATGAAAAACAGTATTCTTATCCTCCTTCTGGCTGTCACCCTTGTTTTAAATACCGGAGCGCAGAAGGCGCTCCTCACGGTAGCTGAACAATCCGGTTTTGAGAGCACTTCGAATGAGGCGGATGTACTGTCATTTCTGGAGCGGCTCACCACCCGGTCAGGTATAGCAAGGCTGGAGAGCATGGCCGTATCGGTGGAAGGCAGGACTGTACCTCTCCTGGTGATTGCCAGTCCCATGCCTAAATCACCTGCCGCATTGAAGAAAGACGGGCGTATGGTGGTATATATACAGGCCAATATCCATGCCGGTGAAGTGGAAGGTAAGGAGGCAGCCCTGATGCTGGCCCGTGACCTTGTGACAGGGTCAAAGAAGGATATACTCAGGCACCTGGTGGTTCTGATATGTCCCAATTTCAATCCCGACGGGAATGAAGCGATCAGTCCGCTCAACCGTGCTTACCAGAACGGGCCGAAGAACGGTGTGGGAGTACGGCATAATGGCCAGATGCTCGACCTTAACCGCGACGGCATGAAGCTGGAAAGCCCCGAGGTAACCGGATTGGTAGGTAATGTGTTCAACAAATGGGACCCTGCAGTGACGGTTGACTGTCACACCACTAACGGATCATACCACGATGAGCCGGTCACCTTCACGTGGATGATGAACCCTGCCGGTGACCGCAGCCTTATCAACTATATGCGTGATAAAATGATGCCCGTGGTATCCGAACAACTTCACGACAAGTACGGGGTGCTGAACTGTTATTACGGTGAATTCACCAATCCGTTCGACACCTCCCTGCAGTGGATATCCTATGCATCCGAGCCACGCTACCTGGTGAATTACATCGGTTTGCGCAATCGTCTGGCGATACTGAATGAAAACTATGTCTATGCCGATTTCGGGTCACGTGTAATGGGCTGCTATTTTCTTTTACATTCCATCCTCGACTATACGGTGGATCATAAGAGAGAAATACAGGAACTGCTGGAAGAAGCCGACCAGAGAACTATTACCCGCGGCCTGGTCCCCACGGGGAGGGACTCGTTCCCCATCGAATACGTTGTACGCCCCACACCCGAAAAGGTCACCATCCATACCTATGAGGTAACGGCAATGACCGATAGCATTGGAAGACCCCGTATGGTGAAAAGTGACCGTAAAAAAGTGGTTACCATACCCTACCTTGCCGACTACTATCCTTCGCGCAGCGTCCCCATCCCTTATGCTTATCTTATGACGGTGCATGACCCGGAAATCATCCGCTTGCTGAAATCGCATGGTATACAGCTTGAAAAGCTGGTGCATCCGCTCACCGCTGAGGTGGAATCGTTCCGCCTCACAGAACTCAAGCCGTCTTCACGCCTGAATCAGGGGCACTATGAGAACTCGGTCAGCGGTTCTTATGTTAAAGAGACAAGGGAGTTCAAGCCCGGCACATGCGTAATACGCATGGCTCAGCCCCTTGCCAGCCTGGCAGCGTACCTGATGGAACCACAATCGAACGACGGACTGCTCCTCTGGAACTTTTTCGACCGGTATCTCGTCCCGCAATGGGGAAGGGGACTGAATCCCTATCCGGTTTACAAGCTCCTGCAGAAAACCGATATGGCAACTGAAAAAAGCAATTAATATTATCATGAGAAGGCTTGGGGCAACCGGCATTTTGATCACTCCCATAGGGTTAGGAACCTGGCAATTTTCACAGGGTAAGGGACTGGCGGGACATTACTGGAGCATCCTGGATAACTACCAGGTGGAAAATATTGTGAGCGCCTCTCTTTCCGGAGGATTAAACTGGTTCGATACGGCCGAGGTATATGGGAATGGACAATCGGAAATAGCCTTAAGCCGTGCCCTGAAGAAATGCGGGATCACGCCGGGGCAGGTGGTCATAGCAACAAAATGGTGGCCTTTCCCCCGCACGGCACGGTCGATCATCAAAACAATTGACAGGAGGCTATCGTGCCTCCAGGGATTTCCCATCGACCTGTACCAGGTGCATCAGCCGTGGGGACTGTCGAACATTCTGGAAGAGATGGATGCTATGGCAGCCCTGGTCGATACGGGGAAAATAAGGTCCATAGGGCTCAGCAACCATTCGGCTGACCTGATGAGACGCGCAAATGAATACCTGTCAAAGAAAGGGATACCCCTGGCATCAAACCAGGTAAAATACAGCCTGCTCGACCGGCAAATTGAGAAGGACGGTGTGCTGGAAGCAGCCAAAGAACTGGGCATCACCATTATCGCCTATTCACCCCTCGAACAGGGAATCCTGACAGGCAAATTTCATAAAGATCCTTCCATTATCACGACGAGGCGATTCAGGCGAAAGCTCAAATCATTCAGCCGCAGCGGGCTGGAAAAAAGCTTTCCCCTCATCCGCCTGCTGGAGGAGAAAGCAAGGAAATACAGGGTATCAGCGGCAGAGATCGCCCTTAACTGGCTTATCAATTTCCATGGTGACACGGTAGTGGTCATACCGGGCGCCAGCAGTATGCGACAAGCCGAAACGAACGCAGGCGCCATGAAATTCACCATGACACCGGAAGATATGAATGAGATTGACGAAGTATCCCTCGCAGTAATCAATCATTGAGAACCAGCATACACTTTACCGGAAGAAACCAAGGGATGACACATTGCGTTGTCATTTTTTCATTACCTTTATCTGATGCTTAGCCTATGATGACGGAAAAGAAAAGTATCGCGAGGTTATCAGTGGTATCGAACTCATTGCTGATCATCCTGAAGGTCATTGCCGGGCTCATCAGCGGATCAGTGAGTATCCTGTCTGAGGCGATCCATTCCGGTATGGATCTGATTGCCGCGATCATCGCCTTCTTATCTGTCCGTATCAGCGACAATCCTCCCGATGACAGGCATCCTTATGGACACGGTAAATATGAGAATATATCGGGTGTCGTCGAAGGGTTGCTCATCCTTATTGCCGCCGGATGGATCATCTTCGAAGCTATCAGGAAGTTTTCGCATCCACAGGAACTGGAATCGCTGGGGTTGGGCATGGCTGTTATGGCGATATCGGCACTGGTGAATCTCTTTGTGTCATCGAAGCTATACAAGGTTGCAAGGAAAACCAATTCCATCGCCCTCGAAGCCGATGCCCTTCACCTGAAAACCGATGTCTATACATCTGCCGGTGTAGCCCTGGGCATCGGGCTGATCTGGCTTACGGATCTCCATGTCCTTGACCCGGTAATCGCCATACTCGTGGCATCCCTGATCATATATGAAGCATATCAACTGTTGGCCAGGGCTTTCTTCCCGCTGGTGGATGTCAGCTGGCAGAGAAATGAGATCGACGACCTGGAAAAGATATTAGCCGAGATGGGCGTACATTACCACAACCTTAAAACGCGCAATGCAGGAAACCATTGGTTTGTCGATTTCCATATCGAGCTGCCTTCCGAAATCACCCTTGAAAAGGCCCACGAATTTTGTGACAAGATTGAACAATCACTGGAAAAACGGTTCCCTAACCTGCAGATCAACATCCACCCTGAACCCCTGGGTTGATGGTTCAAACGGCCGGTTCTGATTTACCGCACGTTCCGGCAATTGATCGTTCGCCGGCCATACCGCGGCTGACCGGCTCTCTCACCACCATCCATTCTGTCTCTTCCGGAAAGCGTATGTTGAACGTTCTCACCGGATAAATCTCCTTCTATCAGGCATGCAGCAGTTCTCCATATCAATGAACGCATCTTCATTGCTGGTGCTGAACTCCACGAAAAGGACAATGTGCCCGATGGTGAACAGGCCGTTTAGGGATTCTCCCCTGCTTCCTCCACCAGGTGAAGGATGGATCTCGTCGGGGAGAAAACCTCTGGAAACCACTTCATCCTGTGGTAAAACGCAGAATAGGTGAAAGACTGAATAGCCCCGCAATGCATTACACGGATAACAGAAGAGGAATCCTGTAAAATAAATGGCCTGGCGTCGCGTTTTCAGGAAGAAGGCCGTTCACGTTCCAGGAAATGAACAACAGCAGTCATCCGGATGTCGTATTTTTTACATATCTCAACGGCTTGCGCAACCTTTTTTGCCTATGCTACGTCTTATCACTGAAAAATGACATACTGATGTCAGTGACAACGAAAAATATACTCAGGGCATGGTTCATTGCCGGAACGGTCATGTTGATATCATGCGAAAAAGATGAATCGAATTTCCTCGCTGATGATTATTTTCCCAACCGGACGGGTTTCAGCTGGACATATTTCCGGTATGACAGTATAGCATCACAGCAGGACACGCTGGTGGTAAGTATCACCGGCAGCACCAGCCATACGAACGGGGAAAGGCTCAAGATCTGGCAATTTACAGGTAAGAATGTCGATGAGAAACAATATATCAGCCGGGTGGGCGATACCGTGAAATTTTACCTGTCGACCGACGGAAGGATCTGCCAGATACTCCTGATTCCTTTTCATGAATATGACAAATGGAACAATCCACATGAAAAGCTTGACACCACCTGCGTGCGGTCACTGGTGGATGTTGAAATCAATAATACCGTTTACAAAGACAGCTATGAGCTCAACCGGCATGTCAGTAAACCGGGAAGCAGTCTCAAGGAAACGCTGATGTACAAGCCCCGGCTTGGGCTGGTTATGCTTAGCAGGTTACATCAATTAAATGAACCTGCAAAGAATGAAATCTGGCTGCTGATCAGCCATCGCTTCAACTGATCGCGTTGACGCACCTTTCTGGTCAGTACCACTTGAAGATTTTCAGTCCTCCCGCGAATGATAATCCTGCCAGTCCGGGGATTAGGGTATCACCCGGAATATCCATGGCTCCGGCGCCTTTATTAAAGATGCTCCTCACGATGCCGGCCGGCATAGTCAGCGGAAGATGAGGATAACGGATGAAGGGGATGCTCTGCTGATACATCGGTTGTATAAATCGAATTTTTTATTTGTAAATTTCATCCCGGAAAAACCATACTTGTTATGAATACCGTATTGAAAAAGCTCCGGTATAAAAACCAGGATCCGGTACTGGTGATCAATGCTCCGGCGCAAATCATGCCGATACTGAACGATTTTAACTCAGCCATTCACCATGAAGCCCGGCAGAGCTATGATTTTATTCTATGCTTTGCAGGAACGATGGCCGAAGGGGCCATCATCGCAGCCCGTGTGGTGAAACACCTTAATCATGACGGGCTCCTATGGTTCTGCTACCCCAAAGGTGCCTCAGTGAATTACCGCTCGGACATAAACCGCGAACGGGCATGGAACCTGTTCAAAGTCCTTGGTTTCAGGCCGGTAGCACAAATTGCCGTGGATGACGACTGGTCGGCACTGCGCTTCAGAGAAGCAAGCCTGGTGAAATCAGTGAGATAACTCCCAGATAACAATTGTTGAGTAAATGAATGAAATCCTGTTTCCAACCCTTTTTTTTTGTTCTCAGTCATGATTAAACATTTCGTGATGTTTTCCCTTAAGGAAACAGCCAACGGTCTTTCAAAAACGGAAAATGCCAGGCTTATGAAGGAGAAACTGGAGAGGATGAAAGATAAGATACCCTTCATAAAGCATCTGGAAGTGGGGCTCAACCATCCCCAGGCGCCGGCAAACAATGTTGATCTTATCCTGTATGTTGAATTTGACAGCATTGATGACATATACAGGTACCAGCAGCACGCAGCACACCTTGAGGTGGTTGATTTTATCCGGCAGGTAAGGCTGAGCAGGGCCGCCATCGACTATGAAGTATGAAGAACAGGAAACCGGGAAGCGGATTATGTCGGACCTGAGAATAATCCGGGAAGCGATCCTGTCGGGGGACAACGACCTGGTAAGGCATATGGTTGATGAGGAGCCCTCCCTGGCCTCCGGCATAACGGACGATGGATTATCCTTGCTCACGTTGGCAGCGTACCATGGAAACAGAGAGGCGCTGGAAATTATCCGTGGGGAAAAGCAGGAATTTGACCTGTTTGAAGCAGCCATCCTGGGTGATAATCACACCATCCGGAAACGGCTCGATGCTTTTCCCGCAGCCATCCATTCCTTCTCCCCCGACGGATTCACAGCGCTGGGTCTTGCTGTCTGTTTCGGTCAGGCTGACACGGTGCGTCTCCTTCTGTCAAGAGGCGCCGACGCTAATGTACCCTACGGCCATCCTGACCGGGTTGCTCCCCTGCATTCGGCCTCACGCCTTGGCAGCCTTGACCTGGTCAGAATGCTTGTGGAAGCCGGCGCCGATGTGAACGCCACAACGGATACGGGTGATACAGCGCTGAAAATAGCCATGTATGGCCGGTTCGAACATGTGGCCAATTATTTACAGAGAAAAGGCGCCAAACCGTGAACCAGAGCCCGGATCGCCCAGCTGCATGTACCGGCCAAGTGCCTATATCAGCACACCCGAAAGGAGGACATCGGCAGAAACATATTCCTGTTTGAAACCGCCAGGCACAATAAACAGCCAGCCGGTTAACAACATATCCGGATAATTACAGAATTATATGTGAGGAAATTATGTAATTAATTCATGCTTATTGTCTGAAGCAAGCCCGGATGCCACAGGAAATTCAGTGAACAGAAAGGCAACAAGGGCTGGATAATGTCACTATCCCGGGCCGGCGGGGAAAAACCGGTATTCTGCCTTACCAATTCACACCCCGGGAATTCAATACCATAACTACTATAATTCCTGCAAAAACACTATCGGGGAAAGCTGCCTGCCGAAAATACTGCTTCCCGGGCGGATGACTTGACCAGCCGCTCAGCCTCACGCGGAAGGGCTCTACCCCAACCTTATCCCGTAAAGGGATCCTGCCATGTTCTGTGATGCTTATTTGCCCGAGAGAAACGGTTCCTTATTCATTTACAGGTATGGATGCATTAAAAACAGCCCGCTCATCTTTACCTCATGGAGTGGGCCGGGACACGGGAGTGTGTCTGATTCGAACAGTCCGTTTACCGACAAAACAATTGTACGGCTCGCAATAAAGCAAATATCCGGGCAGTTATCGCAGCCCGGAGTGACAGGAATATCGCTGGTTTAGAACAAAGTGTTTTTTCAGAACACCATCTTTCTTACCGTCACGCCCTCCATCCCCGTAAGCTCCTTCTCCAGTTTCTGTATCTCGGTCACGTCACCCACCATTTCAAGGATGATCAGTCCGTTGGGACTACAAATATCATTGGTAGCTTCATGCAGGCCCAGGCGTGTCTTAATGCAGCATCCGTAACGGGTCAGTGTCTCCTGCACCTTACCAGCGGCTTTCGTTCTCTCGGAAACCATGATCCCGAGGATGTGTAAAGGTTGATCTGACATAAACGTATGTATTAGTGAACGAACAAAAAATAATGCTTTAAAAGTAACAATTGAAAGGGAATAAAGAGCATGTTACTGAACATGGATCGGTCATCCCGTTTTCGTCTCATCCGCATACACCTGTTACCAGTTGGTGATGAAACGGATGAAGAAGTTCCTTCCGGGTTCGGTATCGATCAGTCCCCTGTTGGTTGACAGGTGGTTTGAATAGGTACGGTTGGTGAGGTTTTCTACGCCAGCCAGGATCTTTGTCCTTGTTCCCAGTATTTTAAGCGGATCCGATTGCAGGTAAAGGTCATACCGTGCGTAGCCGTGTGTTTTGACCTCACCCTGAGCCACCTTGTTCTGATCGGCAGCAAAGAATACTTTGCAGGTGGCCTGCGCAATCCCGGGCAGGTGGTATTTCAGCCCCGTAATTCCGTGCATGGGAGGTATTGCCGGCAGGTCGGTATCGTTAAGGGTATTGATACCCCTGACATAGCTCAGTTGTGCAAACATCACCATTCGTCTGACCGGAGACCATTCGGCGTTGAGGTCGAAGCCAAAGAGCATGGCCTCATCCACGTTGGCATTGATCAGTGCCGGGAGGGTGTCGACGAGCGGATCTCCCTCACCGGTGAAGTAAGTGTAGATATAGTCACCCGGCACCTCCACGATCAGTCCTTCCATACGGTTAAGGAAGGCATTTATGCTTGCATGAAGGGTGGGGTCGGTAAATCGTGCGCCCAGGTCGAAGAAATATCCATTTTCCGAAGACAGCTGGGGATCGCCGAGGCGGACGGTTGATCCCAGGTCAATATACTTGAATCGTTCCTCGAGAGAGGGGGACCGGAATGACCGGGCAACATTGGCGGTAAGGTCGGTTCTGTCGGACAGCCTGAACAGCAGTCCCAGGTTGGCGCTCCACGACAGGCCGTTATATACCTGTCCGGGGAATGTGATACGCTGGTTGGCAGGGTTATCATTCCTCACCCCATTGAGGATGGTATAGAGGGGGTCACGAGCTTCGTCGGAGTTGATCCTCACCAGATCGGCACGGGCGCCGGCAGTGAGGGAGAGGCGCTGATCAAGGAATAACACCTCATCCTGGATAAAGAGCCCGCCGCTGCGGAAGAACGAGGTTGGCACAGGCACCTCACCCCGCACCAGGCTGTTGACGGCAACAACCTGGCCCTCCGTATCCAGCATCTCCATACGGATATGCTTTTCTCTTTCTGTCTCAAGTTTTCTCTGCCAGTAATCCATACCGGCGATGAGTTTGTTCCCTGAGGGGAGTCTCCAGTCGGTCTGCAGTCGCATCCCCGAAGTGTTATGGTAACCG
This sequence comes from Bacteroidales bacterium, assembly GCA_034678415.1. Classification (GTDB taxonomy): domain Bacteria; phylum Bacteroidota; class Bacteroidia; order Bacteroidales; family VadinHA17; genus JAXDBV01. Next base: position 14,252 of record JAXDBV010000122.1, read on the forward strand.
GTGGGGGTAAGTTTAAGCGGTGTGATCCTTTGACCCGGCGGTGTGGAAGGAGGAGTATTCGGGTACATCAGCACATCCCGTAAAATATACTGATGGAAGAAGCTGATGCTTGTTTTTTCGAGGGAAGGAAGCAGGTTGACCATGTCCCATGAACCGCTGATCATCTCTCTTGTCTCCCTGGGATAGGAAGCGATGGCGGTAACAGGAAACACTTTTCCTCCCGGTATGCCTATATCTTCCCCTTCGACGAGCTGGTAGGCCATATGCAACTGGTGTTTCACGGCCGGCTGCACACCGAATTTCAGTGAGACAGCCCTGTCGCTGAACTGGCTGTTGGTCAGCACACCTGCGGGTGTCATAATATCATTGGCGTGGCGGTACGAGCTGGTGATACGGGTATAGAGCCTGGGTGCGCTGGCGATGACTGACAGATGACCCGAATAAAGATCGTTCACCGTGCTGAATGAAGAGGATAAGGTGCCACCGAGGTGGGGTTTGTCGCTGAAGAATCCCTGGCGCGTGATGATATTCACCACACCACCCATGGCACCACTGCCATAGAGGGATGAGGCAGCGCCTTTGATCACCTCCACCCGTTCGATGTCAAACACATCAACCAGCGACAATGCCGCAGACAGGTCGGTGGCAGTCTCTATCCTGTTGCCGTCAATGAGAGAGACGATTCTCTCTTCTGACATGCCCCGTATATTCAGGCTCGTACCCCATACCCCGTCGCTGGCCAGCGCCATGCCGGGCTCCCTAGACAGATGATCGGTCAGAGAAAAACCATGACTGTTTTCAATGGCGTTTGCGGTGATGACAGAGAGGGGTAACGGCTGATCACGATAAAATCTTTCCGTGCGCAAGCTTGTGACGATTACCTCTACCAGGCTTATTTCCTGCTCTTCAAGAATGATATCTGCAACCGTCTGTTCATCGTCGACAAGGGATATCTCCTGTGAAAACCTTGCATATCCCACATGGCTGACATTCATGACATAGTTACCGGCAGGAACCGTTTCGAAGCGGTACATGCCATGTATGTTTGTCACGGCAAGAAATTGTTCAGCAGCATTAAGCTTGCTGAGCAGCACCACATGAACCCCGAGCAGTGTTTTTCCCGAGGCATGGTCGGAAACCACCCCCGACAGGGAAGCATTTTGTCCCTGCAGAGCAACAGAAATAAACAACAATACCAGGTAAAGGCTACATTTTTTCATTTTCATCTCCCGTCCTTTGTTTAAGTACTACTGATTTGACCTCTATACCCGGCAGCTTACCCAGCTGCCCGGTAAGTGACCCGATCTCATCGGTGGTACCCTCAAGGACAAGAGATATCAGGCTGAATCCTGATGTCCGTGCAGGAAGACCTTGTCTTCCAAGGACGATATGCGCATGTTTGGCGATAATGCTGTTCAGGCGGGGGCTGATTGTTGTATCCCTCACCAGGATCAAGACGCTTCCGATTCTCTTTTCCATCAGTATACCTCCGGATCAGATCTTGTTTTGGGACCCTGGAGCGGCAATGCCACTCCTCAGTCAGTGTTAAAGAATTAACAAAAGTATACAATTTTTTGTTTTCACCATAAAATACATGTTATGTTGAGAAGCATAATAATCACTGTCGTGTCATGCCTGTTGACTGATCCGGGAGAATTTCGAAAGTCTTTCATAGTTTTGTACCGGTTGAATATCCTATTCATATGTATCTGAGGCTCCTTTTCTTCACAGTCGTGGTGATTATCACCTCCTGTTCGCAGACGGGTGGAGAACATGGTGCGGGGGCCAGGCCTGTGGTTGTGGCCGTGTTAAAGGGCCCCTCGGGCATGGGAATAATCAGGTTATTGGAGCAGGACGGGGCTGTCGCGGGCCGGCTTGATATCCGCATCCTGGATGAACCCATGCAGGTAAGAGCGCTCATGCTGAGGCAGCAGGTGCAGCTCGCCATCATCCCGACCAACATGGCGGCTCTTCTCTATAACAAGGGTGTGCCCTATAAACTTGCGGCGGTGCCGGTATGGGGAACCCTGTATGTTTTGTCGGACAGGGCGCAGAGCCAGCGCTGGTCTGACCTGACGAATGAGCGTGTCTTCATCATGGGAAGGGGTATGACGCCCGACATCCTGTTCCGTTTCCTGGCACAACAGAATGGGCTGAATCCTGATCATGATCTTGAACCGGATTATTCTTTTCCCACCCATATTGAACTGGCCAATGCCATGGCAGCGGGAAAAGCCGCCACGGGAGTGATCTCCGAGCCTATGGTGTCGTTAATCCTGTCAAAGAATCCTGATATCAACATACTGTTTGATCTGAATGAGGAGTGGACAAAAGTGATGAGCAACGGCATACCCATGACGCAGACCGCCCTTGTCGTTCACGAGAGGTTTGCTGCCTCACAGCCGGGACTGCTTGACACGATCCTGGACGCTTGGCGTCAGTCGACCGAATGGGTAAACCAACATCCGCGGGAGGCAGGCAGGCTCATGGCACATCACGGCATCCTTACCGACACCAGCCTGGCATCGGCATCAATAGCCAGAGCACACCTCAGGTTTGAATATGCCGACAGTATAAAGACAGGCATACTTCAGTTCCTGAAGGTATTTTACGATTTCGATCCAAACACCATAGGAGGAAGACTTCCTGATGAAAACTTTTTTTACTAGGAACAGGCTGATCACCCTTGTCTCCGTTATCGTTCTTCTCCTGATCTGGAAAGGTGTGTCCATGGTCATGAGATCTTCTCTTCTTCTGCCTTCTCCGGAAGAAACGTTCATCACCCTTATGACACTATTTACCCGGCACGATTTTCTTCCGGGGCTGGGATCGACCATTGGGAGAGGGCTTGTCGGTTTCACACTGGCCTTCATCACCGGCTTATGGCTGGGCATCTGGGCCGGTGCCCGTTCCTCCGTTCATGCCGCGGTAAAGCCACTGCTGGTCACCATCCGTTCCACCCCTGTCATCTCGTTCATCCTTCTCGCACTGATCTGGTTCCGGGTGGATCAGGTGCCGGTATTCATCGCCTTTCTCACCATGTTTCCTATCTTCTGTGTCAATATTATTGATGGTATCCGTTACGTTGACAAGGAAGTGATCGAGATGGCACGTATCTATAAGGTGAGCCGCAGGCGTATCACACGGGAGATATACATACCCGCCATCATGCCCTACCTTCTCAGCGGTGCGTCGAACGCCATGGGGTTCGGATGGAGGGCTGTGATCATCGGTGAGGTGCTGAGCCAGCCGCGATATGGCATCGGTACATTTATGCAGCATTCGCAGACCTACCTGCTGGTGTCCGAACTTATTGCCTGGACAGTGATAGCAGTGCTGGTAAGCTACTTCTTTGAAATGAGTATACGAATGGCCGAAAAGAAACTTATCCGCTGGAGATGATGGAATTCAGGCTGAAACATATCCACATGTCGTATCCCGGGCAGGTACTGTTCGATGATTTCTCCATCACGTTTGCTGCCGGACAGATCACATGTATCCTTGGCCCGTCGGGATGCGGAAAAACCACGCTGCTGAACATCATCTGCGGCAATACGGCAATGGTAGGCGGCGACCGGTCTGGTTTTGAAAAAAGTACCTTCTCATATATCTTCCAGGAACCCAGGCTCCTGCCCTGGAAAACCGTGGCCGAAAACGTGGGATTTCCATTAAAGGAACGGATGGATGCAGGGAACTACAGGAGAACCGTCATGCATTATCTTGAGATGGTCTCGCTGGTTGACAAGGAGAACTTACTGCCACACCAGCTCAGTGGCGGGATGAAACAGAGGGTATCGCTTGCCCGGGCATTTGCTTTTCCTTCCGATATCATATTGATGGATGAACCGTTCAAAGGGCTTGATTACAAGCTTAAGAACAACCTTATGGATTCATTCATCGATCTCTGGGAGGAAGATCCGAGGACGGTGATCTCGGTAACTCATGAGGTGGATGAAGCCCTCTACCTGGGACACGAGGTGATTATCTTTGGCCATCCGCCCGTGCAGGTACTTGGAACGTACCGTACCGGTCAGTCAACAAGAAAGAATATGAACAGCAAGGAGTTGCTGGAGATGAAGGCGGAGATCATCGGACGGTTGTCATCCTGAGGTTTTACGGGTTTGTTTTCTATGGCTTTTGACAAAATAGGCCACCTTTTCGAGGGAGGTGATAAAATCATAGCCTTCAAGGTACACGTCCTCAGGAACTTCGAGCGGCACCGACGAGTAATTTAATATTCCCCTGATACCGGTCCTGACAAGCCTCCGGCTAAGCTCACGGGCAACCTTGGCAGGAGCGGTGATAACGGCGATGGTTATTGCTTTCAGCCTGACAATCTCCTCGAGCTTTTCCATCGGGTAACACCGGACACCGGCGAAAACCACGTTCACTTTTTCGGGATCGATGTCAAAGGTGGCAACAATATTCAGTTTCGACCGTTTGCCCCTGAAGTAGTTTGTTATAGCCCTTCCCAGGTGACCGAAACCGATAACTGCCACATTCAGACCCTGCTCTGTATCAAGGATCCTTCCGATCCTTACGATGAGCTCTTTTACATTATATCCCTTCCTCTGGTAACTGCCATACCCGATCAGCATGATGTCACGCCGTACCTGGACGGCAGTGAAATGATGCAGCGCCGCCAGCTCGTGTGAATAGATGAAGTCCTTACCCTGACTCTGGCAATTCAGCAGGCTGCGACGATATTCACTGAGCCTTTCAACGGTTTTTGCCGGAAGATCCAGATAGGAGATGTTTATGGTATTCATGTGAGTTCAATGTAATTCCCGTGATACGGATCAACACAGCCTGATGTATCCCGTCATTCACCGGATATGTCTTTTAATTACAAAATTATAATTATCACGGGTTACATCTGTACATAAACTGTAAAAAAGGATAGCTGGTTTATCCGGCTATCCTTTTTCATTTTTGATACCAGGTCAATATCTTTTTCTCGGTTTATAGTGGGTATGCAGCAGTTCGTGCGATTTATGTCCGTTGGGTTCACCGAGGAATTCCTTGTATATCTGTATTATTTCCGGGTTCTCGTGTGATTTACGGATTGCTTTACCCATATCTTCCTTGTAGATTGCCCTGGCGCGTTTTTTCCTGATCTCGGCGTTAGTGGGAATAGGCTGTCCGCCGCCGCCGAGGCATCCTCCGGGGCAGGCCATGATTTCGATGAAGTGGTAGTTTTTCTTGCCATCCTTTACCCACTGCATTACCTCTTTGGCATTGGTCAGTCCATGGGCCACGACAGTTCTCAGCTCCACTCCTTCAAGGAAGTTCCACTGGGGCAGTGTTTTTGTGATCTTTATTGATGCTTCCTTCACCCCGTCCATACCCCTGACAGGTGTAATATTGAGTCCTTCGAACGGTACTTCTCTTCCGGTAACCAGTTCATATGCGGTACGGAGAGCTGCTTCCATGACACCGCCTGTAGCCCCGAAGATGACGGCTGCGCCGGTGCTCTGTCCCAGGACACTGTCATAATCCTCTTCCGGCAGTGTGGGAAAATCGAGGCCTGCCTGTTTGATCATCACAGCCAGCTCGCGTGTGGTGAGCACATAATCAACATCCTGGTAACCGCTGGAACGCATCTCCGGACGGTTAGCTTCGAATTTTTTCGCTGTACAGGGCATGATGGATACCACCACCATTCTGGCCGGATCCACGTTTACCTTCTGTGCATAGTACGTTTTTGCCAGGGCACCGAACATCTGTTGCGGTGATTTGCAGGTAGATAAATTCGGAAGGTATTCAGGGAAGGTATGCTCTATGAATTTGATCCATCCCGGTGAGCATGAGGTGGCCATTGGCAGGGCCACGTCGGGATCTTTTTCTACCAGCGCTTTTTTCAGTCTCGTGAGCAGTTCGGTACCTTCCTCGATAATGGTGAGGTCGGCCGACCAGTCGGTATCGAGCACTGCATCAAAGCCCAGCCTTCTGAGGGCAGATACCATCTTGCCGGTCACCACTTCTCCCGGCTCATAACCTAGCGCTTCACCCAGGGCAACACGTGTTGCGGGAGCCGTTTGCACCACCACAAATTTTTTCTCATTGTAAATGGCATCCCACACCTCGTCAATATAATTCCTTTCAATGAGGGCTCCGGTAGGACAACGGTTAACGCACTGACCACAGTTGGTGCATACCACCTCGTACATGGGATTCTCAAAGAAGGTAGATATTTTCATTTCCGATCCCTTATGGGCGACGCCCAGCGCGCTGACATGCTGCAGTTCCTCACAGGTCCTGACACAACGTTGGCAACGTATGCACTTGCTGTCATCCTTTATAATGGACGGACTGTATTTATCAATGGTATAATGCTTGAAAGGCACGAGATCGATGAACAGATGCTCTGTAGTCTTGATCTCGGAAGCGAGGTTCTGAAGCTCACAGTTACCGTTCTTGTAACACTTTGTGCAATCGGCGTTATGTTCCGAGAGCAGCAGTTCGATGATATGCCTGCGGGCATTTCTCACCTTGAGTGAGTTGGTATGGATCTCCATTCCCTCGGATGCGGGCGTAGCACAGGAGGCAACAAGGTTTCTCGCACCGGCCTGTTCCACCACACACACGCGGCAGTTGCCCGCCACACAAAGGTCCTCGTGAAAACAGAGTGTGGGTATATGAAGATTCAGCTTCCTTGCAGCATCAAGGATGGTCTTCCCTTCCTCAACGGAAACCTTTACACCATCAACCGTAAGATTTATCATTTTTGACATTTTTCTGCACAATTAGAAGGTTAGTAAATCATTTCTTCCCTGAAGTTTTCCACGATGGAATGGAAGGAGTTAGCCACGGACTGGCCGAGCCCGCACTTGGCGGTGATCTTCATTGTCTGCGACAGTTTCATCAGTTGTTCGAGGTAATGCTCGTTCTTCTGTCCCTTTTTCACGGCATCGATGCCGATCAGTAATTGCTGGCATCCCACCCGGCACGGGGTACATTGTCCGCAGGACTCCTCCTGGAAAAAGTCGAGGTAGTTTTTCAGCACATTATACATAGACCGGGAAGAGTTGAAAAGCATCATTGAGCCACCTGTTGGGACACCTTCGAATCCGATAATGGTATCTTTAAACTTCTTTCTCGGTACACAGAAACCCGATGCTCCTCCCACCTGTACGGCTTTGGTGTCGCCATCACCAAACTCATCAACGAACTGTTCCACGGTCATCCCGAGTTCCAGCTCATATATACCGGGGATGGGGGTATCGCCGGAGACGGAGAACAACTTTGTTCCCCTGGAGTCGGCCGTTCCCAGCTTCTTGTATTCATCGGCTCCAATACGTATGATGATCACGGCGGTGGCAAAGGTCTCAACGTTATTGATCACGGTAGGTTTGCTCCTGAAGCCAGAAGTAGTGGGATAGGGAGGTTTGTTCCTTGGTTCGCCCCTGTTTCCTTCGAGCGACTCGAACAGGGCGCTTTCTTCACCACAGATATACGCACCGCTGCCCATTCTTATCTGAATTTTGAAATCGAAGCCGATATCCTTCATATCTTCATCAAAGACGAGCAGTTCTTCGTTGAGCATAGGCAACAGGTATTTGTATTCACCACGGAGGTAGATATATCCCTGTTTGGCGCCGATGGCCTTACCGCAGAAAGCCATTCCGTGGAACACGCGTCGCGGCACGCGGGTAAGCAGCTCACGGTCTTTGAATGTACCGGGTTCTCCCTCGTCGGCATTGCAGATGACATATTTTTCCGGATCCGCCGCATCACGGGTGAACTTCCATTTCAGTCCGGTAGGGAATCCGGCTCCACCCCTGCCCCTGAGGCCTGAATCAAGTAATTCTTTAATAATCTGATCACTGCTGTAGGCAAAATGCCTGCGCAGTTCATCGCGGGTCATACAGTCCTGCCTGAAAAGCAGGTCAAGTCGTTTAACAGTATCGTTTGCCATGATTGGAATCTTCTGTTGGATTAATCTTGATCTTTTTCTTTCCTGGAATAATCAGCAATAATCTGCCTGACCTTTTCAGGATTCAGCTTAGTATAAGGTGTTTCATTGATAAGCATGGCCGGGGCCTCATGGCACCACCCAAGGCAGTTGGTCTCCAGGAGTGTAAACTTCTTATTGGGAGTGGTTTCTCCCACCCTGATCTTCAGCATATCTTCAATGGTCTTGACCAGGTCAAAACTTCTCTTCATGGAACAGGTGATGGTTTTACATACCCTGATCACATATTCACCTCTGGGCTGTGTGTCCAGGAAAGAATAAAATGTTGCCGTACCATACACTTGTGCGGCTGCAATATCCAGCTCACGTGCTATTTCAGTCATGGCCTCATCGGAAACATACCTCTCGAATTCGACCACACCCTGAAGGATGGGAATCAAGCTCTCCCGCGTGCGTCCATGCTGATCGGCTAAATTCTTTACTAATTCTTGAATTTCTGACATCGCAGGTATAGTTAGTTAAATAAATTGTTAATGAATTAACACAAAAATGGTAGGCCAAAATTATAATATGATAGTTTCTAAGTTCATGATATTTATCATTAAGAGGGATCGGAAGGTTTATCCGCGAAAGATGCGGGTACAACAGGCAAACGGAGTGGCACTGGATATCAGAGACCCAGGAACTGTATGGCGAGTCCGCTAAGGAGGATCATAGCACCGGCAGTGGCATGGGTGTATCTCTCCATTTTCCCGAAAGGGATCATGCTCAGCCCCCAAACGCTTGACAACACAATCAGGAGCATGGTGGCGACGGTGGTCACGCTGAAAACCACCGACACCTGAACCAGTCCCTCGATACTGTTCTGTGCGGCAGGGTACATCAGGATGGGGATGAGCGGTTCACAGGGTCCCAGTATGAAGATCACGAAAAGAACCCAGGGAGTGATATTCTTTTTTTCCGTTCCCTCGTGGATGTGTGCATGTTCTTCAACATGTGAATGTTCATGTTGATGACCCGTTCCGTGGTCATGGACATGAAAATGGGTATGGGGTTTCCTCCGTATGGCATGCCGCACACCCCAGATGAGATATACCAGTCCGAAAGCGGTCAGCGCCCAGGCTGCAAGGTTGCCCCTCACCGACTCAATGTCTACCAGACTATTCACGCCGATGCCCAGAGCAATGCCCACGATACCGAGTACCACCGAGCTGGCCACATGCCCCAAACCGCAGGCCGCGGTGATCCACAAGGTTCTTGCCACCGACCACTTTCTTGCCCTGGCCATCACGATGAAGGGCAGGTAATGATCAGGACCCATCAGGGTATGCAGGAATCCGATAGACGCGGCCGTCCACAGCAATATTCCTATCCTGTTGTTCATGGTAAGCATTCCTCTATCCGCCGGTAAAAATAGTCAAGTTTTTCAAATAGCGTTGTAATGAAAGGAGATTAGCACATACTTCAGGTAATCCTGTCGCATGGTTTGATGTCGATGACCGGTGATCCTCTCATGGCATCGAGACCTGAGACAACCAGTTCATGGTCGTTCACGGCATGGAGCATCACACGCGTGATACCAATCTTTGACGGGCGGGCGGGACTGCGAGTGGCAAAAATCCCCTTCTCCTCGCCTGAGAGGATCATACCCGTGAGACTCCGGCGTTTCGATTTATGGAAGAGGTAGACCACATCAACGTAATCGCCCGCTTTCAGCCCATCGAGCCCCTTCACATATCGTTTGTGAATGCGAATAATACTGAGTACGGGCACATGACGGTGTCTCTCCCGACCCGGATCGGCCTCTTTTGTTACCCTTCCGATGACCACTATCATACGCTCCGTCTTCATGATTCGTTTTCCCAAAGAATATATACGGCGGATCCTTTAAAATTTCTTCAGCTCCTGGTACAAACGCTGTACGGGCAGTCCCATGACATTATAAAATGAACCTTCGATGGTCTCTATCCCGATAAAGCCGATCCAGTCCTGTATACCATAGGCCCCTGCCTTATCAAAGGGCTGGCAGACACGCACATAATATTCTATTTCCTCATCCGTCAGCCGGGCAAAGGTCACCCGGGAGTTCACATGGAATGCCAGCTCTTTTTCCGTGGTACAGATACAAATACCGGTTATCACTTCGTGTGTTTTTGCCGACAGGGTGTGCAACATGCATATAGCGTCATGTTCATCCGCGGGTTTATTGATCACCGCATCATCCATCCAGACGATCGTGTCGGCGGTAATCAGGAGTGTCCGGGGAAGCATCAGGTGATGCATATGCTGTGCCTTAGCCCTGGCAAGGTATACCGGTATCTCGTTTTTTGTCAGTCCGGGAGAATATGATTCATCATGGTTGTGATCAGGACAAACCCTAAAGCGGAAACCCAGTTCGGAGAGCAGCTGCCGGCGGCGCGGCGATCCTGATCCCAGTATGATATCATATTTACAGAGGTTCTCAAGTATCTTCATTTCAGGCAGTATTCTTCATCAGGATAAAACAGGCAGGCAGGGCATACAGTACACCGGCCAACATGATGCCTTTCATCAGCAGACTGGCCCGGTGAAAATGCGCTGGTCCGTCAGCGTTAATCATCAGATATATAATGACAAGAAGCGGAAGAAGCAGAAGGGCGACGCCATAGATGAGGGTAATCGTGTCCCTGAGGTAATACACATAGACAAGGGAGATAGCCGTGATAGTCAGGCAGGTAAGGATCACCACAACTGCCCTGCTCCACCGGATGCCAATCACCACCGGCAGGGTGTTTCTCCCGTAAGCCCTGTCACCCTCAAAATCCTCCATATCCTTAATGATTTCACGGGTCATGGTGGTTAGAAAAGCAAACAGTGAGAATCCGGAAACCCAGATGATGATCAGGCCGAATGATGCCTGGTAGGCGCTCATCAGCTGACCATATACCCTGTTCAGCATGGGCACCTCGAACAGCACAACCATAAAGGGGACCATTGCAGTAAGGATGGCCACAAGGATATTGCCCAACAACAGCTGGCGTTTATACGTGGTGGAATAGAACCACAGAAGACCTGCCACCAGCAGGAACAGGGTGCCGATCCACGGCCGGCCAATCCTGCTGGCGAGGTAAAACCCGATGATCACGCCGGTAATATCAAGCACCAGATGAATGATCATGGCTGTGCGCCGTGGAACGATCTTTCCGACAATGACAGAGGAGGGATGATTCAGGATGTCGGTTTTTGTGTCAAAATAATCGTTGATCACATACCCAGCCGCGGTAAGGCAGACAGTGGCAAATACCAGGAGTGCAAAGTCCAGGGAACTGAATTGCAGTTTGAAGAGCGGCAGATGTGCATCATACTGCCAGATGAGACCCTGCCTGATCTGTACCAGCAAGGGAGAGACAATACACAGCCGCATAAGATATTGTGTGATCACAATGATCAGCAGGTTGGGCAAGCGTATGAGTCGAAGGTAATGTATCATAATCCCTGAACGGTTATGAATTGTGTTATGTAATGGTTAAATATTCACATCTCCATCCATCCATTTCTGGTGAAGTCGCAACACTTGTTCAATAACATCCCTCACACAACCTTCACCACCGTTAAAATGAGAGATATAGCGTGAGATCTGTTTCACTTCCGTCACTGCATCGGCAGGACAGGTAGGGAACCCCACGGTCTTCATTACTTCAAGGTCGGGAAGGTCGTCACCCATGTAGAGAACATCGGCTTCGGAGAGGTTATGCTTGTTGAGGAACTCACGGAAAGGGATCATTTTGTTCATCGCCCCCAGATAGATATCCTTCACTCCCAGACGTTTCATTCTCCATTTAAATGCCCTTGAAACGCTGCCACTGATCATTGCCAGTGGGTATTTCTTTCGTATGGCCAACTGTATGGCATAGGCATCCTTCATATTGACCGACCGCAAGGGTACGCCCGATGGATCGAGGAACAGAATATGGGAGGAGACTACCCCGTCAAGGTCAAAGATAAACGCCCTGACCCGTTTCAGGTCCTCCTTGAAATTATTCATCATGATGTCTCAGGATTTTGGGATTTCACAGGGTGTCGTGTGGCGATGCTCCTGCTGAGTATGTCGTAAATATGCTGCCATTCGGGGTAGCTCTTCAACAGTTCCAAATGCTTTTCTACGACATTCCAGTCGTGCCGGAAAGCGGGTCCTGTCTGTGCATTGACCGGCGAGATGTCGATGGCCTTGCTGCAAGTCTCCCGTATCAGGGGGGAGAGAACGTCAAAGGCGATCCCTTCCTTCCCGAGCAGGTCGGCAGCAATGGTCATCAGATGGTTTACAAAGTTACAGGCGATGACAGCTGCCAGGTGTATCCTCTGCCTTCTCTCCGAGTCAGCCATTACCGGGTGATCGGTGATACGTGACGCCAGGGTGAACAGCAAGTGATCTGTGGCGGGGTTACTGCCCTCCACAAAAACCGTCACCCCGCGAAACTCCAATGGTCGCGACCGACTGAAAGTTTGAAGGGGATACAAACAGCCATACCTGCCGGTGTAGGGAGAAAAGATGCTGACGGGAATGCTTCCCGCCGTGTGGACCAGCAGCTTCCCCTTCATTTCCGCAGACTGCAGGAATGGCACATATGCTGAATCGCTCAGGGCCAGTATATAGATACTTGCATCGCCGGTGATCTGCGACGGCATATTGATCGGTTGAGCATCCAGCGCGGCTGCCAGAGAAGCAGCGGCCGACAGATTCCTGCCGTATACCTGCCGGACAGGCACTCCGCTTTTTACCAGCGCCCCGCCCAGATGTGCAGCCACATTACCCGTACCAATGATCACCGCATCCCTGATAACATCCATAAACTGAATGACTGTATTCTTAGCACTATTAAGGTTGAAACAGCCGGATAGATAAATATTACGCTATGGCTCCCCGGCCTATTTTAATGCTCACACTGTCTCACCGGTTGTTTTCAGCTGCAAAATAGCAATAATTATAACAATATGTCATTCGACACCCGGTATGCTACCTGTGACATATTCGTTTGTACGGACAGTAGTTGCATATATCGGACTGCTCCACCTGTAAAAACGGTACGGTCTGATCAAATATCTCGTTAATTGTACCGGCCAGTAGGGATGATAGTTCAGGCATCAGGCTCCGGGCGTCAGCCAGCGGTTGCTTTTCCATATAAAGATGAGGATCGAACTCTTCTGTCATTACACCGCGTACCCAGTATATACCCGGCATTAAAGGTTGGTCGTCCTCATTATTTCCAAGCCATATCATCGCATAGATGAGTGTCTGGAGTGCGGCTTCATTTCTTTTGTCATCACCCTTGTTAAACAGCGAATCGATGTTGGAAAAAGTTCGTTCAGGCTTGCCTGTCTTGTAATCAATGATCCTCACGCTCTCCCCTGTCCTGTCAATCCTGTCGATGGTACCCCCGATAAATACCTGCGAATAATTCCCGGCTGATTTAAGAGGGATTGAAACATGCATGGATTTCTCCAATCCAAGAATCGTGAAAGGGGTTTGCCCGGTATCCTGGCCCAATATCTCCCTTACATACCTGGCTATCACCTCCCCTGCAATCCTATGATGACCCTCCGGTGCAGCCCTGTGTTCACCAGTATCCTTCAAGGAAAATTCTTTCGCGAACGAATTCCACACCATTTCCTGGATAGATTCATCATCCTTCATCAGCGCCTCTATGGATGATCTGTTCACCGTCTGCCCGATAAAATCCCTGTAAATCATGTACATGGTATGGTGAAGGATATTACCGAATGACCGCGGGTCCATCTCATCAGCAAGTCCGGCAGCTTCCTCTATACCGGCGATATAAGCGAAATAGAACCTGAGAGAACAGTTGAGGTATGTATTGATGGCACTTGGTGAGAGCACATGTTTCCACCGGTCATGGTCGGTATACTGCCTTAATTTGTCAAAGATCGCTTCCGATTTTTCCACCCTTATGGATTTATCGGTCTGTTTCAGCACATCAAACGCAAGAACATGTTGTCTGACCGGATATTTCAGTTCGTAGACCAATTGCTTGATATACCGGCTTTCCTCACCACTCTGCATCCCCTGTTCCTGGGAATTGTACAACATCCAAACATTTGCGGGCCGCTGGAGGAGGCGATAGAAATAATAGGAATAGATAGAATCCTGGTGTTCCAATGCAGGCAAGCCGAAGCCATTTCTCAGGTTATAGGGTATGAAGGATGGGGTATGGGTTACCCTGGGCCATATGCCTTCGTTCATCGAGAGGATGATCACGTTCTCAGCATCGAGCAGGCGGGTTTCCAGTATCCCCAGCACCTGTATCCCTGCCAGCGGCTCACCCTCAAGTGTTATACGGTCATGATCCACATACTTGCGAATGAGCCGTAACCAGGTCTCGAGCTTCATACTCATCTTCTTGTCCAACAATATATTAGACAACCTTTCAATCATCATGTACCCCCGGAAGATGAACTCCCTGTGCAGTCTCTGTTCCGGTTGCGAGGCTGAAGAGAAATGAACGAACAGCCTGTACAGGATATCCTGCATCAATGCGGCAAATCCTTCGCTGCCTTCCGGTACTGTCATAAGCTCCTTCAACAATGGCAGATCCTCCAGATAAGCAGGGGTAACAAACAAGTTGCCCGATGCTTCGATCATTTCGGCCAGGCTACTCATTCCATTCATCCCTGAAGCAAGGATGTACTGGTGATTCAACAGACGGAGTATATCCCTTGCAAAGAAAGCGGTTATCCTGCCATCCGTTCTGCGGGCATTCAGGTACAGATCAACAAGTATTTCCATCAGTGTGCGGACAGGAGTATCCTTCAGCGGGTAGCCCATAGTGATATTCGCTTCCGGCAGGGAGGAAGGCAGGGAGTTGAGCACCGGCAGCAGGAGTGATTCATCGGGCAGCACAACAAAAGTGCTGTCAGGGCCGGAAGGGGAAGAGGCATGAATTTCTTCCAGGAGCCGGCCGGCATACTTGGCTTGTGCCACCCGTGACGAAGCAGCCACGATATGCATGGTCGCTGTTCTTCCTGACAAGGCATCCCTCTGCAAACCGGTATCGGTCTCCGGATAGCGTTCCAGGTTTTTTCTCAGGAAATGGCCGGCTTCATGTCCGGTGTTTTCAAGATAAAACTTATCATAATCCCAGTAGAAACGGGCTTTGCCTTCATCCCTGAGGAAGGAGAACAGCACGTGTTCAGATGTACTGAGGGCATTGAAACCGGCAAGAATAACCGCCGGTGCCGTGTCAGGCACCTTTTCACCCGAGCGGATACGTTCCGCCACATTCCTGTAAATCATCCCGTTATAGGCAAGTCCTTTCGAAACCAGCGACTCCCTGAAGACGGTATAAATTTCATGCAGAACGTTCCAGAGAGAAATAAACTGCTGCTGGTCGCCTGAGAGCTTTTCTCCGTTGAAGGTGCTCCAGAACTGACGGATGGTATCTGCCTGGACCGGGTCAATATCCTCAAACTTGCTGTCTATCTCTTTCACAGCCATCAGGTTGCTGAACAGCTTCCCCGCATCCACCAGGTACTTGTCAATATCATTGAAATCGGTGAGAAGGATCTCTCCCCAGGGGAAGAACTCATCAAACTCCTCCGTGCTTCTGGTAATCTTTTTAAATGTTTCAAACAGCTCGATATTCAGGAACAGGTGATCAGCCACCTGGAGGCGGCTCAGCCTCTGCATCAGTTCATCAATGGTAAGGCAGTAGGGAGTCCATATAGCCTTCCTGGTGTATTCCGCGAGGTAATGTTTGAAGTACAGGCCTGACCGCCGGTTTGGAAATATGATCCAGAGCTTCGAAATTTCATCCTCAAAACTTGTCAGGAGGTGTTGGGCCAGGTGCTTCAGAAATCTCTCCATTGAATGGTGATGTATTAGCCGTTATAATATTTTCCCTGCCAGGTATTTTTTTCTTCCAGCCGTCTCTCGATCATACCCAGTAGCTGGTCATTCCTCAGCCCCCATTTGGGACCGGAGTTGTAGCGGGGTGGTGCCTCACCTGCAAACCGCTCGATCATGATGGCCGGATTGAGCCGTTCAACGAACTGTACGATGAAATCGACGTATTCATCGAGCCCGAAGAGGTAGAAGGAACCGGGATCCGCGGTATACTGTTTCTCGATGATTGTATTCCTGATGATCTGCAGCTGGTGTAGCTTAAGGCTGTGCAAGGGCAGCTGTGACAGTATCCCTGCCTCATCGAGCATCTGCTGCCTTGACTCTCCCGGCAAACCAAAAATGATGTGTACTCCCACAGGGATACCCTTTGCAGCTGTCATGTGGATGGCAGCCACTGAGTCTTTAAAGGTGTGGTGGCGATTAACGGACACCAGTGCTTTTTCATAGCACGATTCGATCCCATATTCCAGCACCACGTAGTATTCTTGTGACAGGTGGCTGAGGTAATCCAGTGTGTCCTTATTGACACAGTCGGGTCGCGTGCCAATCACCAGCCCTATAATATTCCCGACCTCCAGCGCCTCCTCATAGCGTTGTTTCAGCTGTGACAGGGGGGCGTACGTGTTTGAATAAGCCTGGAAATAGGCCATGTATCTTGCCGTGCGACGGTACCGCTTCCTGTGAAAGTCTATTCCTTCCTGTATCTGCTGTTGCACGCTTTTTAACGGTGTACAATACGAAGGACGAAAGGCCTCATTATTACAGAACGAACAGCCTCCCGTACCTTTGGCACCGTCACGGTTGGGACATGTAAACCCGGCGTCAATGCTCAGTTTTTGTATGCGCCCGCCGAAACGCTTGTGTATATAATTGCTGTAGGCATTGAAGCGCCGTTCATGACCCCAGGGATATGTCATCCTTCCCTTCATTGTATTCCTCTGTTACTGTTCAACCCTGACAACTTTGTTTTTGTTCACATACCACAGCCACCCTTCTGTACGCGGATATTCCATCTCTTTCAACAGCTGACAATACTTTTTTACCTGTTCATGATGAGCCGGAGCTTCGTCTTCCCCGAATTTATAATCCACCACAATAGCTTTATCCCCGGTGATCATCACCCTGTCAGGCCGAAAGGTGCGGCCGCCGGGCAGAAGGATCTCTGCTTCCATCCTTAGCTGCTTACCTTCAGCAAACCAGTCACGCACCCCCTTCGCACTCACCAGGTCATGTATTTCCCTGATGAGGTGTTCTGCCTCCGTTGTATCGATCTTGCCTTCAAGGCAGCTCTTCATCACTGATGCTCGGACATCATCCGGCGTTCTGATCCTTTCAAAGATCTCATGGAGCAACTTCCCCTTGTGGACACGCTCTCCCCTGCCCGTTCCTGTCAGATTGAAATACTCGAGGCTGTTCATACGCATCCTCACCCTGCTATTATAATCCGTTGCAGGCAAGCTGTCCATCCTGATTTCTCTCTCCTCCGCTCCCATCACCGCCGTCTGTTTTACCGGTGTACTGAGAGTACCCAGTTCAAATACACCTTCCTCGGCGTTGTAGTGATCAGCCAGGGGCAGGAACGAACCATCACAGGCAAGCTCTCCGGTGGTGGCCTTTTCAAATGCACTGAGCACCACTTTCGCGGCATTGAACCGATGCTGTCGCGAAACCGGGACAAACACAACCATTGCAGTTTTTGCCCTGGTATAAGCCACATAAAGGAGGTTCAGATTATCAATATAGGTGCTGATTCTTTCGTTCCAGTAATATTCGTCAAACGGTGTTTTTGTCAGGATAGCGGCATAATTTACCGGTACCAGTTCCATTCTATTGAAAGGCGGTGCCGAAGGCTTGCACCACATGATGGTTGATGATTTGGGTTCGAAATCCCAGGAACAAAAAGGGATCAGCACAGCCTCGAACTGCAATCCTTTGGCCTTATGGATGGTCATCATCCTGAATGCTTTCTGATGGTCAGGCAGCTGCACGGAATATTCCTCGTTGGCGCCGTTGTCCCACCACCTCAGGAATGAATAGATATCGGAGGCATACTTTGTCTGGTATTCCAACAGCACATCGAGGAAAGCCTGCAGGTATGGGAGGTCTTCGATCCTGCTGCCGAGCGCGAAAATATGGATGAGGCGTTCAGCCAGGTCATACAGCGGCAACACCCTCAGGTGATCGATCTGTAAACAGAAATCATCGGGAAGAAAACCTGATGTCAGGAATTTGTTTGTATCCATGGCAGTGAACCATGCATGATCATCCGTCTCTTCCCCCACAAAATATTTCCTGTATTCATGGATCAGGTGTGCACGGTTCAGCCGGTCGTCAGGACGGATGAGGAAGCGGAGCAGGGCCAGAATGATCATCACGGATGAGGAGGCTGACAGGAACAACGACTCATTGGACAGGATAGTATAGGTATACCCTTCCCTTCCCTTGCCTTCGGCCAAATAAGCGGCTACAGCTTCCAGGATGATACGGCCCTTCTCATGGTCCCTCACCAGGATGGCTGTCTCCCCGGGGTTGTAACCGTTATCCTGCAACCGTTCGAGCCATACGGGTATCTGTTCCTTCACCGCTTCTGTCCAGGTCAGTTCGTCGTCACCAGCAATGGCTTCAATCCTGACATACCCCTTGCCGGGAGGCAACCGTTCCGGGACCTTCTGTACCACATTCGTGTATGCCATATCCAGCAGGCTCAGCCATCCGGCAAACCTTGCATCAATGTATGAATGATTATCTTTCTCCTTCAGAAGGTGTTCCTTTATGACATTGACGGCGAGGGAGAAAAAAGTGTTATTGAAGTGTATGATGTTCTCCTGGCTTCTCCAGTTGGCATCAAGGGATACTGTATCCACGAGCCCGGGATCAAACGCTGCATACACCTCCCTGCCAAGGATCTTCCAGTCGGAGTTTCTCCACCGGTAAATCGATTGCTTGACATCGCCCACCACAACGTTTTGATGGTTCTCCGAAACGCTGTTGCGCACCAGGGGAAGGAAATTCGACCACTGGAAATGCGACGTATCCTGGAACTCATCTATCATGAAGTGGTTGAACCGGGATCCAATCTTCTCATAGATGAAGGGAGCCTCATTATTGCCGATCACCCGGCGCAGTAGCTTACCCGCATCCGACAGGAGGAACAGATTCTTCCTCCTGATCTGATCCCTGATCCCCGACGAGAGAACCGACAGTATTCCCAGGGTGTAAATATTCTTCAGGATGACATGTGCAGTAAGATATGATGGCTCATTACGATGGATATAATCCAGCAGATCCTTAACAAGATCATTCATCCCTCCCTCGTAAGCTTTCATGATATCCTCCTTTTTCGCCGATGTCCGTGCGGTCCATTCTTCGGGCTTATCAGCCGACCGCTCAAGGATATTCCAG
>JAXDBV010000123.1:0-2717 GCA_034678415.1 Bacteroidales bacterium
CGCAACGGCCCCGAAATCATACGGCACATCGACAACGGGAGTGAAGAAATCGACCGTTTGTACGATAGCGATATCGTCGTTGATACGGTATACCGATGCATCATCAGCGGTGCTGGTGTCGACAAGCCCGTTGGGATCGGTGGAGCGGCCGAACGGCTCCAGTATTTTTTCAAGCGCCTGGGGACGGGTTTTGCAGGCGCAACCCAGCCCGGCAGTATAATGCGTCAGCCTGATGGTTGCGGGATCTGTCATGCTCATCTTTTCTGATGTATGCCCCAGGCTCTTCAGTGTGCGTCCAACCGCTTCAGCGGCCCTTTCAATCTCCTGTACGGTGGTGTTCCTGCCGGTGGAGAACCGGATGGTTCCCCTGGCAACATCGGCAGGCACATGCATGGCTTCCAGCACATGGGAGATATGTATCTTATCGGAGTGGCATGCTGCACCGGCCGAAGCTGCAACATCCTCCATACGTGTGAGAAGAAGGTCGGCTTCGTACCCCGGGAATGAGATGCTGAGCGTGTTGGGCAGGCGATGCACAGGATGCCCGTTTATTTTTATCTCCGGGCAAAGGTGCTTAAGTTTTTCTTCAAGGATGTCACGCGTCTCTTTCATCCGGGAAGCGTATACTGGCAAGTTGGCGCTGACCATCTCACACGCTGCACCGAGCCCCGCTATGGCCATGACATTCTCTGTTCCTGCCCTGAGCTCGTGTTCATGATCGGCACCGTGTATCAGCCTGGAAATTGTTATGCCATTGCGTATATACAGTGCCCCGACACCTTTCGGAGCGTAAAACTTGTGTCCAGCTATTGTCAGGAGATCGACGCCCAGATCATCAACCTTGACATTGATCTTACCGATGGTCTGAGCTGCATCCGTGTGCAGGGCGATGCCGGCTTTCCTTGTTAATTCAGAAATCTCGTGTAACGGCTGAATGGTGCCGGTCTCATTGTTGGCATGCATAATGCTTACTAGGATGGTTCTTCCGGTGATGGATTTTTTCAGCTCATCCAGCCTGACAACACCGTGCTCATCAACAGGCAGGTAGGTGACCATAAATCCGTTCTGTTCCAGGTAACGGCATGCTTCGATCACGGCGGGGTGTTCAATGGCCGAGGTGATGATATGGTTTCCCTGGTGTCTCTCTGCCCGGGCTATTCCCCTGATTGCCATATTATCCGATTCGGTTCCCCCGCTGGTGAAGATGATTTCTTCCGGGGAGCAGCCGATCAGTGTGGCTACTTTTTTCCGCGACTCTTCCACAGCATCCCTTGCTGCGAAACCGTAATAATGAGCGCTGGAAGGGTTACCGAACAAGCCCGAGAGGTAGGGCTTCATCGCTTCGGCCACCACCGGATCAACAGGTGTCGTGGCATTATAGTCGAGGTAAACAGGATCCATGGGACAGTCAGGATGAATAAGATAAATGGTTCTTCAATGTGAAAAATTACCAGTTACGATTGCTTACCGCTGTTCTTTTCATAATATCTGCAGAAGTTTTTTACTCCGCATTCGGTGCAACGTGGTTTGCGGGCCTGGCATATGTAACGTCCATGAAGGATGAGCCAGTGATGAGCGACGGGAATGAGTTTTTCGGGTATATGTTTTACCAGTTGTCGTTCCGTATCCAGTGGTGTTTTTGAGTTGGTGGCCAGTCCTATCCGCCCGGCAACCCTGAATACATGTGTGTCAACAGCCAGTTTCGGTTGTTTATACACGATGGAAGCCACCACGTGCGCCGTTTTACGGCCCACACCCGGCAGGGTCTGGAGCGCAACGGTATCGGCCGGCACCTTCCCGTTAAACCGGTTTACCAGTCTGCGTGCCATGGCTGAAAGATGCCGGGCCTTAGTGTTGGGATATGAACAGCTTTTGATATATTCCAGTATTTCTGCCGGTTCTGCCTCGGCCATCGCTTCAGCCGTGGGAAACCTTGCCATCAGTGCAGGTGTGATCATGTTTACCCTCTTATCCGTGCATTGGGCCGACAGTATGGTGGCAACCAGCAGCTCGAAGGGAGTGGTATGAACCAGCTCCGTCTCCGCTTCCGGACGATGCTCCAGAAAATAATCGATGATCCCTGCAAATCGTTCCTTCTTATTCATCGTATGTAAAACTGTAATCTGAATTAAACGCTATGAAAACGATTCTTTGTTATTCTCCAAAGGTAAAAACTATTGTTTGCCTTGGGAATGCTTTTCCCCTTCTTTCTAGCTATAAATTATCATGGATGATACTACGGATGAAAACAGCTGGTTGTCACGTGTCATTTTCTGATTGGAGACATTTTACCCGGGTGAACAGGTTGTCTTTCATTTTTATCCCTGGAAGGTTCAGGAATTCTGTCTTAAGATTCCGGACGATACGTCGCATCCGGTTTGATAAGCACCTGAACAAAGGAAACGGGTTATATTCTCATTATTTTTTTTTAATGGAGACACGACCGGTGCTCTTTATTGGACTTGTTGATATTCAAATGGATATGATAAGTTGTCAGGATTTGTTCATAAATGATTTAGCAGGGAGGCAAGAAAAATCATTTGTAAAAATTAAAAGAAATATTTACGTTTGAGGTCGCAAAATGAGTACTGAAATGGCTGCAATGAACTTCTTTCATTACTTCTATTTTTTTATCAGGATACCACTGGCGGGATTTTGACAGGTTCGTTGTATGCAAAATTTTCAGTCCCGTCCAGCCGACGGGATTTTTTTTTATT
>JAXDBV010000124.1:0-7862 GCA_034678415.1 Bacteroidales bacterium
GGGATACAGCAACTGAACATTTTTGTTGCCGGTAGTAACCTGTTCACTATGAGCAAACTGGGAATCTATAAGAAATCACAGGATCCGGAAGGCGGCGGATTAAAATTTTATCCTCCCGTAAGGACTGTCTCATTTGGGGTAAATGTCACACTGTAAATCTTTAGAACATGAAAAATATTAAATATTCATTGCTTGCTCTCCCCTTGTTATTACTGGGTTGTGAGAGTTTCCTGGACAAGGAGCCGCTGGATATAATATCCGATGCGGTGGTCTGGGAAGATAAGAACCTGATCGATTCCTACCTCGCCGACCTGTATTACCGTTCCGATTTCATCGAAAGGCGGGGCAATGGCGACTGTGTATCGCTATGCATGATCGCTTCCATGGGAGGTGAGGGCAGATCCTATGGCGCTCACCATAATCCCTATAAATCATCTACCGAACTGATTACCGGGGCCGGGGCCAATTCGGAACTGGACTGGTGGCCATACCAGGCGATCAGGGACTGCAACTTTTTCATTGAGAACATGAAAGAAAATCCCAACTTTGATGATGCCTACAATACCCAGCGTGTATCAGAGGTGAGGTTTCTGCGTTCCTGGTTATATTTCCAGATGGTGAAAAGGTATGGGGGGGTGCCAATCATCACCTATGCGCAAAGCATGGATGCAACAGACGAGGAACTCTACGTGCATCGTGATTCGGAGAAGGATGTCTATGACTTTATCATCAATGAGATGGACACCCTCCGGCAGGCCCTGCCCACGATTTATGGTGCCAGCGATAAGGGCAGGCCAACCAAATGGGCCGCCTTTGCCCTGCAGAGCCGTGCAGCCATCTATGCAGCCAGTATCGCAAAGTACGGCACAGTACAGCTCGATGGCCTGCTGGGATTCCCGGCTTCCGATGTAACCCATTATGCACAAATATGTTATGACGCCTGTGACTCAATCATGAACAATGGCCTCCACTTCCTGTATGAGAAACATGACGACCCGGTAGTAAATTACCAGAACCTCTTTCTGGATGAGACCACCGACAATAAGGAAGTGATTATGTCGGAAGTATACGACTACAGCAAGAACAGGGCACATGCCTTTACCCTTCGTACCATGCCTCACGACTTCTCAGGCACCTGGGGATCCATGTATTACCTGTACGATTTTATTGAGCGTTTTGAATATGCCGACGGCAGCCCAGGCAACACCATCAGCAGGGCACAGTTGACGGCGGCCGGCGCCGAATGGACCCCTGAAGAATTATATGGAAACCGCGATCCGCGCTTCAGAGCCACCGTGTTCTACCCGGAAAGCCCATGGCAGGGAAGCAAAGCCTATTTCCATTCTTCCACCATACGGGGGGGTGTGACCTATACATCGGGATTTGCAGAAGACGGATGGCCATACAAGGCGTCAAACAGGAACACTACCAAAACAGGATTCATGGTAAGGAAACGATGCAATGAGAGCATGATACTGCCCACCGATGTTTATACCGACCAGACCGATTATATCGTGTTCAGGCTGGGTGAGATATACCTGAACAAGGCGGAAGCTGCCTATTACCTGAACGTGCCTGATGAGGCGCTCAACCTGATCAATACGCTGAGGGCCAGGGCTGACATGCCTCCCAAAACCGAATTTACTGAGGCCATGTTGCAAAATGAACGCCTCGTCGAGCTGAGCTGGGAAAACCATAGTTACTGGGATATACGGCGCTGGCGTATCGCAAGGCAACTCCTGGATGGTGTGCGTACCAAAGGATTGGTGTTTACCTATAACTACGATACTAAAAAGTATAAGATTGCCATTATCAATGCTGAAGGTGTGGCCAGAACGTTCCAGGACAGGCATTATTACCTTCCTCTTGGCGTTTCCCGGGTAGCCGAAAACCCGAATTTTGTGGAAAATCCGGGATATTAGTGGGGTTAGTTTTTGGCATGATAAGGTTAGGAGACAAAGGACTGTTCTGAGCAATAGTCCTTTGTCTTTTGCATCCCTGAGCGCCAGATATTTTACACCTGTGTCGCTTACAGAGGAAAAAAATATGAGTAAAATTAGTCCGGCAGGCATGCCAATACAACTGGTGCATTACCATCCGGAGAAATGATCAGATATTGCAGTGACAGCCGAAACGGGAAAGTATATTCATCCTGGATCGGCAAAACGGATCAACATGACAGGTATTAGTCGATACACTTTGTCCCTGTACTCAGAAATAAGCAAGTACGGTACCATACCGCTCCTGAATGCTGACTGCGTATTAGTAACGATCCGGTGTTTCTGAAATTTATTTACGAAATTTAATGAGAGCAAATTCATTAATTATTCATCCAAATCAGAACAGGAATCATACGATCAATAACAACGAAACGATTAAACAGAAACCATTAAACCAAAGAACATGATAGCACATAAGTCCATTGTATTCATCCTGGCGCCGGTTTTCATTGTCCTGATCATCGGTTGCACAGGTGCAAAAAAGGGGGAATTCATCATCCCTGAAAAAATGACCCTGACAAAAGAAGTGCTTCAGGACAAGATCAAGGGTGGATGGGCCGGCCAGACCCTTGGCGTTACCTATGGCAGTCTAACGGAGTTCAGGTACAGGAGCAGAATAATTCCCGACAGTGTGGAAATACCATGGCCCACCAGCGGATATTGTAAATCATGGTTCGAAAGCAAGGAAAAATCAGGGTTATATGATGATATCTACATGGACCTGACCTTCGTGGAGGTGTTTGAAAAACTTGGTATTGATGCTCCGGTAGACAGCTTTGCCCGCGCCTTTGCCTATGCCAGTTACCCGTTATGGCATGCCAACCAGGCGGCACGGTACAACATCCGTAACGGTATTATGCCCCCCCAATCCGGACACTGGAAATACAATCCTCATGCCGATGATATTGATTTTCAGATAGAGTCCGACTTTGCAGGGCTCATGTCACCCGGCATGCCGATAACAGCCTCAGAAATCACGGATAAAATCGGGCATATTATGA
This sequence comes from Bacteroidales bacterium, assembly GCA_034678415.1. Taxonomy (GTDB): domain Bacteria; phylum Bacteroidota; class Bacteroidia; order Bacteroidales; family VadinHA17; genus JAXDBV01. Next base: position 3,002 of record JAXDBV010000124.1, read on the forward strand.
ATTACGGCGACGGATGGTATGGGGGTGTTTATATCTCTGCCATGTATTCACTCGCATTCATTACCGATGACATTGATTTTATCGTCCGTGAAGCCTTGAAAATGATTCCCCCCGAAAGTGAGTTTTATTCGATGATGAAGGATGTGATTAACTGGTCGGAACAGTACGACGACTGGAAAGAAACCTGGCAGCAGTTGGAGGACAAATGGGGCAACGATAAGACCTGTCCACAGGGGTATATGGATCCCTTTAATATTGAAGCCAAGATGAACTGTGCCTATATTCTGATGGGATTGCTCTATGGTGATGGGGACTTGGGTAAAACCGTGGAAATATCCACCCGCTGCGGCGCTGACTCCGACTGTAACCCCTCTAATGCTGCCGGCATACTGGGCACGGCTTTGGGATACAGCAAGATTCCCGAATACTGGCTGAACAATGTCAGGGAAATGGAGGCCGTCACGTTTCCCTATACACAGATTTCATTGAATGATACCTATGGGATGAGCATGAAGCATGCCCTCGTGCTGATTGAAAGATACGGCGGGAAAATCAGGGGACAAAAAGTGACAATAGCCTGCCAGGTGCCGGCTCCCGTCAGGTTTGAGAAAAGCTTCGAAGGGATGGTTCCTGTGAAGAAGGAGACACTGGATAGGCTCATGAAAGATAAGACATTTACTTATGATTTTGAGGGAACGGGTATCCTGGTATCCGCCCAATATCCCGGCCGACGTCAATCCACCGGCGATTATGTTGCCGAGGTGCAGGTTATGATTGACGGGACCCTTGCCGAGGTGGTCCGATTTCCTGCTGATTTTATGAAAAGAAAACTCGACCTGTACTGGAATTTCGATCTCCCGGATGGCAAACACAAACTGGAGCTGATACTCGTTAATCCGGATAAGGATAAGACCTTTGCTTTGGATTATTTGATTGTGTACGGGAAGGAATAGGTATCGGCACATGGAAATAATGCTGCCTGCAGGTGAGGTATGGTTATGGACAAATTGACAATGAAGACAGGTTTTGACTCTGCTGCTTTTGCTTTGCTGGGTATCGGCACGTGTCTCATGCCGGAGGCTGCTCTGGCCAGGGTGCCTGCCGCTCCAAAGGAACCCGGGACAAACGTGATTATTGTCATGACCGATGACCAGGGCTATGGAGAACTATCCTGTCATGGAAACCCTGTCCTGAAGACCCCTGAGATAGACCGTCTCTATGCTCGCAGTATCCGTTTTACCGGTTACCATTCCGCTCCCATGTGTACTCCTACCAGGGGGCAATTGATAACGGGTATGGATGCGGCAAGAAACGGCGCCGTCAATGTGAGCAGCGGACGATGTCTCCTGCGCCGGGATATACCTACGATGGCCGATATATTCTCCGGCGCCGGCTACCTGACAGGCATCTTTGGCAAATGGCACCTGGGGGATAACTATCCGTACCGGCCAGAAGACAGGGGATTCAGCGAGACGCTATGGTTCCCTTCCTCGCATATAAGCTCCGTCCCCGATTACTGGGGAAATGATTACATCGACGATGTTTATATTCATAACGGCAAGAGGGAACCCGTCAGCGGCTATTGCACCGATGTTTTCTTTGCCAGGGCTATGGAATTCATTCAACGGGCCGCCGGGGAAAAGAAACCCTTTCTGGTGTACCTTCCCACCAATGCACCTCACAGTCCATTGATCGCTCCCACGGAAGACAGGATAGCCATGGAGAAAGCGTTTGAATCTTCTCCCTTCTCTGGAATGGATCAGAGAATTAAGAACCGGCTGATCAACTACCTGGCCATGATCCGTAATATCGATACCAACATGGGCAGGCTCGTTCAGTTCCTCGAGAAAGAAAAACTGTTGAATAATACCATTTTGATTTTTGCCACGGATAACGGAACGACGCACGGACTTGAGTATTATAATGCTGGAATGCGGGGAATGAAGACCGAGCTGTACGAGGGAGGTCACCGGGTACCCCTGTTTATCAGCTGGCCCGACGGAGGGTTTACCCGTCCGCGCGATGTTTCCGGTCTCACCCAGGCACAGGATATTCTCCCAACACTCATCGATCTTTGCAACGTGGATTACCGGTCTCCCCTTCCCTTTGACGGGATCAGCCTTGCCCCCGTTCTCAGAGGCATGGGCGAGATCGATGAAGACCGGATGCTGGTTATTAACTTCAGCCGTATGCCCATAGGGTTTGACTATCCGTCGCCTGATGCTCCTTCCATCATGCGCAGGGAAGGGGCGGCAGTGCTATGGAAACAGTGGCGGTTAATTGAGGATCGTGAACTGTTTGACCTGTCCGCCGATCCCCTCCAGGGGGTTAATGTCATTGATCAGTTCCCTGATGTGGTCAGGGAAATGAGGGTTCATCTGGATCGGTGGTGGAACAGTGTGAAAGATTTGGCCAATGAGCCTCAGCGGGTGGTGATAGGTAATGAACATGAGAATCCCGTAATGCTCACGGCCTGCGAATGGATGGATGTGTTCCTCGACCAGCAGTCCCAAGTACGCAAGGGGGTGCGTAAGAACAGCTACTGGGAGTTAATGGTGGATCAATCCGGTGATTATGAGTTTGAGCTGCGCCGCTGGCCCCGGGAACTCGATCTGCCCATTGCCGGCAAGGTACAGGGAGGAGTGGCTTTACCTGTTGCCTCAGCCAGGCTTATGATCAGCGGAGTGAGACATGTGGATATAAAAAGGCCTTTTGCCTTTGAAGGCGAAGAAAAAAAAGTCGGACCCAACGATACATCGGTCACCTTCACGGTAAAACTGGAAGAGGGACCGGTCATCCTCCACACCTGGTTCAACGATGAGGCCGGGAACACCCTCTCCGGCGCTTATTACGTGTATGTCAATCGCCGACAGTAACAATAATACCATTGAGATATGAACCAACGATCAATGAAAATGAAACTGGGCATTGGACTGGCAGGATTAGCACCCATGATCCTGACAGCGGCTGCCACCGGTGCTGCAGCCGACAGGCCAAACGTGGTGTTCTTCCTGGTGGACGACCTGGGCTGGACGGATATAGGCTGCTATGGCAGCCGCTTCTATGAAACCCCTAATATCGACCGGTTTGCCGCCGAGAATGTACGTTTTACTTCTGCCTATGCCGCCTGTCATGTCTCTTCTCCCACGAGGGCAAGCATTCTGACAGGGAAGTATCCTGCCACACTGAACCTCACCGACTGGCTGCCCGGGAGAAAGGAATATTCTTTCCAGCGGTTCTCCAATGCAACGATCAATCAGCATTTACCGTATGAGGAGATCACCATTGCTGAAGCGCTGAAGGAAAAAGGCTATGCCACTGCGATCTATGGCAAATGGCACTTGGGCGAAGACCCGTCCGATCCCCAGGCCCACGGCTTTGATGTACATATACCGGACTGGGCTAAAGGGTGGCCTAACGAAAGCTATTACCACCCCTTCAAGCTGGAAAGCCTGGAAAGCAGGGAGGGTGACTACCTCACCGACCGGCTTACCGATGAGGCGCTGAAGTGGATAGAACAGAACAAGGACCACCCTTTCTTCCTCTATTTGTCCCATTATGCCGTTCATGATCCGATCGACGGCCGGCCCGACCTGGTGAAGAAATACCAGGAAAAGCTGAGCAGAATGACGGCACAGGAAGGACCTCCTTTCCTCCTGGAAGGTAATCCCGATGCGGAACATCCTGTCAGCATCGCAGAGGCAAGAAAGATGCTGGATACAGAAGCCTTCAAAGGATTCAGCCAGCTGCCCGACCAGATGGTGAAAATAAAACAGTTCCAGGACAATGTTCATTTTGCAGCCATGGTGGAGAGTATGGACGAGAGCTTCGGGAGAGTGGTTGACAAGCTAAAAGAACTCGGCATTTCTGACAATACCATTGTGATCTTCTTCTCGGATAATGGAGGCATGGCAGCAGCCAACTTCGGTAATCCGCGGAGAGTCATCACTTCTGAACAGCTCGACAGGGCCTATTCCACCGCCAACCTTCCTCTCCGAGGTGCTAAAGGGTGGTTATATGAAGGAGGTATACGGGTTCCGATGATCGTGAAATGGCCCGGCAGCGCCCTGAAAGGAGTGGTCTGTGATGTGCCGGTTGTCAGCGTTGATTTTTATCCCTCAATACTTGATATGCTGGACTACAAGGTGCCGCCTTCGCAACACGTTGATGGTACCAGCTTTGTACCCCTCCTGAAAGGAAAGAAAAAAATAAACAGGGATGCTATATACTGGCATTTCCCTCATTACAGCAACCACGGCATGCAAAGCCCGGGAGGGGCTGTCAGATGCGGTGACTATAAACTGCTTGAGTATTTTGAAAACAACAGCGTGCAGCTGTTCAACCTGAAGAATGACCTGGGGGAACAAAACGATATCGCCGCATCTAATCCGAAGATAGTGAATAAATTAAGGAAGAAATTGCACCGGTGGAGGAGTAGCATCCATGCCCGAATGATGGAACCTAACCCGGATTATGTTCCGGAGAAATAGAATGAATTACTGAATACACCGGTCATGAGAGTAACCCGTATACTGATACTTGTCGCTTTCCTCTTTTCTTGCTTAAGGTGTCATACACAGGGAGATAAAATAGTGAATTGGATTATCCCTAAACCTGTTGAGATGCAGGCAGGGAAAGGGATCTTTCTTCTGGATGAGAAGACGGTTGTTCAATATGATCCTGGGAACAGGGAAATGGCGCAAGTGGCGGAAGCACTTTTGAGGGACCTGGACCATTATGCAGGGGTACGGGTTACGATGGATCGTGCGGGAAAGGGCAACAGGGTGATACGCCTCGAATTGATCACGGAATCAGACCTGCCGGAGGAAGGATACCTGATGAACATCACCCCCCGGGGAAT
>JAXDBV010000125.1:0-2738 GCA_034678415.1 Bacteroidales bacterium
ACTCACGGGTACGCAGTTGCATCAGCCCCGTATCATCGGTAAGGTAATTCACGGCATTCATGATAAAGTCTTTATTACCGAAGGTCTGTTGCATGTAACGGTCATAGCCCAGGGGCAGGGGTTCAGGGACGGTGCCCTTCCAGCGCAGATCGTTGCGAATGATGTCGGCGTCGGATACCACGATCATGGCCGTGGGTACGGAATGTTCCCTGAACACTTTTCCTTCCGGCAGGGTAAAATTTCCTGTCATCCTGTTCCTGAAAACGGAGGTAAATGTTCCTTCCAGTAATACAGCTACTGGAAGGAACGACTGGTTGTATTCGGACTGCACCGGTGCCTCATCTACCTGCCGGAGGCTGATAAAGACAGGGGCATTCACCACTCTGGTGTACTGAGAAGTACCCAACAGGGTTGTTTTTTCCACCAGGGGACTGGTAAGGGTATCGATCACACCGGTGTATTGGGCTTTCACCAGGTTCAGGTTTCTTGTTACGGGATGCTCAGAACGGGGAGCCAGCAAGGGGAAATAGTACCAGGGGGCGGGAGTGAAACGCGGCTGTTCACCTGCCAGGGCAGTGTTTACGGGAATGAGTGCACATTGTATATCCCTGGCCAGTGCGGGCTGAATACGTACCCCGTACCTGAAGAGCTGATCGTCAATATTCAGGTCACGCAGCAGCGCCAGGGTTGTCTCGCCTGCCGAAAGGCTGTCATGGTATACCTCCACCATATCGAGCAGCCAGAGGATCTTTCCCCCGTTCATCAGGTACTGGTCGAGCACAAATTTTTCCTTCTCGCTGAAACGGGAACGCGGACCGGCAATGATGACCGCAGCATATGGATCAAGGTTAGGCTGGTCAACATCGATAAATCCGCGGTAAACCTCATAATACCTGGCCAGTTCGGCGGTAATATCGGCTGTTTCATAAGCGTCCAGTTCCCCATGTCCTTCAATAAAGGCCACCTGCCCTACCTTGTCGGTTGTCAGCAAACGAATGGCATTGGCGAAACCGTATTCCAATACCTCGATCGAATGGCTGAGGTTTTGCTCTGCACTGAAGCCAGGATTATTCATAAGGAGGTTCAGCGCCGTGCTCCTGTTCCTGTACCGCAAGACAGCCCCCGGGAAGAGCCTGCGCTGGTCAGTGCCCCCGTCCCTCCTCCTTTCGTATACATCGGTGGGCACAAGTCCCTGACGTACCAGATCGGCCTGTACTTCATTCCTTAGCTTAGGATCGTCGTACGCCGAAGGATTCACAAATTCGTAATCAATGGAACGGTGCGACGCCACCCTGAACTCATCCAGCAATTCCCTGATATCACGGCGCATACGTTTGAAGCCAAGAGGCATATCACCGTCTAGATAGACAGTGACGAATACCGTCTCGCTAAGACTATCCAGCATTTCCCTTGTCCCCCGGAAGAGTGTGAACCGTTTGTCACCCGTAAGATCAAGCCTGAAATAGATGAAAGACGAGAGGTATGACACGAGGATAAGAAGAACGGACCAGAGGATCGCCTGCATAATACCTGTCCGCCTGAGGCTCCTTCGCCCGGCTGCCGCTATGTGCGATTCCTTTACCATCTTCTTGATTGAAGAACGAGTTTATTCAACAGGATGATAAAACTATTTATACAGAGAAAATAGACGATGTCCCTTGAATCGATCACGCCGCGGCTCATCGATTTGTAATGCTCGTTGATCCCAAGGCCGGTAACCAGCTCGTTGATCCCTGTCAGGGAGGGAAGTGAACCAAGGGAATCAAACCCTGCATAAAGAACAAATGAGAGTACGGCGGCCAGGATGAAGGCAATCACCTGGTTCCCGGTGAGTGAAGAGGCAAAGATACCTGCCGCCACATAAACACTGGCAAGGAAGAACAGACCGATAAACGATCCGGCTGTGCCTCCCAGGTCGATGTTCCCCATAGGATCCCCCAGCAGGTAAACAGAAAGAACAAACACCAGGGTGGGAAGGATAGACAGGAGAACCAGCACGAGGGAAGCAAAGTATTTAGCCAGGATGATCTGCAGCTCGGTGAGCGGCCGGCTGAGAAGTAACTCCAGTGTCCCGCTCTTCTTCTCCTCGGCTATCATACGCATTGTGACCGCCGGAACAAGAAAGAGGAAGATCCATGGTGCAAGGATAAAAAGACTGTCAACGGTGGCATAGCCGGTGTCGAGAACATTGAATTGCCCGGGGAAAATCCACATCAGCAGGCTGTTGGCAAGAAGAAACAGGGAAATGACGATATACCCCGTTAAAGAGCTGAAAAAACCGCTGATCTCCTTCCTGAAAAGTGGCAACATTCCTTCTGTTCTTAAGAAGACAAATTTATAACGAAAAATGGAGGAGAAAAATTTTCATGCCGGCAGGATGAAACGCCGGTACTCATGTGGTGTGAAAAAACCGGCCTTGCGGGTGATGTTTGTATGGAGTACCCCCTGTCTTATGTTTCGCATCCGTTCTCCTGGGGCGGAGTACAAAAGGCGAACGTTCAGGCAAGCGTACCTTGTCGGATACCGGGAAGGTCGTTCTCTCCTGAATGATGACTGTCGCCTCATAAGGTACGGTTGTCGCACCCTTATGACGGAAAACATTGATACAAAAACGCTTTTGTTCCACACAAAGAATACATCCATACCATTATTTACGTAATTTATTCCTGTTGCCGTTTATTCCTCCCGTGCATTGAAAAAAAAATTACATAAAAACAAGGAAGTTCCTTTCACTGCAG
>JAXDBV010000126.1:0-16174 GCA_034678415.1 Bacteroidales bacterium
TCGACCTCATCCTGGCGGCTATATACCTGCCCGATATGGACGGCTTTCAGGTGGCAGAAAACATCCGGTCGGTAAGAAAAGACATTCCCGTCATTGCCTATTCTTCATACCCAAAACCCGACGATTACCGGAAATCAATCGCCTCCGGATGTGTGGATTACCTGTCCAATCCAACACAGATAAGCACCCTCATCGAAACCCTCAGAAAATACCTGGATACCTGAATGGATTAATGATGAATAAAGGGAGTGAATCCACTGTCAGGCGAAAATGGCGCAACCCGTCTTTCGGTTTAATGCTTCAGCTCGCCGTGATACTATGCACTGCCTGCACGGGGAAGAGTGGCGAACCGGCCGACTCGCGAACGGTATTCAGGTACAATGAATCAAAGGGAATATCAACCCTTGATCCGGCTTTTGCCAGAAACCAGACCATTATCTGGCCCGTGCATCAGTTGTTTAACGGACTGGTACAGATGGATGACAGCCTCAGGCTAAAGCCCTGTATTGCCCGTTCCTGGACAATCAGCGGGAATGGAACAGTATACCGGTTTTATCTGCGGAACGATGTGTATTTTCACGATCATCCCCTCTTTCCGGGAGGCAAGGGACGAAGGGTTATTGCCGGGGATGTGGTTTACAGCTTCAACAGGATCCTCGATCCTTCCATCGCTTCTCCCGGGATATGGATCTTCAGCCATGTTGATCATGACCGGGCTGCCAGCCGTTCCGGATTCGTTGCACTCAATGACAGTACCCTGGAAATACGGCTGAGGAATCCGTTTCCGGCCTTCCTCGGTATCCTTTCCATGTCCTATTGTTCGGTGGTACCCCGGGAAATTGTTGAGGCATACGGTACCGGTTTCAGAAATCACCCGGTGGGGACGGGTCCGTTCAGGTTCAGGCTCTGGAAAGAGGGTGAAAAACTTGTCCTGGTGAAAAATCCGCACTATTTCGAGACGGATGAGAACAACCAGCGGTTGCCCTACCTTGACGCGGTGGCCATCACATTTGTGAATGATAAGCAGTCTGAGTTCCTCGAGTTCATGAAGGGCAATCTTGATTTTCTTTCGGGTGTGCACAGCGCTTACAAATCGGAACTGATCACACGTGCAGGTAGACTCAATCCCCGGTATCATGATCGCTTTGACATGATCACCGGTCCATACCTCAATACCGAGTACCTGGGGATTTTCATGGATACCGCGGGGAGGAAAGCAGTGGTCAGTCCTCTTCACAACATTGGTGTCAGAAAGGCAATCAACTATGCATTTGACCGTGTTAAGATGGTGAGTTATCTGCGGAACAGTCTGGCATCGCCCGCCCTCGAGGGTATTATCCCGGAAGGCTTACCCTCCTTTACACGTTCACTGCACGGGTATGAATACAATCCTGACCTGTCGTCCCGGCTGCTCGCTGAAGCAGGGTATCCCGACGGGAAAGGTCTGCCGGAAATCGTGCTGACCACTACCTCTGATTATCTCGATATCTGTGAGTATCTACAGCATGAATTATCCAAAACAGGGATCAAGCTGGCCATTGAAGTAAGCACGGGGCCGGTGTACAGGGAAAATGTGGCAAACGGCAGGCTTCCCTTTTTCCGGGCTTCGTGGATTGCCGATTACCCTGATGCTGAGAACTACCTTGCCCTGTTCTGCAGCAATAATTTTAGTCCCGCCGGACCAAATTACACTCATTATCATAATCATACATATGATGAGATGTATGAACAGGCATTGAGGGAGTCTGATGATAGCCTCAGGTTTTCCCTGTACCGGCAAATGGATCAGATGATACTGGATGAAGCCGTGACTGTTCCCCTGTATTATGATAAGGTGGTTCGTTTCTGCCCGAAAAATATCTCCGGCCTTGGGATAAACCCCCTGAATTTATTATCATTGAAAAAAGTTAGAAAACTGAATCCTTAGCGTATGGCTCTGATCATGGTTGCCGAGAGCGGATCCACCAGGACCGAATGGCGGGTGGGAAGCGACATCACCAACATGGTGGCGTTTGAAACCGTGGGACTCAATCCGTTTTATGTGTCTGCAAGGGATGTATACCTGATCCTGTCCATGAATTTTCCGGCACAGGTGGTAAAGAATACCATCCGCAAGGTATATTTTTATGGGGCGGGATGCTGGTACGATGATCAGATCATGGTGATCAGCGACGGCTTGAGACAACATCTGCTTGAAGCAGCCATCTCTGTCCACTCCGATCTGCTGGGAGCATCAAGGGCGCTGTTTGGCTCATCCGAAGGAATAACAGCGATTCTTGGCACCGGCGCCAGCGCCTGTTTTTATGACGGGATAAATATATTCCAGTATGTTAAATCGCTCGGATTCATCCTGGGCGATGAGGGCAGCGGAGCCTTCATGGGGAAGGAACTCCTCAGCCGCTACCTTCGCCGTGACCTGTCAGCAACCATCGTCAGTGCCTTTCATCTCAAATATTCGCTGACATTCGAACAGATACTGAAAGCGGTGTATTCAGAACCCTTTCCGAACCGCTTCCTGGCTGCTTTTTCTGAGTTTATCCATGCCCACCGTCAGTATCCTGAAATGGATGCAATCATTCGAAACAGCATGCGGTTGTTCTTCGAGAGATATATCAACAAGTATAACGAAGTGAAAAGCTGTACGATGGGCTGCGTGGGATCCGTTGCCTATTATTTCGAGCCTTACCTCAGGGAACAGGCAAAAGAAAGCGGTATAACCCTGGGAACGATTCAAAAATCAGCCGTTGACGAGCTGTTTTCGTATCATCTGAGAATGGATTAGAATGGCGGCTCTCAGTCAGCCTCCTCATCCATTTTGCTCAGGGTGTTTTCCACCTCTGCTTCCGTTTTTTTCAGCTTCTCACGGCAGAACCGGATAAGAAACGAAACCCTTTTTACTTTTTTTGAAAGTTCATCAACATCCAGCGCTGAGTTTTCAATGCTCTTGAGGATGTCTTCCATTTCTTTCAGCGCTGAAGAATAGCTTAGATCGGTCTTTGCCATATTGGATCGTTTGATGTTGTTTATTGTACCTGTGCCGGTATGCTGAAGCTGAAGGTGGTGCCTTTTCCCGGTTCACTCTCCACCCATAGCTTACCACCGTTCCGTTCTACAAATTCCCTGCATATAATCAGTCCCAGCCCCGTTCCACCTTCGTTGGCTGTGCCACGCGTAGTGGAGTGCCTGTCAATCCTGAACAGATCGTCGGTCCGTTCTTTTGCAATGCCGATACCGTTATCCTTCACAGCGATGATCACATCCGGGTTTCTGTTATAGGCCTCTACTTCCACCATTCCCTGCGCCCTGGTGAACTTAATAGCATTTTGAATAAGGTTCCTCAGTACCGTGTGTAACATGTTTGCATCCGCATATACTTTAATTCCTGGCGGGATCCGTGAGAGCAGCCGTATGTTCTTCTTATCCGCGCTGATCTTCTGGATGGCAATGATGGACGAGAGAAACCTTGCCAGCTCAATCATCTCCGGATGATGATCGATTTTGTCTGCCTGTGCCCTGGACCATTCCAGAAGGTTTTCCAGCAATGCGTTGAGATTCTTGGCCGACTGGTAGATGATGTTCGAATATTCCCGGGTCTTCTGCCTCGATTTCTTCTGCAGTTCGAGAAGATGAAATTCGGTAAAGTTCAGCAATGCGTTGAAGGGGTTGATCAGATCGTGAGCGATCACCGAAAAAAACTTGTTTTTTGTCATATCCACTTCCTGCAAGGCATGCTCGGACAAAACCAGCTGTTCATTGATTGCCGAGAGCTCAACGCTCTTGCTGTTCATCAGCTTGTTTGATATGATCTTCAGCCATAAACGATACACCCCAATAGATATAAGAAACACGAGGAAGACGAAGGATATGATATAATATTTCCACACGTCTCTGTTTTTTATTAATCGCAGTTCTTCTATCATCTGGTTCTTTCTCAGCATTTCAATCGAATCATTTCTCAGCCGGGTGTCAAACCGGATGTTCAGGGCAACAATGGCTTCCTGGTTGCGGGATGCCGCCAGCATATCCTTGTTATTAACATAATCCCAGAAGGAGTAATATGCTGATCGGAGATCACCTCTCTCCCTGTTCAGTAAATAGAGACTGTAATTGGTCTTCATCTGTTGTTCCACATTCCCTGATTCCTGGCTGTACTTCAGGCTCCGCTCAAGAAATTGACGGGCCGACGCATATTCTTTCCGCTTCATTAGTATCTTACCCATCATGAGGCACGCGTTGTTGGCCAACTCCGGATTGTCGTGGCTATTGGCAATATCGATTGACTGACGGAATTCGTTCATGGCTTTGGTCAGATGCTGGTCACGGTAAAAGATATTACCAAGGGTGTCGTGACAACTGATCATCTGGCGATACCTTCCTGCTGTTGAATACTTTTCAATAGCCTGTTCGAATAATGCAATAGCTTCTTCCACCTGGTTGCTATGCATGCATACCTCACCCATGTTTCGTATGGAATTGCCGATCAGGTATGGATCTCCGGTCATTTCATTGATCTCACGTGAGAGGATGAAAAATTCACGGGCTTTATCCAGGCTGTCCAGTTCCAGGTTCAGGAATCCGAGGATATGATATGAACTGGCAACGGCCGGCAGATCGTTCATTGCCTTCCGCAATTCGAGTGCCTCCAGGAAATGGCTTTCCGCCAGTTCATACATCTTCAGGTCGGCATACACCTTTCCTATACGGTTGAGCGCATTTGCCATTCCCGCCGGATAATTCATGGCTTTTGATTCGTTCAATGCTTTCTCGGCATACTCAAGACTGCGTGAGAGGGAACTGGTGGAGTATTCGGCTGAGAGCCTGGTATAGAGTTCAATACGGGAAGTGTCATCCATGTTGCCGGCCAGCGATATCAGGCTGTCGATGGCAGGCTGGGCGGTCACAGGCACCAACGCCAGGATCATCAGCACGTGGGGGATCATTCTATAGCAGATGTGCCGTATCATATCAGGCCGCGATGGTTGGTTTTTTCAAGGGGACAGTAAAGCGGAACGTACTTCCGCTATTGGTTTTCGACTGTACGGAAAGGATCCCGTTATTCCTTTCCGTGAATATTTTGGCCAGGATCAGTCCCAGCCCTGCACCATGCTCTCCCATGGTCCCGGGAGAGATATATCCGTTGTTGATCGAAAACAGCGATGAGAGTTGCTCGGGTTCCATCCCGATTCCATGATCTTCCACGCTGATCTCCAGAAATTCGCCATTACGCGTCGCTTCAACCAGTATCTTTCCGTTGGGAGAAGAATATTTTACTGCATTATAAAGGAGATTCCTGAAAACCACGTTGAAGAGCTGCTGGTCAGCATAAACAATACACTCAGCCGGGATATTATACAACATGTGAATGTTTTTTCTTTCGGCATGGATCCTCAAAGCATTGATCAGATCCATCATGGAAGGGTAAACAGGGAAGCTTTTCGGGTGCTGTTTTACAATGTCGCTCTGTATCCTTGACCAGTACAGCAGGTTTTCAAGCAGATAAAACAGGTTATGTGTGGTAAGATATGACTGTATTGCGTTTTCGAGCAACTCGTGGTCCGACATGCTCTCATGATTGTCGTGAATAGTCTCGGCCAGCTGCAGCACTGCGCGGAATGGATTGATAAGATCCAATGCCAGAATATTGAAATACCGGTCCTTGGAACTCGTATTTTCCTCCAGTTTTGCTTTTGATGCCACCAGCTTGCGGTTAATCTCATACAGCTTGGTGTTTTTCTCCTTCAACTGGGCATTGACTGTTTTCTTGAACCTGAAAACGAATAGACCGATAATAGAGGTCAGGATAAGCATTCCGGTGATGATGGAAAAGAACAGGATCAGGTTCTGCTGCTTCCGTATCTTCAGGTCAAGCAAGGCCTTTTCCTGATTGAGAAGCTGTATTTCCTTCGCCTGGTTAGCCGACTCGAACTTCACCTGCAGCTCGGCAATCTGCTTGTTACTGACCTCGTTAAAGATGCTGTCATTCATCCCTGAATAGAGGATGTAAAAATCAAGAGCTTTTCCGTAATCCCCTGTCTGTTCATAAAGACGGGCGTTCCACTCATAGATATTCCTGATATTTTCCCTTGAATTTATATTCTTTGTTTCATTTAATGCTCTTGTAAGCCATCTCCTGGCCTGATCAATATTCCCTTGTCTGAGGTATAGCTGGCCGATGTTCAGGTTGGAGTTGGCAATACTGTTCCTGTCGGCCATTTCCTCGTATATCGCCAGGGATTTTCTGTGGTATACAATTGCATCGCCATACTTTTTCATTTCCACGTAGATGTCGCCCAGGTTGTTTAGGCTTGCCGCCATACCGCGCTTATATCCTGTCTCCGTATACAGGTCCAGCGCATCACGGGCATACTTGCTGGCTTTCAGGGGATTGCCTTTCTCAAGCCAGAAGACGGCAAGGTTATTGCTAACCGTTGCCTGTCGCCGTTTATCACCGGTCTGTTCTGTCAGTTGCAGTGATCTTTCGGCATAGTCAATGGTTTTATCGATATCCCCGCATGCGTAGTAGATCAGTGCAATGTTGCTGTACGAGGCACTGACACCCAGTGTATCGTTTATCTTTTCCCTGATGGCCAGCGACTGCAGAAAGTAGTCCAGGGCTTTATCATAAGCAGATATGTTGTGGTAATGACTGCCCAGCCGGTTGAGCGCGTCTCCCTTGCCCTTCTCATAACCGATCTCATCTGCCAGCGCCATGGCCTGACTGGCATACTCCACACATCTGTCGCCTGTCACCTCATACAGGTATTCGTATGACAGCTCGTTCAGCAGATCCACTTTCCTTGTCCCTTCACTGCCTGCCAACAGCTGTTCAAGGCTGTCAATAGCCGGCTGACAATAAACAGCAGACCAGGAATAACACATCCACAGAAAGAGTATACGTCCACGCACCTTCATCAGCATTTTCCCTGGGGAATTATGAAAATAACAAAAAACCATGGTATATCAGATAATATACGGGCTTTTTACCCTGCAGGTTACATTACCTTGCTCCTGATCCTTCCTTTGGCCAGGATGGTTTTCAGCTCGTCGCCTGACGCCACCTGGTGCGCATCTTTAATGATAGCCCCATTCCTGTACGTGATGGAGTATCCTCTGTGCAGAACATTCATGGGATCAAGATATTTGCCCGTTGTTTCCAACCGGAGCAATAAATGGTTTTGATCCTTTACCATTTTCCGCGATGCTGCGGCAAGATGAGATCCGTATCCTTCAATTTTCAGCCGTTCCGCTTGCAGGAACATACCTGCGGTGTAGGCAAGGGCCGAACCGATCTTGTTAACCCTCCTTTTCCGTTCACTCAGGAACTGCAGGGAGAGATCCTTTTGCCTGGCCGTGATCATTTCAAGCATATGTATCTGTTTTAGTATCTCATGCCTGACAGCGTGTTGTATACTGGATCTCAGCAGCTTAAGCCGAATGGCATGCTTCTCTGTCAGCCGTGTCACCTGTTCGCTGAACCGGTTATGAAGATATTCCAGCTGCTGTTCAAACCGGTATGCCTGTTCGATGAGAAAGTCGGCAACCGCCGTTGGAGTTTTCAGCCGTGTATGTGCAACGATGTCAATAATTGTCTCATCCTTCTCATGTCCGATCCCCGATATTACCGGCAGGCTGAACTGAGTGATATGGTAGGCGAGACGATAACTGTTGAAACAGCTCAGGTCAGACTGTGCCCCTCCTCCGCGAATGATGGTGACCACATCGTAATCATCGTCGTGACGAAATACTCTTTCAAGGGCAGCAATTACCGAGTTCTCTGCTTCATTACCTTGCATGATGGCGGGAAAGAGTTTTGTGTAAAACTTATATCCATAGGGATTATTATGCAACTGATCCATGAAGTCGCGGTATCCTGCTGCTGTATCTGATGATATCACCGCGATCTTCTGGGGGACAAGAGGCATCTCCAGCTCACGGTTCATGTTCAGAACACCCTGCTGTTCAAGCTTCTTCAATGTCTCGGCCTTCTGTCGTGCCAGGTCGCCCATGGTATATGACGGATCAATATCCAGAATGTTAAGGCTGTAACCGTACAACTCATGGAACTCGGGAACCGCGCGGATCAGTACTTTCATTCCTTCCCTCAGTGCTTCGCCGGTAACGCTCTCAAAGTATGGCTTCAGAATGCGGTAGGTGAATGCCCAAATGGTAGCACGTGCCTTCGCCACAAGATTGTCCCCCTCCGGCTCCTTCTGCACCAGCTCAAGATAACAATGGCCTGACATGTTGACCTTTATCTCTCCGATCTCGGCAACCACCCACAGGGGTTCGGTGAATGAGTTCCTGATTACATCCTTCAATTGCTGATGCAGATCATACAGGCTGATAATACTTCCTGATGGTGCGTTCATAGAATGATATGGTATTGATTCCGGTTAACTAATGCTTTCCTTGCCAGATATTTTCTTACAGTATTTTCACCAGCTTGGTGTGGTACGTTCCGTGTGTCGTGGTTATGCTGATCAGATAGCTGCCGGCCGAAAGGCTATCCAGGCCGGAGATTTTTATGAGGGGCATGTAATGACTGTCGGGCAAAAACGAGTATTCGTAGATTTTTTCTCCTGTCAGGCTGAAGACGGAGATAAGGATGTTGCCATGTTCGGTTTCCAGCAGGCCCGATCCGTTGTATAATTCCAGGGTTACCTCACCGGAGAAGGGGTTGGGATAGGCAATACACGTATGCGGATCGGTGCCTGTCGCCTGTTGTGTTTTTTCAAGGATCCGGTATGCGAGCCGAAAGTTCGGGATACCATAGCCGGTCAGGTTGTCAGGGCTGGCATAATGGCTTGCGCTCTGACGCACGGCATGGATAAGGTCTTTTGCGGCGACACTGGGGAATGCCTGTCTGAGGCAGGCGGTCAGCCCGGTGACCAGAGGCGCTGCGTAGGAGGTGCCACTGCCGGTGACTACTGTGCCGTCAACCGACAGCATGACGGTGTTCTTTCCCATGGCCACTACATCGGGTTTCACACGCCCGTCGAACGAAGGGCCACGGGAGCTGAACGGGGCAACAACACCGTTGGCATCAACGGCTCCCACAGCAATGACGTTCACCGCATCGGCCGGGGCAGTGATGTATTTCCATGGTGTGTTCCCCTCATTTCCCGCACTGACCACCACAACCATCCCTTTCGACACGGCAATATCCGCACCAGCCGACACCCTGGTTGAACGGCCGTTCATGTCGGCATAGCTGTGATCCTGCGAAGGATCATCAAACAACGAGTATCCCAGCGAGGTGTTGATCACATCGGCGCCTGCACTGTCGGCATACTCCGCTGCGCTTATCCAGTGATCTTCTTCAATAAGATACTCCGACGTAGCGTCTTCAGTAATGAGGAGAAGGTACTCGGCGCCGGTGGCCGTACCTGTGAACTGCCCCGGAAGAAATGATCCCATGATGGAAAATACATGTGTGCCGTGCGGACTTGAATGATACACCTCCGGGATATGGTGCACAAAATCATAGGTGGATACGATACGGCTCCCGCTGTTAAAGGGGTCCACCAACGGAAGCTGGTCGGAGCCCGGAAAGCCCGCATCAAGAATGGCGATCCGCTGGTTGTCTCCCCCGTATCCAAGGTGGTGAAGGAAATGCCCGTTCATCATCATGACCTGTGGGGCACTAAGACCGTAATCCGGATCATCCCATAGCCCCGGGATCGATGCATCGGCAGGTTCAAGCTTGTTGCGCAATGATTTGCGCAAATATCCAGGCCTGACCTTTTCTATACGGCTGACAAACTCCAGCTCATGGATGATATAAAGCAAATCGGGATACGGGACGACGGCAGTGACGGCATTGAACCATTTCGACCGGTTGATAATTGTTAAACCCAGACTGCGCAGGCTGTCAATATAAACAGGTGAGACGGGAAGATCCAGGAGATCCAGTGCAATCCCCTGGAGTTGCCTTCTTTCCATGGCACGGTCGGATAGAAAAGCCTCCGGATGATCCAGACTGTAAGGACTAAAGTGTTTGTCGGTGAACTGTATCCAGTACGTTGCGACCGATGACTGTGCAGGTGCCACGCATGTGACTAGCCACAAGCAAACCACGCTGCAGACAAGGGATTTATGAAACCCTGCAGGCAGAAAATACGTAAACCTTATATAGGGCCTTTTTATCGTATATCCCTTCCGTGTCATCTTCCACCCTTCCCCTCATCAGAGGAGGGCAAATTCATTATTTCTTCCAGTGTCGGATCATCGAGCCTGCCTTTAAAGCGGTCGAGGCTGTCAAGATAGGCGTTTTCTGTCTTATCCAACGCTGCCTTGTTTTTTGCCACACCGTTCAGAAATTCGATCGTTGCCGTCGGTTTTCCCAGGCTGTCAAAAAACTCCCAAAATCCTTCCCGGTGATTCCCGACATACATGCCTCTTACCCTGAGATTGCCGTTTGAATGATACTGCAGATAGGTCCCGTTCAGCCTGCCAGCTTCATAATCTGACCTTACCTGTACCGTTCCATCCTCGTAGTAGCGTATCCATATCCCGTTTTTCTGTCCTTCTTTCCAGCCGGTTATTTCGGAGAGACCACCCGAAGGGTAGTACTTTCTGGTAATCCCTTCTTTAATGCCGTTCCGGTAATTCTCTTCCTGGCTTAGGTATCCGCCATAATAGCTGTAGTATCTCCAGGTACTGTCTTTTTTTGTTCCCAGGTAATTGCCTTCGCCTGCCAGGGTACCGTTCTCATAATAGATCTTTGCCCTTACCTTATGACTGTCGGGAAGGTAATACAGCTCGGCGCTGATGCCACCGCTTTCATAATACCTTCGCAGCAAGCCCACCGGCCGGTCATTTACAAACCGTCCTTCGTACAGGGGGGAGCCGTCTGGATAGTACTTTTTCCAGACCCCCTGTTTCATTCCCTTCTTATCGGTCCTGTTTATCTGAACATCTTCGCGCGGGAGATCCTGTGCTACCAGGACAGAGGAGCACAGGAACAAAAGACACACCCATATTGTCTTTTTCATATAATCCTGCAGGGTAATGTAAATACAAACGAATATAAGGAAAAAACGGTATATGATGATAAAAAAAGAGGCTGTTCCCCGTGGCTTATACCCTTGAGGACAGCCTCAATTCCTGTTCAATAAACCAGACAATCAGGCTCCGT
The DNA here is from genome assembly GCA_034678415.1 of Bacteroidales bacterium. Classification (GTDB taxonomy): domain Bacteria; phylum Bacteroidota; class Bacteroidia; order Bacteroidales; family VadinHA17; genus JAXDBV01. The sequence goes on from JAXDBV010000126.1 coordinate 11,138, forward strand.
TTTCCGCGATGATATGCATTACTTCACTTCTTCAAAATCAACATCGGTTACCTCGTCGTTCCCTTTCTTTTCGTCGGTGCTGCTTTTACTGCTATCCTGTGCAGACTGTGACGGGCCCTGCTGGGTCTGGCTGGCCCTGTATAGTTCTTCCGAGGCAGCCTGCCAGGCTGTATTGAGTTCGGCCGTGGCTTTATCAACGGCATCGAGGTCCTGTTTTTTATGCGCTTCTTTGAGCTTTTCAAGAGCGCTCCTGATCGGTTCCTTCTTGTTTTCCGGGAGCTTATCGCCAAATTCCTTCAGCTGTTTCTCGGTATTGAAGATAAGGCTGTCGGCCGTGTTCAGCTTATCGACACGCTCCCTGGTCTTCCTGTCTTCTTCTTCGTGCATCTTTGCTTCCTCCCGCATTCTCTTGATCTCATCATCGGTCAGTCCTGATGAAGCTTCGATACGTATCCTCTGTTCCTTTCCGGTGCCTTTATCCCTGGCCGAGACATTCAGTATCCCGTTTGCATCGATATCGAACGTGACCTCTATCTGCGGTATTCCGCGGGGGGCAGGAGGTATACCGTCGAGGTGGAAACGGCCGATGGTTTTGTTTCCGCTGGCAACGGGCCGTTCACCCTGAAGCACATGTATCTCAACCGAAGGCTGGTTATCGGCAGCGGTGGTGAATGTTTCGGTTTTCTTTGTCGGGATGGTGGTGTTGGCTTCAATCAGCTTGGTCATCACACCTCCCAGTGTTTCGATACCGAGGGAGAGGGGTGTCACGTCGAGCAGGAGGATATCCTTGACCTCACCGGTCAGCACACCACCCTGGATGGCAGCGCCCACGGCCACCACCTCATCGGGATTTACCCCCTTGGAAGGTGTTTTGTTGAACAGTTTCTCAACCGTAGCTTGTACGACAGGTACCCTGGTTGACCCGCCGACAAGGATCACCTCGTCAATGTCTGAGGGCTGTAACCCGGCATCCCGGAGCGCTTTGCGGCACGGCTCCATGGTCCGCTGTACCAGGTGGTCGATCAGTTTTTCAAACTGAGCACGGGTAAGGGTTTTTACAAGGTGCTTGGGTATGCCATCCACCGGCATGATGTAGGGCAGGTTGATTTCCGTCGTGGTGGAGCTGGAAAGCTCAATCTTGGCCTTTTCAGACGCCTCCTTCAGGCGCTGTAACGCCATAGGATCCTTGCGCAGATCAATACCTTCGTTTTTCTTGAAGTCGTCGGCGAGCCAGTCAATAATGCACTGGTCGAAATCATCGCCTCCCAGGTGGGTATCCCCGTTTGTGGATTTCACTTCAAACACACCGTCACCCAGCTCAAGGATGGAAATATCGAAGGTGCCACCTCCCAGGTCGAACACGGCAATCTTCAGATCTTTATTTTTTTTGTCAAGGCCATAAGCGAGCGAGGCAGCCGTCGGCTCATTGATAATCCTTTTCACCTTGAGGCCGGCAATCTCACCTGCCTCCTTCGTAGCCTGGCGCTGCGAGTCATTGAAATATGCAGGAACCGTTATGACCGCTTCGGTCACTTCGTGCCCCAGGTAATCTTCGGCTGTCTTTTTCATCTTCTGAAGGACCATGGCGGAGATCTCCTGAGGAGAATATTTACGGTCGTCAATCTTCACTCGAGGAGTATTATTGTCCCCTCTGACCACGTCAAAGGGAACCCTTCCGATCTCGTTGGTCAGATTGTCATATGTCTCGCCCATGAGACGCTTGATGGAATATACGGTTTTCTTCGCGTTGGTGATGGCCTGCCGCTTGGCAGGATCCCCTACCTTTCTCTCCCCACCGTCAACAAAGGCCACCACGGAAGGAGTGATCCTTTTTCCTTCACTATTGGGAATAACCACAGGTTCACTGCCTTCCATCACGGCAACGCATGAGTTCGTTGTTCCAAGGTCAATGCCAATTATCTTGCCCATTATCGTATAGTATTAATTTTTAATTATTCCTGGTTAGATGTTGTTTATGTTTCACAATCATTATGCCAGTTTACTTTTCCCTGCCTTATATGTAATAATGACACCTTGATCCCTGCAAACTTCAACCCATACGGCACGACAGTGACAAAACGACAGACAGGGGTGAAGATAATCGATGGGAAAAAGGATTGTTTTCACCGGCAAATTCGTAGCTTTGTTGTTGTTACCAATACATCCGCGGAAATGAGGGTACAGAAGAAGGTCAGCCATGTAACGACGCACGTGTTGCAGGCTATGAAGCTGCAGGGCGAAAAAATCGCCATGCTGACAGGGTATGACTATTCGTTTGCACGCATCCTTGATGAGGCTGAAATTGATGTGATCCTGGTCGGTGATTCGGCGTCCAATGTTATGGCGGGGTATCAGTCTACCCTGCCGATAACGCTTGACGAGATGATTTATCATGCGGCTTCAGTCGTCAGGGCTGTTAAGCGAGCACTGGTGGTGGTCGATTTGCCGTTCGGTACCTACCAGGGAAACTCCATCGAAGCATTGAATTCTTCCATCCGCATCATGAAGGAGACAGGGGCTCATGCCGTTAAAGTGGAAGGGGGGAGGGAGGTGAAAGAGTCGGTCGAAAGGATTCTGTCGGCAGGAATCCCCGTGATGGGTCACCTGGGACTCACACCCCAGTCGATACATAAATTCGGCACTTACGTGGTCAGGGCTACCGAAGAGGATGAGGCGGAAAAACTGGTGGAAGATGCATATCTGCTCGAAGAGATTGGCTGCTTTGCCATCGTACTGGAAAAAATACCTGCAAAGCTGGGAGAGAAGGTAGCCAAAGAACTGAAAATACCCATCATCGGTATCGGTGCCGGGCCTTCGGTCGACGGACAGGTCCTTGTACTACACGATATGCTGGGCATCACCCAGGAATTTTCGCCACGCTTCCTCCGCAGGTACCATAACCTGTACCAGGAAATCAGGGGAGCCGTCCAATCATATATCAATGACGTGAAAATCCGCGATTTCCCCAACGAGAAAGAACAATACTGAATTTCTTTTCCCTCACGTGGCATCCCATGACAGAACATCACGGATATTCTGTAGCCGCTGACATTGTATACCAGGACCATCATCTGGTGGTCGTTAACAAGCCGGTCAATGTTCCGGTGCAAACCGCCCGACCGGATGAGCCAACACTTCTCTCACATGTTGAGAAATATCTTCGGGCTGCCGGGGAGACACATCCGTTCATCCAGGTGGTACATCGTATTGACCGGCCTGTCAGCGGGCTGGTAATTTTTGCACGTAGCCGTCAGGCCCTGGTGAACCTGAACCAGGCTTTCCGCGACAGACAGGTAAGGCGGGTTTATTGGGCTGTGGTAGGAAGCAGGCCTGGGAACGACCAGGGTCACCTCATGCATTACCTCGTGTTCAATCCTCAAAAGAATAAATCATATGTGTTTGATCATGAGATGCGTGGATCAAGGCCGGCAGAGATGAAGTACCGGCTGGTGGCACAGTCCGAAAGATATTTCCTCCTGGAGATTGAACTGATCACGGGGAGACACCATCAGATACGGTCACAGCTTTCAAAAATTGGCTGTCCTGTACGGGGGGATTTAAAATACGGATATCCCAGGAGCAACCCGGGTGGTGGTATCTGCCTTCATGCACGGAGCCTGACGCTGCTTCACCCGGTGGTAGCCACCGAACTGACATTTACGGCAGACTCGCCCGTGGATATCCTGTGGAGGGAACTGCAGAAGGCCTTCCGGTAAAGGTCATTTTCCTCCCCTCAGCGCCTGGTTATCAAAGGCGAAGGGCAACAGGTCGCGTGCCGAATCAAAAACCATTGTTTTCTTCTTCCCCCACAGGATCAGGCGTATCGGCTGCTTCTGCCGGTTCTCGTATTCCACCATCACCTGCCTGCATGACCCGCATGGGGCGACCGGATCATTAAGGAACGCATCGTCACGGCAGGCCGTAATGGCCAGGGCTGTCACAGGTGTGTCAGGTTCGGTGGCCGAAGCATAAAACAGGGCTGTACGCTCGGCACATAGCCCCGACGGATATGCCGCGTTCTCCTGGTTGTTGCCCTTGATGATCCTGCCATTGCCTAGCAACAGCGCACATCCAACCCTGAACCCGGAATAGGGGGCATAGGCCAAAGATGCTGCCGACCGTGCTTCCCCTATCAGCGCCTGCTCGACCGCGGATAATACGCCGGTGTGAATAAATTCTTTATAATGTATCCTGAATTCCTTTTAATCCATGAAAGTTGTTTCCCCAAATTTACAATTTCCATAAAATAATACGTTCTATTTTAAGACGATGAACCGATAGAACCTTTTTTAAGACACGCAATTATGAGAAAAACGACCGTGGTTTGTATCGCCTTTGCCATGCTTCTGTCATGTAAAACCGTTCAACATACCACAATACCACAGCCGTCCACTGACCGCCTGTCATACATTGAGAGGTACAAGGATCTGGCCATGCAGGAGATGAGAAGAAGCGGCATACCGGCCAGCATCAAGATGGCCCAGGCTATGCTGGAATCGAATAACGGAAACAGCACCCTGGCAAGGCAAACCAACAATCATTTCGGGATAAAGTGCCACCGCGACTGGAAAGGAAAGACCTATACCTATGATGATGACAGAAAAAACGAATGCTTCAGAAAGTATGACAATGTGTACGATTCGTACAGGGACCATACGGATTTCCTCATGGGAAGTTCACGCTATGCATTTCTGTTCGACTACAGCCCGACCGATTATAAAGCATGGGCCAGGGGATTGAAAAAAGCAGGGTATGCCACCCATAATGAATATGCGGAACTTCTGATACGGATCATTGAAGAGAACAAGCTGTATATGCTCGACACAGGGCAGGAGGTTGTTGCTCCTCCTGTGATTGCCGCCACCGAAAAGGAACAGGCAGAAACAACACTGACCGATTATCCGGAAAATAAGGCCGAATTCACCGTGAGCCTGTCATCACGGAAGATTTACCAGAGGAACAGGATTGATTATACTTTCGTGAAAAAGGGGGATACCTTTTACAGCCTGGCAAAGGAGTGTAATATGATGTTATGGG
>JAXDBV010000127.1:0-2952 GCA_034678415.1 Bacteroidales bacterium
AACAACTCATCCTACCGGTATGATTCACATGTGCCCCTGGTATGGTACGGATGGAAGATCAAACGGATGACCGTCTATTCTCCCGTTGATATGACCAGTGTAGCCCCGACCATTGCCTTTATGCTGAATATTTCCTATCCGGGCGGATCAACGGGGCAACCTGTAGAGGATATTATTGAATAAATTCATAATTTTGATGTTGAAAGCGATCCTACTGTCAATCACCGTACTTGAATGACCAGGTTCCATACAGTTATTCTGTTTTTTTCTCTCCCGTTTATTAGTTACAGCTTTCCCGCCCAGGATTACTGGTGGGTTTATTTCAGGGACAAGGACGGTGTAAGTTTTAACCCCCGGGCCTATTTCAGCCGGCAGGTGCCCGGGTATCAGTGTGCCCCGGATCTGCCTCTCTGGGATTTTAATGACCTTCCTGTAAATGAAGGGTATATACGAAGCGTAGCCGAGCTTGCCGATTCAACGGGTTATGCCAGCCGGTGGCTGAACGCGCTTTTTATCAGGGCAGAAAAGCAGGAAGTAAGGAAAATACGCCGTCTGGGATGTGTTCTGAGAGTGGAGCGTGCCGGCATGTCAGTACAGTCTGTGCCGGCAGCTTACGACACCTCCCTGAAAGAGACCGACCTGTTGCTGCTGGCGATGCAGACAGAGATGATGAGCGGATCCCTCTTCCGTGAACATGGGATCGATGGGCGAGGTGTACGTATTGCCGTGTTTGACGGCGGGTTCCCCACCGTGAATACCAGTCCGGTGTTCTCCCATCTGCGGGAGGAGAACAGGATCATAGAGACATGGGATTTTGTGAGAAACAGAGAGGATGTATACGCCCATATCCCGCACGGGACCATGGTTCTCTCATGTATCGCGGGGAAATTCAACGGCCGGCCCATGGGTCTGGCGCAGGGTGCAGAGTACCTGCTGGCCATTACCGAGAGGCATGGTGAGCCTGTCTCCGAAGAGGAGAACTGGCTGGCAGCCATGGAATGGGCTCACAGGAATGGGGCACAGATCATCAACAGTTCCCTGGGCTATACCCGGCATCGCTACTTCCGCCAGGACATGAACGGGCAGACAAGCATCGTGGCAAAAGCCGCACGCATCGCTGCACGGAAAGGGATGCTGGTGGTAAACGCGATGGGAAATGACGGATGGAACCGCTGGGAGATTGCCGGGACACCCGCCGACGTAGATAGTGTTTTATCGGTTGGTGGCATCGATCCGTACACCGGTTATCATATCTACTTCAGCTCCTATGGACCAACAGCCAACGGATTACAGAAACCCAATGTGAGTGCTTCCGCTTCGGTAATGGCTGCCGGCCGCACAGGGATCCGGCATGCCTACGGTACCTCTTTCTCCGCACCCCTCGTTACCGGCTTCGCTGCCTGCGTCCTGCAGAAACATCCGGAACTGAACAGTATGGAACTGATGCGGGCGGTGGAACAATCAGGACACCTGTATCCCTATTTTGACTATGCCCACGGCTACGGCCTGCCGCAGGCTTCTGTGATCATAGGAACTGATACGGCCGTAGTAAACCCTTCCTTTGCCTTCCGGATTAATGACGATCACCTGGAAGTTGTGGTTACCGTACAGGAAAAGGAATGTCCCGGCATCCTGCGCGATCAATACCTGTATTATCATATCGCCGGCGCCGGGAACAGGCTGGTGAAATACGGCGTGATAGGCGTTCATGATGAAATACCTCTGAAAATTCCCCTGGAAACCCTCAATAAAGGTTGTATAATAAGGGTGCACTACAGGGGTTATACGGATGAATTTGGAACTTAAAAATACAAACGGTTATGATCAAAAACTTTTTGGTTTTATCTATACTGATCCCCGTTGTTGTGTCGGCTCAGGAAGTGAAGCTGGAGAAACAGGTAGATGACAGCATTTACAGTCAGTACGGGCCTAACCTGCCGAGGTATTCACATTTTTATCTTGGAGAAGGATTTTTTGTCCAATCATCGGAAGGAAAAGGATCTGACTTGGTTTATGGCAGTTCAAGGGTATTCCAGGCGGGATACAGGATCAAGTACAGGATCAGCGATTTCTGGGCGGCAGGTCCTGAAGTGGAATATTCCAGGAGCACGTATCAGCTTATGCAGAATGAAAGTAAGACCTTTCCCAACACGGTGCTGCACAAGCGTGAGAAACTACTGCTTCATTCGGCAAATATAGGGCTGTTCAGCCGTTTCAACTTTAAACGGAGAGGCAATATCATGGGAAATTTCCTGGATATTGGGGGATTTGCCGGATGGAATTTCTCGGCCAGTCATATCACCAAAGATGATAGTGATGTTACGGATTATCTATCCCACAGGGAAAAAACCATACGGTCAGATCTTGACTATCCTGCAGACTACCGGTATGGCCTGCGGGCACGACTGGGTTTTAACCGCTTTGTCCTGATGGCAGAATACAGGCTCTCTGATTTTTTCAAACCCGGATTTGAAGAGTATTCCGAACTGTCAAAACTATGGATCGGGCTGCAGCTGGGAATCCATTAAAAAAATTTACCGGGATCGGTCCACGGTAAGAAAATACCTGGTAACAGATGTCGTTCCTGCTAGCTTTCAAGCTTTTTAATACGATCGATGATCTTGTCAAGAAGATTACGGACAGTAGGATAGCTCAACCCCATGTTCTTGGCAATGATCTTCAGATTGCCACTGCTCTTGATGAAGTTGACGATGAACTGCTGATCTTCTTCACTCATGCTGGCAAGAAGCGGTAAATTGTACATACCTGTCACTGTGGTTTCACAGGATTCGCAGAATAAGGTTTTTACCTTAAGCTCATTACCGCATGCAGGACATGCTACGGGTAATTTCTTGTCCATTTTAAAGATTATATTTAAATTATTTTAGTATCTTATTAACAAAATTAAATAATTAATCTTAAATATTCAAGAAAAAATCAATTATTTCAAAG
>JAXDBV010000128.1:0-22466 GCA_034678415.1 Bacteroidales bacterium
ACCGGATTCACATAATTGAACTGTTGTGCCCACTGCGGCATGCTCTCGGTAGGTGTGAATATTCCACTCATCAGGACGAAGACCATCACAAAGAAAAAGGCAATAAAAAGAAACTGCTGCTGTGATGCCGCAAGGGTGGAAAAGAAGAGTGCCAGACCGAGCACCGCCACAAGGAATATTGCCGAACAGGCAAAGAAGAGGAGGAGACTACCCTCAAAAGGGATGTTAAAGATTATCCACCCGGTTGTCAGACCCAGTGCGAGGTCTATAAGTCCAATAATAAAGAAGGGGATGACTTTTGAAGCGATCAGTTCCCATTTTTTCACGGGTGTGACGTTGATCTGCTCAATGGTACCTGTCTCCTTTTCCCGCACCAGGTTGAGTCCGCACATCATCAGTCCGATAGCCGTTATCAATATGACGAGGATTCCGGGAAGCATATAGTATTTATAGTTGAGCGTTGGGTTATACCAGAAGCGCGGAGCGGCGCTGATGGCCGGTATGACAGACGGTGCGGCTCCCCTGTCAATGACCACATCCCGGTTAAAATCGCGCACGACAGAGGCGAGATAATTCCATCCCAGCTGTGCGTTGGCGGCGTTGACGGCGTCAACCAGCACCTGAAGACGCGGTGTAGTAACGCCTGCAAAGCCCTCGGAGAAGTCGCCTGGGATGATAAGTACCATATCCGCGTCACCGGCGTATAGCAGTTGATCAGCCTCATGGTAACTGCCGGGTGTGGCGATGACACGGAAGAAATGTGAGCCACTCAGCCGGGAGACGAGTTCACGCGAAAAGTGAGAATGGTCATTATCAGTAACGGCAAGGTCGATCCGTGATATCTCGAAGGTAACGGCAGGCACCAGGACAATCATCTGCACCAGCGGCACCGCGATGATCGCCCTTGCTAGGAACGGATTGCGCCGTATCTGGCGGAATTCCTTTTGTAGCAGGAATAACAGCTTTCTCATCGGGTACCCTCCCCAAGTCTTATTTTAAAACTCCTGGCGCTGAGTGCCATGAAGAAAAGCATCATCGTGACAAGAATCAGTGTCTCTTTCCAGATAACATATAAGCCTGCACCCTTGATCATCACTGCCCGTATTATCCCGACGAACCAGCGCGGCGGCAGGATCATGCTCACATAGTCGTAAATCTTCGGCATGTTTTCAACAGGGAAGATAAATCCCGACAACAGGATCGTGGGCAACATCAGCGCGAGGAACGAGATGAAGATGGCGTTCTCCATCTTCCGTGTGAGGGCGGAGACAAGGATGCCGATGGACAGGCCAAGAAGGATATACAGCATGGTCTCGGCAATGAGGAGTGCTATGCTGCCCCTTACAGGCAGGCCAAAGACAAACCATGCCATAAGGAGTATAACAATGACATTCACGAGGGAGAGAATGAAGTATGGCGCCACTTTACCAACGATGATCTGCCATGGTTTCAGCGGTGACACAAGAAGCACCTCCATACTGCCGAACTCTTTTTCGCGCACGATGGTAACAGAGGTCATAAGGGCACTAATCAAAATCAGTACCAGGGTGATAACCCCGGGCACAAACATGAAATAACTCTCAAGGTTCGGATTAAAGTACATCCTTAGCTCCGTGTTAATGACCGGCATGACAGTGGCCGGTTGTTTTGTAATTCCCGCTGAGTAATCGTTAAGGATGGCAGTGATATACCCCGTCACTAGGTTTGCATTATTCGCCTCTGAGGCATCGGCGATAATGCTGACAACAGTGTTCCCTTCCCGTGTCAGCCGTGCTGCCAAACCCTCAGGAAAGATCACCGCTGCCTTGATCTTTCCTTTCCTGAAAGAGGGATCGATCTGGTCGTATGACTGAAGATGGTAACGGATATCAAAGAACTCTGATGCTTCCAGTTTTGCCACCAGCTCGGCTGACACCTCATCGCGGGCATTGTCAAGCACGGCTATGCCGGCGTTGGTGAGATCCGTGCGCACCGCATACCCGAAAATCAGGATCTGTACAGCCGGAAGGCCGAAAAGTATGATCAGCGTACGGTAGTCGCGGAAGATATGAAGGAACTCCTTCCTTACAAATGCCATAAATCGTTTCATGCCTCAGCGTTTTTAGGTCTGGCTATCCTTACAAAGAGCTCTTCCACCGATGCGGTGCCGTATATTTGCCGCAATGCAGCCGGTGTATCGAGGGCCACGATCCTTCCTTCGCTCATAATAGTGACCCTGTCGCAATACTCGGCCTCGTCCATGTTATGCGTTGTCACAAATACCGTGATACCCTGTGCAGCCGCTTCATAGATCATCTCCCAGAATTGCCGCCGGGTAACAGGATCGACACCGCTGGTTGGTTCATCGAGGAATACGATCTCCGGTTCATGAAATATTGCTGTGGCAAACGCCAGTTTCTGCCGCAGACCAAGGGGAAGGGCACTGATAAGCATATCACGGTACTGGCCGAAGTTGAGCCGCTCCAGCAACCTCTCCATGCGGACAAGAATGTCCTTTCGTGCCAAACCATAGATGCCGCCGTACAGTTCAATATTCTCGGTCACGTTGAGGTCCTCGTAGAGGGAGAAACGCTGTGACATGTACCCGATGCGTCTCTTTATCTCTTCCGGATGGCGGGTGGCATCGATACCGGCAACGATGACCTTGCCGGAGGTGGGACGTGACAGGCCGCACAGGATCCTGATGGCAGTGGTTTTGCCGGCCCCGTTGGCACCCAGGAACCCGAATATCTCTCCCCTGTACACATGGAAGGTGAGATGATCGTTGGCCAAAAAGCTGCCAAAACGTTTCACCAGATCAGTCACCTCTATTACTTTCTGCTCCTTCATGACATCTCCTTCTGCATCAGTTTAAGAAACACATCCTCAACACCCGGCAACATCTCAGTTACCCGGGCTCCTCCCAGTCCTTTTTCCCCGAGTGCCGTTTCAATATTTTCGGGCAACGTCCCCCCGGCAAGGGTAACATGTACAGCATCCCCGAAAGGATTGGCGGTGAGAACGGATGGTATGGAACGGAGGGCATTAAGGAGTGCATACTTTTCTCTATGCGTGACAGCATACAGTGTGGTGCCATAGGAATTACGGATGTTTGCCGGTGTGTCGATGCCGAGCAGCTTTCCCGACTGTATCAGCGCGATACGGTCGCAGCGCAGGGCTTCATCCATATAGGGGGTGGACACGATGATGGTTATCCCTTCCGTTTTCAGCCGTGAAAGCATCTCCCAGAATTCACTTCGCGAGACCGCATCAACACCGGTGGTGGGTTCATCGAGGATGAGGATATCAGGCCTGTGTATCAGGGCACATGACAGTGCCAGCTTCTGTTTCATGCCGCCTGAGAGCTGTCCGGCAGCACGTTTTCGGAATGGCTCAATCTGCTTGTATATGGGCTCAATGAGATGATAATTCTCCTTCATGGTTGTCCCGAAAACAGTGGCGAAAAAATTCAGGTTCTCCTCAACGGTGAGGTCATAGTAGAGGCTGAACCTGCCCGGCATATACCCGATGCGGTTTCGCAGCAGTTTATAATCGCGAATGGTATCAAGTCCGAACAGCGTCATCCTGCCTTCGGATGGTACGAGGAGGGTTGTGGCGATACGAAAGAGGGTTGTCTTTCCTGCTCCATCAGGACCGATGAAGCCGAAGATCTCACCCTCTCCGACCGTGAAGCTTACCTCATCAAGGGCGACGATGCTGCCGTACCGGTAGGTAATATTGACTGCCTCTGCTGCCGTCATATCATTTGAAGATTGCTTCTCCGGGCATGCCTGATTTTAATGAACCGTCATTGGGTACATCAATGGTCACCGGATAGACCAGGGTCACCCTTTCCTCTTTTGTTTGAATGATTTTGGGTGTGAACTCGGCTTTTTCTCCCACATGGCTGATTGTCCCGGTATAATTCCTGAATCCTTCATTGCCGTCGTCGATCCGCACGGTACATGTTTGTCCGACCTTCACCGACGCCAGCTGGGCACCACTGATCCACACTTTCAGTTTCATGGTATTCATATCCGCCAGCTTGACGAGTGGTTTGCCCGGTGCGGTGAGCTCGTGTGCTGATGCGTATTTTTCCACCACTGTAGCGGTGAAAGGAGCGCGTATCGTACTTCTACGGATCTGTTCATTGATCACGGCGCGTTTTGCTTCGATACCCCTGAGTTCGGCGGCCACAGTATGGCGCTGGGTATTGTTGGCGGCCGACTGTTTTTTCAGCACCTCCATCTGACCTGTCAGGTCGTCGAGTTGTTTTTGTGTGGCGGCGCCGTCAGCGAGCATGCGGCGCACCCGTTCGATATTGACGTTGAGGTTATCTATCTGCTGCAAGAGCACGGCATCCTGCGCCGCTATGCTCGCCAGGCGCGACTGCGACTGCGCCGTCACCGCTTCCAGCTCCTCCCGTTGTAACGCCAGTAATGTCGTATCGGTGACGGCGATGACGGCGCCGCCCTCCACCACCACCCCTTCCCTGACATTCATCATTATAATTTTACCCGACAGCTCCGAGGAAACCGTAACCTCATCGGCTTCGAAGTTACCCCAGGCGTCAGCGCTGTCCTTCTCACCACCGCAACCCGATGCGAGGAGCATAACAATAATAGAAAACATATACCTTTTCATACTTTTACCTTTTATTTTGACCCATAATATTCATGTATTCAATCCTGGCACGCGCAATGCCAATGCGTCGTACATCAGCGCTGATCACTGCCTGCTTCTCCGCATTCAGCTCGGTAATGTACTGCGAGGCTGTAATGGTGCCATTCTCCAGCTGAGAAGCAGCCACAGCCGTTACCCTCTTCCGTATAGCGATCAGATCATCATCACTACGGGCCGATTCACTGAGTGACTCAATCTCCGAATTCTTCATTATCAGCACCCGCTGAAGAGACTCCTCCATGGCACTTCTTCTGATATCCAACAGTTGCTGCTGCACTGTCAATGATTTTCTTTCGTTCCTGTTTTTCTTCCAGTCAACAATGTTCCATTTCAACCCGACACCCAGGGAATAATAGATATCAGGTGCATCGGAGAAGAAATTGTTTCCGGGAGGATTTCCATACCCCGCCTGGGCAAAGCCAAAGGCTCGCGGCATACGCTGGCTTCTCAAGAGATCCAGGGATGCCTCCATCTGGTGGTTGCGTATGTCAAACAAGCGGAGGTCGGGATGATCAATACGGGTTGCATCGGGGATCTCAACTTCCGGCAACAGGAAGGAAGCCTCCTGAAGATCATCCATCCCTGTGATCTTCTCCAACGCTTCCACCAGGGCATCATGCCGGTGCTCCAGTTCGGTCAATGATTGTCCGGCTCTGATCTTTTCCGCACTAAGGATATCGAGCGAAACAGCTGGCACAATGCCATTCTCCACTCCCGACTGTGCTTCGCGGATCCTTGTCTCCAGCTCCCCGATCATCAGTCTGTTCACATCCATCTGGCGGCTGGTTAGAAGAAGTGAAAAATAGTAATTGTTCACCTGTTCACGGAGGCGGTAGATATCGGCCTCGTTCTGTTTCAGGTTCAGTTCCTTTACAACCTTCTCCACCTCCCGTGCGCTTCGGGTAACACCCCCATCCCATATCACCTGGCTGATATCCAGGGTGGTACGGTATTGCTCGTGGGGTATTTCAGGCATGGCTCCCGCCGGTAGAGGAAGAGAGCCCATCACATCCGACAGATCGGGGATATCTGAGATATAGACAGCATTCCCGTTGAGATCCAGGATGGGCAGGAATGTCACCGACAGGCTGCGGTCTCTGAGCACCGACATTTCGGAGTAGAGCGCCACCTCACGCGCCAGGGGTGTGGCAGAAGCAGCGGAATCATAGCACTGCCACAGTGTAACAGTTTTCTGTGCATAACCAGCGGTTACAATGAGCATCCATGCAATGATAAAGGAAATATTTTTCATTTCTTGCGGTTTTTTAAGGCAGATATGACAAACGAGGCTGAAAAAGCTTTTCTCTCCTGCATAAAGGAGTTGAAATTCCGGATCTCAGCTACTTTCGAGAGTACGATTCTCATCATATCACGCGCAGCAAACGGAAACACGGCTAGTGATACGATGGTGATCATGAGCTGTGGCATATCTTTTTTTGTGATACCCCACTCCTGCAGCTCATTGTGATGGATCTTATATATCGCATCCCTTAATTGACGGGTTGGCAGTGATTCTCCTATACTCTTTATCAGGTCGGGATTGTGCGAGATTTCGTACAGAAGAAAAATGGGCAGCCGGGGATTTTTCAGGAGGATGTCAATATGTTCATTATAGTACATACATATCTTGTCTTCAAAGGGTATATTTAGCATGAAAACGGAGAAGAGTTTATCAAACATCTTTTTCATGAGCGGCTGAAATACCGCTTTGAACAATTGTTCTTTCGAGCGGAAGTAGTAATGAAGGAGGGATTTATTGATACCGGCATGATCGGCGATCTCCTGCATGCGGGCGGCTGCAAATCCTTTCTCCTCGAAAATGGCCGTCGCAGCATTGAATATCTTCTCCTCGGTCTGACGGTCCGTTGACTTTGCTTTAACCATCACTATTAACTTTATGGTTTAACTATATAGTTTAACTATATGGTCAAATATAAGCAGATTTTCTGGAAAAAGAAAATATTTTCAGGAAATTTCTCCGCTCCGGAATATCCACTGCTATTTTCTTGTGTTACTATATATTATATAACATTATTATCATATTTAACATTTTATATAATTAAAATATCTTTGTATTTCCTTGCCTTATCAAAAAAATGACCCGAGTATGAGAAATCGGCTATTCATCCTTTTTTCATTTGTGATGCTGTATTCCTGCACAACGGTCATTAACAATCCTGAAATCACGGAACAGGAGCTTAAATACGGGGTTCAGTACCTTGCATCGGAAAAGCTGGAAGGGCGACTGGCCGGCAGCCACGGAGGAATGAAAGCCGCCAACTTCATCCGTAATGAGTTCAGAAAGAGTGGATTAGTCCTGGTCAACCAGACCGGTTTCCAGCCGTTTGATGTAGTCCTCGAATCAACCCCCGGACCCGGGAACCTTCTGACAGCAGGGAAAAAAGAATTTGTGCTGTTCGAAGACTACATCCCCATGGAGTATTCTGCTGAAGATACTGTAGAAGCAACCATTTGTTTCGCGGGCTTTGGTTTCGATTTTGAACGGAACGGTCTGGCCTGGCATGATTATAACGGGATCGATGTGACGGCCAAATGGATTATGATACTCCGCGGCTCACCAGAGTGGGATAACAATGCATACGACCTCATGGAATATTCGGAAGATATTTACAAATCTATATTGGCCAGGGAACAAGGTGCGGCAGGAGTACTCCTCGTCGCAGGTCCCTCCTTCAGTCCTGACGACAAGCTGGATTTCTCAGGCCTCACACAACGGTCTGCCGGGATTCCTGTTTTACAAATCACCCGGAGATTGGCTGACAGCCTTCTGAGCTCGATATCGGGGAATATCTCATCCCTTGAACAGGACATCCTGAAGAAAAACCGTCGACGGTCATTTGAGATCCCGGTGGTGCTCCGCGGTATTACCGACATTGAAATAAAGAGCGCTGTGGCACAGAATGTTGTTGGTATCCTCGAGGGTAATGATCCCGTTTTAAAGGATGAATATATTGTGGTTGGTGCACATTTTGATCATCTGGGTACGGGAGGCAAAGGATCGTCATCAAGAAAACCGGATACCGTGGCTATCCACCGCGGTGCGGATGACAATGCTTCGGGTACGGCCGCACTCATCGAACTGGCTGAGAAGTTTTCTGCTTCAAGTGACCGTATGAGGCGCAGCCTGATTTTTGCTGCTTTTGATGCCGAGGAACTGGGACTGCTGGGCTCCAAGGCGTTTATGAGAAACCTGCCGGTGGACTCCAGAAGCATAACAGCCATGATAAACATAGATATGATCGGGAGGCTTGATGCCGACCGGCCTCTGAGCGTGGGTGGTACAGGCACCTCGGCCGAAGGAGACAGCCTCCTGAAAAGCCTTATCCCTGCTACCAGGATGAAGGTTGCCACTACTCCCGACGGATACGGTCCTTCCGACCATGCCACCTTTTACGGTCACAACATCCCTGTCTTTTTCTTCACCACCGGCCCTCACCTGGAGTACCATACACCCGATGACAAGCCATCAACACTTGATTACGGTGGACTGAAAACCATCACCAACCTGATATATGAACTAGTATTTGATCTGAATACCCGCATTCCAACCCTCACCTACCGCGATGCCGGTCCGAAATCCCCCGCCGGATATAGCAGAAAACGTCACCGGATCACCCTGGGAATCATGCCCGACTTTGCCGGTATCGAAACCAAAGGTCTGAGAGCAGACCTTGTTATTAAGGGTCAACCGGCCTATGCCGGAGGAATGAAAGATGGTGATATCATAGTAAATGTAAACGGTATGAAAGTGAAAAACATTGACGATTACATGTACTCCCTAACCAGGCTCAATTCAGGTGAAACCATCCATGTTGAAGTTCTCAGGGAAGGAGAACTGAAAGTATTGCTCATTCAACTGTAAAAATAATATGGTATGATCAGGATGATGGTGTTGTGGCTCTGCGCATTTGTTATTACCATAACAGCGGCAATCTATCAAAGGATGACAGGACCGACCTACCCGTTAAAAATAGAGGCAGTGGTAAACGGTAAAATGTATGAGCTACGGCTTGTCCGCAGCCTGGCACTGGATGAAAGACCTGAAGTAAAACTGAGTATTGACGACACCACCGCATCGGCGCTATTGTTTTTCAGACGATACCCATCGGAGGAGCCCTACCGGTCAGCCACCTTTGAATACCGGACCTATCCGGTCACATCGTTTATCATGAACAGGATCTTCGGGATCGATGAAGACAAAGGCTTCTTTGCCAGTATACCCCAACAACCGGCTGCGGGGAAAATCCAGTATTATATCCGGGTCGCCGATAAAAACGGTACCAAAACCTACAGGGAACAGGATCCGGTCGTACTCAGGTTCAAGGGCACTGTTCCTTCGGCTATTCTAATCCCTCATGTGCTGATCATGTTCACGGCCATGATGTTGTCAACCCTGGCCGGCCTTTATGCCTTGGCGGGAATCAGCAGGTTCCGGTTATATACATTACTTACTCTTATCCTCCTTGCCGCTGGGGGAATGATCCTTGGTCCACTGGTACAGCAGTATGCCTTCGGACAGCTATGGACCGGTATCCCCTTTGGATGGGATCTCACCGACAACAAAACCCTTATTGCCTTCCTGGGATTTCTCGCAGCCGTCCTCGGGAACAGGAAAAAGGAGAGGCCGTGGCTTACCATCCTCGCTGCCATGCTCCTGCTGGTCATTTTCTCTATTCCACACAGCCTGCTGGGTTCTGAACTTAATTATGAAAGCGGAAAAATAATTCAGGGAATATTACACTTTAATTACTTAAACCATATAGTATGAAAAACCTCTTGATCCCCTCAATTCTGGTATGGATAGCCACATCAGCTGTCAATGCCCAGAAGCCCATCACCGTTACAGAAGACAGTTTGTATTTCGGTAACAGTATGTATCCCGGTATGATGGTTGCCATCCCGGAAGTAAAATATGAAAATGCCTTGAAGAACTGGATAAAGGCTCTTGAATCAGGCACAAAATCAAAAGTTGTTACCGAAAACGGAGAAATGACAATATTTGGTGCCATTATAAAAGATATATACGCTGCACCGGTAAACGTTTACAGCAAGCTGATTGATGCCGACACCCTGCTGCAGCTCTGGGCCTCCGTTGAGCTAAAGAAGGACTTTTATATTGAAAAACCCAACGGCGACACAGAACTCAGCATGGCTAAGAACTACCTCAAACAGTTTTCAAAAGACCAGTATGTGGCATACGTTAAGACAGAAGTCCAGGCTGAACAGAAAATACTGAATGACCTCGAAGGAGAACTGAAATCATTGAAGAACGATAAGTCCCGTCTCCAAAAATCCATCCGTTCAAGTAATGGCAACATCAATGATGAAAAAGATAACCTGATCATCCAGAACAATGAACTGACTACCCTGTCTGCAGAGATCATTGAACAGAATAACCAGCTGAATGTCATGGAATCAGGTACCGCCAGGGATGAAAAAGTGGCATATATCAAACAGCTGGAAAAAAGAAAGAATGCTCTCATAAAGGGAATTAAAAAGTCGCAGAAACGGATCAATAAATCACATTCAAAAATATCAGAGGCTGAGCTGGATATACCGAAAAATGAATCCCAGCAGGAAGTGCTGACGAGAAAAATCGAGGAACAGCAGGCCGTGGTGAACAAATACATAACCAAGCTGAACACCGTCAAGGCATACTAGTCGTTTTTATACAGGAATATTGCGAATGCTCCCGCCGGACCACTGCCTGGCCGGAGGATTTTCGTTTGTGGTAAATCATCCCGATCATTTATGGGATTTTGTATCTTAGTGCAACTATTTCCTGAATATGTATGACAACCAGATTGTTTTTACTGTTTCTGTGTGTTGCAGTGAACACATCCGGTAACATACGTTTGCCGGTAATATGGAGTGATAACATGGTGTTGCAGCGTGATAAGCCTGTCAAGATATGGGGATGGGCTGACGCCGGGGAAAAGATCGGGATTCAATTCAAAAAGCAGAAGGTATATACGCGGGCCGATGCATCGGGCAGGTGGTACGTCATGCTGAAGCCGGAGCCGGCAGGCGGCCCGTTTCAACTAGTTGTGAAAGGCAGGAATACGATCGTGCTGAACAACATCCTTGTGGGAGAAGTGTGGATCTGTTCAGGCCAGTCGAACATGGAGTGGCCGGTCAGCAGATCAATGAATGCATCCAAAGAGATGAATAATGCCAACTACCCGGAAATCAGGCATTTTAAAATACCCAGGGCCGTGTCATCTGTGCCTGAGGAAGATATCAGCGAGGGTGGATGGACCGTCTGTTCACCCAAAACGGTGGGTGACTTCACCGCAGTAGGCTATTTCTTCGCCCGCGAGCTCTATCATACACTGCAAGTCCCCATTGGTCTGATCAATACCTCATGGGGAGGAACGCATTCCGAGACATGGACAAGCCGCCATGCCTTTGAACAGTGCGATGAGTTTAACTACCTCCTGCCATCCATCCCCTCCACCGGTACCGATGAACTGGTGAAAATAAAAAATGATGCCCTTCTGAAAAAGCTTGCTGCCGCAGGAATTACATTGCCCTCCGGTAAAGAAACAGAGCACTGGATGGAACCCGTGTATGACGATGAGACATGGCCTCTAATGACGCTGCCGGGACTGTGGGAAGACCAGTTCCTCGACGGGCTTGACGGCGTGGTATGGTTCCGTAAAAACGTGATCCTCCCGGAAACAGCCTCAGGAAAAGAAGCGATACTGAGCCTTTGTAAAATCGATGATTCGGACATCACCTACGTGAACGGGGTGAGGATTGGCGGCATGGCCAACAAGTATAATGAACCGCGAATCTATAACATCCCTCCAGGAGTGCTGAAAGAAGGCATTAATATGATCGCTCTTCGGGTGGAAGACACCGGCGGAGGAGGTGGTGTCTATGGCGATGTCACTGACCTTACACTGACTGTCGGATCAACCACTTTGTCCCTGGCCGGACCGTGGAGGTTCAATATCGAAAGCCTTCCCTCTGGAAGTGCCTCCATCAGCCCTAACAGCTATCCATGCCTCCTGTTCAATGCCATGATTCATCCGCTGCTGAACCTTGGCATACGGGGCGCTATTTGGTATCAGGGCGAATCAAATGCAGGCCGTGCATGGCAGTACCGTACAGCCTTCCCTCTCCTAATAAAGGACTGGCGTAACCACTGGCAACAGGGAGATTTTCCGTTCTACTTCGTTCAGCTGGCAAGCTATGTTGCCAACAATGGAGACAGCAACACGGGCAGCACCTGGGCCGAACTGAGAGAAGCACAATCGGTTGCCCTGTCACTTCCCAATACTGGAATGGCGGTCACCATCGATATCGGTGATGCCAATGATATTCATCCTGCAAACAAACAGGATGCGGGTAAACGACTTGCACTGGTTGCAATCGGTAAGACCTATGGGATGGATATCGTGTATTCAGGACCCATGTACCATGCCATGAATATCGAAGGAAACAGGATAAGGATCTCCTTTACGGAAACAGCAAAAGGGCTGATCGCAAAGGATAAATACGGATATGTAAGAGGATTCGAAATCGCCGGCAGCGGCCGGAAGTTTGTATGTGCCATGGCACAAATTGAAGGAAATTCCGTGGTAGTGTACAATGACATGGTAAGTAAGCCTGTCGCTGCGCGATATGCATGGGCCGATAATCCCGAAGATGCCAACCTGTTTAACAGCGAAGGATTGCCAGCCGCTCCCTTCCGTACCGATACCTGGGAAGGTATTACCGCGAATGCAAAATTCACCGTGGATTAGTCATTCAGCACCTCGTTATTCCATTGGTGGCAGAAGCTTCTTTCTACTGCCTCCCCTCAGATACTTTCTGTAATCCTGACTGAACCACAGGATATATGCTCCGCTCCCGGTATTTCTATGTCATTCTGGCAAACACAATGAAAATAGCGTAAATTTGACGGGAAGCGATGAAGCTGATATATCATTCATGCAGCACCTTTCGTTTTATATCGTCTTTTAGATGAAATTAGAAAAAGAAAATGGTAAACGGTATTACAATATTCACCAGGCACTGATTGACAGATGCAGGAAGGGTGACCAGAAAGCCCAGTTCCAGGTGTACAAGTTGTATTACCGCTCCATGTTTAACACAAGTCTGAGGATTGTGAACAATACCTCGGAAGCGGAAGATGTAATGCAGGAATCATTCCTGGCGGCCTTTGAAAAGATTGAGACATACAGTGGTAAAGTGAGCTTTGGTGCATGGCTGAAAAAGATTGTGATTAACCATTCGCTGGATCTCCTGAGGAAAAGAAAAGCAATCATCGAACCAATTGACGATCAGGAAGAACATGTGAGCGAAAATATGGAAGAGGAAGATATGATGGATATAGAAACCAGGATCGCTGAGATCAGGAAGGGAATCAATAAACTGCCCGACGGTTACCGGGTGGTTCTTTCACTCCACCTGCTGGAAGGTTATGATCATGACGAGATCGCGGAGATACTGGGCATCAGCCCATCAACGTCACGTTCACAGTACACCAGGGCAAAACAGAAACTTGTCTCTACTTTGAATAAAAGAATATGAGTAATCTGGAAAATATCATCAGGAGTAACAGGAGCGCCTTCGACGAGGAAGAACCTGCTGCAGGCCACGAGGATCGATTCCTTGCCAGATTATCAAGGCTTCGCCCGCGTAAAGCAACGATCAGCACGGAAATGATCCTACGGCTGACTGCCGTTGTGGTTCTTGCCCTCCTGACCACCCTATGGCTCTTCGACAAATACACCGGCAAGAAGCCGGTAGGTCTGGGTGCCGTATCACCTGAATACAGAGAGGTGGAAATCTACTACACCAGCCTGGTCAATTCAAAGGTGGAAGAACTGAACAAAACCGGAGTGCTTAATGACGTCTACCCTAAAAACATGCTGATGGATGAAATCGCTGAAATGGACGCCGTCTATGACAGCCTCCGGAAAGAACTTATTAAATACCCGAATGATGAAAGAATCATTGATGCCATGATCGTGCATTATGAAACAAAAGTCGAAATACTTACCAGGCTCCTCGACTTGTTAAAAAATTTGCAAACTGAACAATATCAAAACAATACCGGACATGGAAACACTTAAATATAAGCTGGCACTGTTCCTGCCTGTCCTCCTGGCTGTCAACCTCCAGATTTTTGCAGCCGGTGAAGAACTGAAAAAGAACTTTCACAAGGAATACCCGGTTACGCCTGAGACACTCCTGGAGGTACAAAACAAGTTCGGGAACGTGAACATCATCAACTGGGAAAAGAACCAGGTGTCCATTGATGTCAATATCATCCTGGAACATCCCGATAAGGAGAAAGCTGCCAGGTTGCTCGAATATATCAATGTTGACTTCAGCCAGACGGGAGATGTGATCAGGGCTATCACAGTGATCGATAATAAATTCAGTACCTTCCAGACCGGCTGGGGATCCAACCAGAAAAAATTCAGTATTGATTATGAAATATATATCCCCAAAACCCTCAACATTAACTTGTTGAACAAGTATGGAAGCGTTTATGCTGATGAGCTGGCCGGACTAGTAAGGATCGAAATAAAGTACGGTAAGCTTAGCATCAATAACATGAGCCGTGGAGCCGGCGATGAAAAAAGTTCCCTGGTGGTGGCCTATTCGGAATGTAATGTTACAGAAGCCAACTGGCTCAAGGTTGAGATGAAGTACTCAAAACTCAGAATCAGCAACGCACAGGTATTGGGAATATTGAGCAAATACTCCGATCTGAATCTCGGTAATATACGATCGGTTGTACTGGAATCCAGTTATGATAATTATAAGTTCGACCGGGTCGGAACCATCAAGGCGCAAAGCAGCTATACCAATTATACCATTGACCGAGTCGAGAAGAAACTCAATCTGGTCACTGCTTACGGAGGAATGACAGTCAACCTGGTTGACGCCGGTTTCGAAAACATCGATCTTACGGGCAAATATGCAAAAATGGTGGCTTTCATCGATCCTGACGCCTCCTATTTGCTGAACGGTACGGCCGAATATTCCAAGATCAAAGTCCCTTCCGGAAACAAACTGAGCCGGATTATCCAGAATACCAGCCAAACTCTGAAAGGAGTTGTCGGGACAAATCCCAACCCTGATGCCACCGTTAATATCAGTACTAAATATGGTGAGGTGGTGCTTGCAAAGTAACACCGGTTTTTCATACTACTCAAAAAGGGACTGTCAAAAGTCCCTTTTTCATTTTTGTCAAATGAGAATAAATAAGTAATTTTATCCCGAATTAACACTGGAACTATTTGATCATCTAACAGATCTGAGGTATATTATCTGGCAGGAATGAAGAAGAAAGAACAACAGGAATTCATCAAACAGGAGATGTTTGATGTGGTGTTTGAGAGGATCGGCCTGGGGATAGCTATTTTCGACCTCAGGGGAGAGATTATCTATGCCAATCAGAGTATTGTCGAGATGACCGGATTTGACCTCCAGGAACTGCTGGGAAGCTCCTTTACCACGATCATGGTTCCCGAAATGGTTCCGGCAGCCACCCGTGAGTTCGACAAACTCAAACTTGGCGAAATCAACACAATTGAACATATCGGTAAGTATAAACGGAAGAATGAAACAGAGGTTTGGCTCCAGCTAAAATTCACTCTCAGCAAGGATAACCTGAACCAGCCTGAATATATCATTCTTGTGGCAGATGATATTACCGAACAGAAACGCACCGAGAAGGTACAGGAAATCATTTATAACATTTCCGATGCGGTCATCTCCACCTCTGACCTTCATGGCCTCATCGGCATCATACAGCAGGAACTGGGGAAAATCATGGATACTACCAATTTCTATGTAGCCCTGTATAACCGGTCCAAGGATACCCTGAGCCTCCCCTATTTCTCTGACGATAAAGACCAGTTCCAGGAATTTCCCGCAGGCAAATCCCTTTCAGCCTATGTTATCCACACCGGCGAAGCATTATATGGCGACAAGAAGAAGATCAGGGAACTGGAAGAGAATGGCGAGATCGAACTGGTGGGAACCGACTGCCTGATATGGCTCGGTGTACCCCTCCGTGTGAAGGATGAAATTATCGGAATGCTTGGTATACAAAGCTATATCGATGAAAATGCCTATTCACGGAATGACCTTGCTGTGCTGGAATTCATCTCTGGCCAGATCGGTATCAGCGTCGAAAAAAAACGTGCACAGGATGAACTCAGAATCGAACGGATCTTCTTCCGGAAAATCTTTGAAAACCTGGCAGAGGCAGTCGTGATCGAACAGGATGACGGAACCATTACCAGCATCAATGAATCATTCACAAAACTGTTTGGTTACAGCCGCGATGAAACCATTGGCGTATCCATCGACGGACTAATACTCCCTGAGGAATATATCGAAGAATCCAACGCTCTCAAAGAAAAAATCAGCAATAACGAAATCTTTTTCCTCCAGACAATGCGAAAACGGAAAGACGGTTCCCTGATCCCCGTCTCCATACTGGGCAGTCCATTCTTTGTCGATAATACCCACTATACCTGCGTGATCTATCGCGACATTACCGAACAGGTGCAGGCCGAAGAATCATTGAAAGCAGCTAAAGAAAAAGCCGAAGAGTCAGACCGGCTGAAAACAGCTTTCCTCGCAAATATGTCGCATGAGATTCGTACCCCCATGAATGCCATTATCGGGTTTGTCGAACTGCTATCACTGCCCGACCTGACACCCGATGATAAAAAAGAATATATCAGTGTCATAAACAACAGCGGCAAAATTCTTCTGAACCTGATTGATGATATTATTGACCTTGCCAAAATCGAAGCCGACCAGCTGAAAATTGAATACGATAACTGCGACATAAACCTGCTGATCAATGAGGTATATACCCTCTATGAGAAGGAGTTGAAGATGCTTGGAAAAGAAAATCTGGGACTGCGTACAGTCATGGCACTGGAAGGGGAAAATGTCGTGAGAACAGACCCGTTCAGGCTCAAACAAATCCTCCACAACCTGGTGGGCAATGCCATCAAGTTCACCCAGCAAGGATATGTCGAATTCGGTTACCAGATGCAGGGAGATACCATGATCCATTTTTATGTGAAGGATACAGGCATCGGCATCCCCAAGGAAAAACAGGAACTGATCTTTAACCGCTTCCTGCAGGTGGATAACTCGGGCACCCGTAAATACGGAGGTACAGGCCTTGGACTCACCATCTCCAAAAAACTCACCTCGCTCCTGGGTGGTGAGATGTGGGTTGACTCAGAACCCGATGTGGGCTCTGTGTTTCACTTTACCATCAGTTATGAAAACGTGAAACAAAAGAGCACCGAAAGGGCAAAGATCAGTACTACTGTGGACACTCTGGCGTGGAAGGAAAAAAAATTGCTTGTCGTGGAGGATAACCTCATGAATTACCAGCTGATTGAAGAAATCCTCCGCAAGACCGGAATCCAGCTCATCCTGGCCACCAGGGCTGATGAGGCCATTCAGATCGTCCATAACCGGCCGGAAATACACCTGGTTCTCATGGATATCCAGATGCCTGATGCTTCAGGATATGACGCAACGGCCGCCATACGAAAGATCCGGCCTGATATACCTATTATCGCTCAGAGCGCCTATGCCATGACCGAAGAAAAACAGAAAGCACTGAACTGTGGCTGTAATGCATACCTGGTTAAACCAATCCGGCCTGCCGACCTGATCTCTACACTAAACAAGTATCTCTGACATAGCCTTTTCGTTCCTTGCCACTGCAAACCAGGGTTGTACAGGGGACGGCTTATTATACAACAACGGACTCCGTTCAGGAATGCTTATCACATAACATCCTGCCGCCTCGGCGATGGCATGGCCGGCAGCAGTGTCCCATTCCATCATAGTTCCTAAACGAGGGTAAAATTCAGCTCCGCCCTCCGCCAGAAGACAGAATTTCAGAGAACCGCCAACCTGCACCAGCTCCAGGTTCGGGTATTTCTTCCTGAGACCCTTAATGAATGCTTCCGTTTCACGGTTAAAATGTGAGCGGCTGGCCACAACCCTGAATAAATTCCCTGGCAACGACACGGGTAGATGTTGAGCGGCCCCTACCGCACGGATAACACCATCCTTTCCCTGATACGGTAAACATACGGTACGGTATACCTTCCCATAACCAATTGAATAATAAAGCTTTCCTGATACAGGAGCATATATCACTCCCATCTGTGGCCTGCCATGTTCAACAAGCGCAATATTCACGGTGAATTCACCACTTCCCATAATAAAATCGGAAGTGCCGTCCAACGGATCAACAAGCCAGCAACAGGTCCACACACGCCGCACCTGCCAGTCGGGCACCGCCTGCTCCTCACTGATCACAGGTATCCGTGTCGGAGCAAGCCTCTCCAGTATCAGTTCATTGGCCATTCGATCCGCTTGCGTTACAGGACTGTTGTCAGGTTTACGTTCCACCTCCAGCGGTCCGGCACCAACCAGCGACATGATCAGTTGTCCGGCTTCGACAGCCAAAGGCAATACTTCCGATAGGAAGAACCTTTCTGTATTGAATGAATCTGTTAGCTCCATGAATACCTCCGTGATTGTATATGTTGAATGCCCGCCAAGTACAATGCTGCCTGTGGTATACCAACCTTGAAAAGGCTTTCGAAGATTTTTCCATGAGGTTCGTTTAATACCAGGTTGGATCGATGCCGTTGATATGCGGGAAAACTGACAACGACGATGAGGGTTAATAGGTATATCCAAAATAGCCTTCCCGGGCTACCCTGAATACAAAAAGCATAGTCCGGAAAACCTGTGATAAAGCCGGCATCTCCGGTTTTAATCATCACCATACCCCGGGCACGGACAAAAACCAGGAACAGTGCCAGCTTACAACCCTCCACATGGTGCAGGATACCGGCGTCGACCAGCCTCCTTACCTGAGAACGAAAATGCAAAGCTGTCAGTACGGAACTCAAGCTCATTGCCGGACAGGAAGAAAGCATACGTACCAACACCTGACCATCTATCATATTCACTGCTTTTTATCCGCTAATTTACGAAATTGCTCTCCTATCGAAATGAATGTGATATGCCCATCATCCCCTCGATCTGCCTGAAGCTTCATTAAT
Source organism: Bacteroidales bacterium (assembly GCA_034678415.1). Lineage (GTDB taxonomy): Bacteria > Bacteroidota > Bacteroidia > Bacteroidales > VadinHA17 > JAXDBV01. The sequence goes on from JAXDBV010000128.1 coordinate 18,771, forward strand.
GTGATGACATTGACAAACGTTAAAACAGCAAAAAAAATATTTCCTATATATCTGATATAGAGGTATTTATGTATTTATAGGTTTTATCACCCCATATGTTCCGCAGCAGGGTTTATAAGACTGAAGATTTACAGTTGGTAAATTTATTCGGTTGCCGCCCGAACAAAAAAGTGTCAGTACCATGGCAGACTGGTGATCTTACAGAAACGGCATTCAAAAGCTAAGATCTGTTTTTAAACGGCAGGAAGGTCATAAAGTCAGCATGGTGGACGATATATGCCTCTGTGCTTCGTTTTACGAGGTCTCCCTCGTGTGCATGAGCGGCAATGATATGACACACTTCCGGAGGAACCCCGCACTGTTCTGCAAGCGACACACCTGAGAAAGGGTGACGAAGATACTGCCCGTAAGTGCCCTGTATGGATTCTCCCTTTTCATCAAGTTCGTATTCCAACAGCTTTCCCACATCGGCTAAGATAGCGCCTGCAATAAGTACATCCATATTCACCGGGAGTTCATCCCCAAAAAATTCCTTGATGGTTTGGCCGCCAGCGCGCGCAATATGTACCACCGCCCTCTTATGATCCATGAAGGATACTCTAAGACCGCTACCGCACAGTAAAGTGAACGGTATGGTGTACAGATCATCCGGTGTGAGCACACTGCGTTCCAGCGCCAGCTGCCAGGTACGTGCCGTCCTGTCGCGCAGCTCCTCATTCTCTATCCATTGGAGCTCCGGCCATAGCTTGTCAACTGTTTCCCTGGTAATCATGGGCTAACTAATTATTATATTTTCTCAATAATGGCATCCGTCATCTGTTGCGTGGAAGCAGCACCACTATTTATTACGTCAACGCGGCCTGTCATTTTCATCATATCATAAGTTCTCACCTTGCCTTCCTCCACCACTGCTGCAATAGCCTTCCTGATCCTGGCAGCAGTTGCCTCCTCCCCGATAAAATCCAGCATCATACATGAGGATTCAATCATGGCAATGGGATTCACGATGGATACTTTGTAGTCAGCATACTTGGGTGCGGAGCCATGGGTCGGCTCAAATACGGCAATACCATCGGCTGAATACTGGGCGCTGCAGGCAAATCCAAGACCGCCCGTCAGACCGGCAAATCCGTCGGATACAATATCACCAAACATGTTACCAGCCACAATCACCCCGTAGTTCTCCGGATTCTTCGTCAGCCACATCATCTGTGCATCAATATTAGTATTCCACAACTCTACCCCGGGGTACTCATTCTTCTGAATATCCCTGGCCAATTTCCACATCAGTCCTGATGTCTCACGTATTACGTTCGGTTTTTCACATACTGTCACCGATTTATACCCGTGCTTCCATGCATGATCAAAGGCTGCACGAAGGATCCTCTCTGTAGCTTTCCGGGTAAAGATACGTACCGAGACCGACAACTCTTCCCTGGGTACTTGTCCGAAGTTTGCACTGAACCGTGGATGCGACATGAGGGCTTGGTATACCTGGTCGGGAGGATTGGACCATTCCACTCCGCTGTACAGGCATTCCGTGTTCTGCCGGAAAATAACAACATCAATCATGGGTTCCTCAACACCGCCATCCGCAGTTCGCCGGATAAAATTCAGAGGATTACCCTTGTATGACCGGCATGGCCTGACACAGATATCCAGGTTAAAATGTTGTCTGATCCCGACAATAGGACTTGAATACTTGTATCCTTTCCCTCTCAGTTCATTAGACAGCTCTGCATTGGCCTCCTCGTTCGGTTTTGATGTGATAGAGCCAAACAAGGCCACTTTATGCTTACGGATCAAATCCAGTGTTCTCTGAGGTAGCGGATTGCCTTCCTTGCACCAGTATTCCCAGCCAATATCCCCATGCACATACTCCGCCTGAAAACCGGCCTCTTCCAGAACACGGATAGCCTCAACCATCACAATCTTCCCGATGCCATCACCCGGCAGTATAACAATGGTCCTCTTGCTCATAAATTCATGAATTAATCACTGAATATTTCTTAATGTAAAATTAAAGAAATTAAAATACACACATAATATTATTAAACAGCTTATTAAAATCCGGAAATTATTTTTTTATCTTTATCGCCTTATCGAGCAGTTATGTCTGACACCTTCGAGAGCCTGAATCCGGCCGCCGTTTGGAAGTATTTCATTGAGATATGCAGGATACCCAGGCCGTCAAAGAGAGAAGAAAAAATTTCCACCTACATCTGCGATTTCGCTCAGAAACATCATCAGGAATACGCAAAGGACAGCGCCGGTAACATTCTCATAACCAAGCCTCCTTTTCCGGGTTATGATCATCTCAAACCCGTTGTGTTACAGAGTCACCTGGATATGGTTTGCGAGAAAAACAACCATGTCACCCATGACTTTGATGCTGATCCTATTATCCCCATCATTGAAGACGGGTGGATCCGGGCCAGGGGAACAACCCTCGGCGCCGATGATGGTATCGGAATTGCAGCGCAGCTGGCCGTCCTTGAATCTAACAAGATTGAACACGGCCCAATAGAATGTCTCTTTACCGTTGATGAAGAATCGGGGATGACAGGCGCACACGGACTGAAAAAAAACTTCTTCAAATCAACGATCCTTCTTAATCTTGATTCCGAAGATGAAGGCGAACTGTTTATCGGCTGCGCGGGAGGTATCGATACCATTGCCGTTTTCCGTTTCAACACCGAACCATTACCGGAAAATGTCGAGGCGTATAACATCCGTATTAACGGACTGAGGGGAGGTCATTCGGGGGATGACATCAATAAAGGAGGGGGTAACTCTGTGAAGATCCTTACGCGTTACCTCCTGCAAGCTACTGAGAAATACACTATCAGGCTCTGCTCCTTTGACGGAGGCAACAAACGAAATGCCATACCCAGGGAGGCGGAAGCCCTCTTTGTTATTCCGCGGAAGAAAGTTGCCAGCCTTCAGGCATATACCCGGGCATTTACCGAAGAGTTGAAATCTGAGTTCAGTATTCGTGAACCCGAGCTCGAAATCCTGCTGAACAGCACAAACCTGCCGGGGCACGTTATATGTTTCAAGTCCCAACAGCTGATGCTGAATGCCCTTGAAGCCTGCCCTCACGGCGTCCAGGCAATGAGCCGGCACATTCCCGGGTTAGTGGAAACATCCACCAACCTGGCATCCGTAAAAATGAAGGACAAGCAATCAGTGATTATAACCACCAGCCAACGCAGCTCTGTTGAATCAGCTAAAAAAGATATCGCACGCCAGGTAGCCAGCGTGTTTTCTTTGGCAGGAGCCAGGGTGTCCCATACCGAAGGGTATCCGGGGTGGGCCCCCAACCCTGATTCGGAAATACTCCATACGGTAAAAAAAGCATATTTTAAACTGTTCCGAAAAGAACCCCTGATCAAGGCTATCCATGCCGGACTGGAATGCGGACTGTTCCTGAAGAAATATCCAGGGCTCGATATGATTTCCTTCGGCCCTACCATCAAAGGAGCTCATTCACCCGATGAACGGATACATATTGAATCAACCCGAAAATTCTGGGAACTACTGATTGAAGTATTGAAAAACATTCCTGCACGGCAGGACTGACCAATCATCCTCTGCTCCTTTAACATCAATAACCAGTGGTCAGTCACTTATTTTTATATATCCACCACTTCAAAGTCCTCCTTGGGTGATCCGCAAACCGGACATGTCCAGTCG